>JADHSZ010000024.1 GCA_016776635.1 Alphaproteobacteria bacterium
GTTAGACAGAGGGGCGTTTAATTTCCTAAGGTTGTGTCCTTAAAGCCCACCCTCTTTTAGTTTTGACGATGGGGGTTTCGGCACTGGCGCCGCGTATTTTTTTGAAAAAGCGTATGGAAGATTTATCCCAACTAGACGAGCTCTATCATCTCATCAGCCTCGATGTGGTGGACAGCACCAACGAGGAAGCCGCGCGCCTGGCCCGCGAGGGCGCGCCCGCGGGTACGCTTGTCTGGGCCAAATCGCAACTCGGGGGAAAGGGGCGGCGCGGCCGGGAATGGATTTCGCCGGGCGGTAATCTTTATATGTCGCTCATCCTGCGGCCCAATATTCTGCTCACCCAGGCGCCACAACTCAGCTTCGTCGCCGCCGTCGCGGTCTTCAATGCGCTGTGTTTCACGCTTCCCCAGACGGCAAAAATCCATATGAAATGGCCCAACGACATTCTCGTGGAGGGCAAAAAAATCGCCGGTATTCTCCTCGAATCCTCGGCCCAGGGCGACATGCTCGAATGGCTGGTGGTGGGCATTGGCGTCAACGTGGCCTCTTCGCCCGGCAAGGTTTCGTTCCCGTCCACCAGCCTGCACGAGAGCGGCGCAACTCACGCCAGCGTCGAAGGCGTGCTGAAACACTTTACCGACAGCTTCAAACGGGTCATGGAAGAGTGGTCGGGCGAGGGTTTCGCTCCGGTGCGCAAGAGATGGCTCGAATTCGCCTGGTGCCTGGGCGAGAAAATAGAGGTAAAGACGGAACAGGAACTGCTCCAGGGCCGCTTTGCCGATCTCGACGAATCCGGCGCTCTGGTCCTTGAGACCGGCAAGGGCGAGAAACGGGTTCTTACTGCCGCCGACGTTATTATGGGCTTTCCCACATAAGGCTTAACCATGCTGCTGGCTATCGATTCAGGAAATACCGACATCATCTTCGCCATTTTCGACGGCGAAAGCTTACGCGCCCGCTGGCGCAGTTCCAACGACCCGCACCGCACCGCCGATGAATACGCGGTATGGTTGACCCAGCTGATGACGCTGGAAGACCTGGCGCTGGGGGATATCAAGGCGGTGGTCATCGCCAATGTGGTGCCCGCCTCCCAGCATTACCTCTCGGCCCTATGCCACCGCTATTTCAAATGCGAGCCGCTGGTGGTGGGCGAGGACGGCGTTGACCTTGGGATCGAGGTGCTGACCGAGCGCCCCTCCGAGGTGGGGGCCGACCGGCTGGTGAACGCGGTGGCCGTCCACGACCGCTACAAAGGCCCCGCCATCGTCCTCGATTTCGGCACCGCCACCACCTTCGACGTGGTGGACGCCAAGGGCAACTATACCGGCGGCGTGATCGCGCCGGGCATCAACCTGTCCCTGGAGGCCCTCTATATGGAGGCCGCAAAGCTGCCCCGTATCGCCGTGAAAAAGCCCGGGAAGGTCATCGGCACGGGCACCGTCAGCGCCATGCAGTCGGGCATCTTCTGGGGCTATGTGAGCATGATCGAAGGCATGGTGGCGCGCATCGTAGAAGAATTCGGGAAACCCATGACGGTGGTGGCCACCGGCGGAATGGCCGCTCTTTTCATCGGTTTCACCGACGCCATCGGGCATCACGATCCCGAACTGACCCTGCGCGGATTATTGAAGATCCACCAGATCAACAGCCCTTCATGAGCCGCGCCCCTAAAAAACCAGCCCGCGCCAAAAAATCAGACCGCGAAACCGACGAGGCGCTGTTGCCCGAGGGCGAGCCGGTGCCGGGCGAGGAATTGCTGTTCCTTCCGCTTGGCGGGTCGGGCGAGATCGGCATGAATCTCAACCTCTACGGCAGCGAGGGGGAATGGATCATCGTCGATTTCGGCGTCACCTTCGGCGACGATTCCATGCCCTGGGTGGATATCATCACCCCCGACCCCGCCTTCATCGAGAGCCAGCGCGACCGCCTGGCGGGGATCGTTCTCACCCATGCCCACGAGGACCATATCGGCGCCGTGCCTTATTTGTGGCGGCGTTTGCGCTGCCCCATCTACGCCACTGCGTTTACCGCTTCCATCCTGCGCCGCAAGCTGCGCGAGACGGGACTGGAAAAAGAAGCCGTGATCACGGAAATCCCCTTGAGCGGCTCCTTTGAAATCGGCCCCTTCAGTATTGAGCTCATCACGCTCACCCATTCCATCCCCGAGCCCAACGCCGTGGTTATCCATTCGGCCCACGGCACCGTTCTCCATACCGGGGACTGGAAGCTCGACCCCGATCCCCTGGTGGGCGAGGTCACCGACGAGGCGGCGCTGCGCGAACTGGGCGAGGGCGGGGTGCTGGCCATGGTCTGCGATTCCACCAATGTCTTTACCGAGGGCTCGTCCGAGTCCGAGGGCGCTCTGCGGGAAAGTCTCGAGGAACTGGTGGGCCGTTACGAGAGCGGTCGCATCGCCGTGGGTTGTTTTGCCTCTAACATCGCCCGCCTCGAGACCCTGGCCCGTGTGGCCGAATCCAATGGCCGTCACGCGGCGCTCATCGGCCGCTCCCTGTGGTCGTTCTATGAAAGCGCCAAGGAAAACGGATACCTCACGGAGATTCCCGAATTTCTCACCGAATATGACGTGGAGCGTCTGCCCCGTGAGAAAATTCTACTGATCTGTACCGGCAGCCAGGGGGAGCCCCGCGCCGCCTTCGCCCGCATCGCCTTTGACAATCATCCCCGGGTGGAACTGGAAAAGGGCGATACCGCCATCTTTTCCTCGCGCATCATTCCCGGCAACGAAAAATCCATCGCCCGGCTCCAGAACCGTCTGGTGGCTCTGGGCGTGGAGGTGGTGACCGAGAAGGACCACTTCATCCATGTGTCGGGCCATCCCGGACGCGATGAACTGGCCCAGATGTATCAATGGGTCAATCCTCATGTGGTGGTGCCGGTTCACGGCGAGACCCGCCATCTCCACGAACAGGCGAAGCTGGCGCGGTCCTGCCAGATACCACAAGCAGTGGAGATCGAGAACGGCCTGGTGCTGCGCCTCGCCCCCGGCGATGCGGAAATCATCGGCCGGGTGGCGAGCGGCCGCTTGACCCTGGACGGCAACCGCATGGTGCCGTTGAACAGTTCCATGATGGCGACCCGCAAGCGCATGATGTTCAACGGTTCGCTGGCGGTCACCGTGGTTGTGGGCGGCGACGGCGAGCTGCTCTCCGATCCCGTCATCAGCGGGCCTGGTCATTTCGCACCGGAAAGTGAGCAAGGCGAGCAAGGCGGGGAGGGCGAGGATGCCCTTATGAAAAAACTCACCGCCGCCGCGGCCAAGGCCGTGGAGACCCTCTCCGGGTCATCAACCCGCGATGATGCCGAAGTGGGAGAGGCGGTGCGGCGCGCGGTGCGCAAGGCCTTCTTTGCCGAACGCACCCAGCGCCCCGTAACCCAGGTCCATGTGGTGCGGATTTAGGGCAACGCCCTCAAACAACCGTCCTGAACAGCTGGCCGGGGAAGGCGCGGAGCTGGTTGCCCACGCTTTGCTGGAAGGCCACGTTGGAACGCGAGAGCAACAGCCGGTTTCCGGCGGTGGGTCTGCCCTGGTCGAGTTCGGGAATGGCGTTGGAGCCCAGCAGCCCCTGCAATGTCGGCCCATCAAGCAGCGTATCGGTCAGCGTCACATTGAGCCCCGCGAACTGGCTGGCCATGTCGCGCTGAACCGAACTCTCGAAGAAGGAATGGGAGTCCAGCGCCGCGCCTGAAGCCTCCAGATCGCGATCGATCTGGGCCGCGCCGGTCTCCACGCTGCCGCCCTCGCTCAAGACCTCCCCCAGCTGTTTCAGCGAACGGTCGGCGATTCCTACGTTGGCGCCGGTGAAAAAGGCGGTGACATTGGCCTCGTTCTTGGTCAGCGCCGCGGCCAGCTTCGCTTCGTCCAGCTCCAGGGTCTTGTCGGCGTTCTGGGTAATGCCGATCTGTCCCAGATTACGGAAAGGGGCCTCGCGCACGGTGGCGGGCGCGGCGGCGGCAATGGCTTCCAGGCGGTCCCTGATGGCGTCCAGTTTCTCGGTGATGTCCGGGTCTTCCTGTTTTGCCCGATCGATGAGGCCGAGAACGCGGTTAAAGGCGGAGACGAAATTCTTCACCGTACCCGAGGTGACCTTGGTCAGCGTAGGCTCGGCGGTGGCCACATTAAGAAGGGTGGTGCCCTTGCCCTTGAGGTCCAGGGTAACGCCGTCGATGAGCCGCGACACGCTATTGCTCTCGCTGGAAAGGTGGCGGTCGCCGACGCTGATCTGGGCGTCGCGCCCGGCCCGGGTCTGGGTCAGTTTCTGGTCGTTGCCGGGATTAAAGGTCAACAGGTCGCTGATGGCGCCATCGCCGCTCACCGTAATCTTAAGGCTGTTCTTGACGCCGCTGGCCGCGTCCAGTTGTAACGCCACGCCGCTGCTGCTTCTCACCAGGCTGGCCGCGACGCCGATCCCCGCTTCATTGATGGCGGCGCTGATCCCGGCCAGGGAATTGTTGCTGCCGTTGATGCTCACGGTCTGTTCCACCGTGCCCGCCTTTTGGCTGAACAGCCCGCCGGCTTCGGCCTCGCCGAAGGCGAAGGTGATGGTGGTGCTAAAGCCGCTGCCGATGGATGCCGAGGCCGATTCCTGCTCGTTGGATACCAGTTGTTGTGCCCGCGCCAGTTCGCTCACATGGATGACGTTGCCGGTCTCCACGGCGGTGCTGTCGGCGGATGCCGTCAGCACGCTCTGATCGGACGAAGTAGCTACGTTGAGATTGGTGTTCGTGCCCAGCCGTGACGACGATGTCAGGATGCTGGCGAAACTGGTGAGCGATTGCAGGGCGTCGGTGACCTGGCCGAAGCGGGTATTGCGGACCTGGTCACGGGTCTGGGTGGCGCCCAGCCGTGGCGCCTCGCTCTGGGGATCGGAACGCAGCAGGGCATCCGCTCCGGCAGCCTTAAGCCCCGGCGCGAAAGCCGATAATTGCGCGGTACTGACCATCCCGGTCAGCGACGACACGGCCATCAGACAAACTCCCGTTCGTCACGGCTCCATCCTGGATGAAAGAAATCTCTACATGAGATCGGGGCCCGATTCGGCGTTGCTTTTCCCCGGTATAATTATATCTTCAAATCAGGCTCGAAAAGTCCGCGGGGCGGACGCTGTGCTCAACGGTGCTGCATACCGATTTTACATGCCGGGGACGGCACGACTCACCACAAAGGCCATCTTACCATTTTCCGGGGAAAAATTCCAATGATTGGCAAATTCAACCATGTGGCCATTGTGGTTCCAGATATCGACGCGGCGCGGATCATCTACCGCGATATTCTGGGAGCGAAGGTTTCCGGGGTCGAGGACTACCCCGATCACGGCGTAAGGGTGGTTTGCGTGGAACTTCCCAACACCGTTATCGAACTGATGACGCCGCTGGACGAGGACTCGCCGGTGGCCAATTTCCTGAAGCGCTCTCCCGCCGGCGGCATTCACCATATCTGCCTCGAGGTGGAAGACATTATCGAGGCCCGCAACCGCCTGCGCGCCGAAGGCGTGCGTATTCTCGGCGACGGCGAACCCAAGACCGGGGCTCATGGCAAGCCGGTGCTGTTCGCCCATCCCAAGGACCTCTGCGGCACCTTGATCGAAATCGAAGAAGCTTAAGAGCGGATCAGGGCTGATGGGGATCAATTTGATGGCAGCGAATCGGTTCATTCGGGTAGACGCGGCACGCAGCGCGATGTGGGCACATCGGGCAAGCGCCGCAACGCCCTCGGGGGACCGATCCGCCCCACCTTGGGCCGTGTGCTTTGGCCCCGTGGCGTCGTTACGCTCTTCATCCGATGCGCAGGCATCGCATTTCGAAGCGCGCCTCGCCACGGGACAAAATCATCCCGGTCAAAAGGTTCCTATCAGCCCTGAACCGCTCTGACCATGGGGCTGGTAACCGGCATTGCCGTCTACATCGTTCTGTGGTGGGTGACTCTGTTCGCGGTTCTGCCCTGGGGCATCCGCCGGGGGGACTCCGCGCCCGAAGAGGGCCACGACAGCGGCGCGCCCGCTAATCCCCGTCTCGGCCTTAAATTCGCCGTCACCGCCGTCATCGCCGGGGTGCTGTGGGCCGGCGTCTATGCCCTGGTAACCTCGGGGATCATCAACGTAAGAGAGCTTTAGCCTTCTTCGCTAAGGCCTTTCGCGCATGAAGACCCAGTTGTCCCCGTCCGACTGGTCGGGTTGGAAGGCATAGCCGCCGTCGTTGAACGCCTTCATGGCTTTGGGAGATTCAAGGCGGTTGCGGATGATGTAACGGGCCATCTGCCCCCGCGCGCGTTTGGCCATCATACCGATCACCTTGGCCTCGCCGTTGCGCCATTCCTTGAACACCGGGGTCAGCACGGGAAGATTCAGGCGTTCACGGTCAATGGCCTTGAAATATTCTGCCGAAGCCAAATTCACCACCAGCGGGGTGACGTGGTTCCCGGCCAGGGCGTTGAGGCTCTCGGAAAGCTGCCCGTTCCAGAACTCATAGAGGTTGCTCCCTTGCGGGTTGGAAAGCCGGGAGCCCATTTCCAGCCGATAGGGCTGGATCAGGTCGAGGGGACGCAACAGGCCGTAAAGCCCGGAGAGAATCCGAAGATGATCCTGGGCAAATCCGAGATCACCCTCACCGAGGCTGTCGGCGTCGAGCCCCACATAGGTATCGCCGCGAAAGGCCAGCACCGCCTGTTTGGCGTTTTCCGGCGTAAAGGGGGTGGAAAACTCCCTGAACCGGGCGTGGTTGAGGTCGGCCAGCTTGTCACTGATCTTCATGAGGCGGGACAACTCAGCCCGGCTCAGCTCGCGGGCGCGTTCCACCAGAATCCGGCTTTTCTCCAGAAAATCGGGCCGGCTATGGGGAAGGGTGCTGGAATCCCCCCCTGGCGCGTCTTTGAAATCGAGCTTCTTGGCGGGGGAGAGAAGAATGATCATGGGGGGCTTCCAATCATGTGGTGGCGTCGAATCATGTATATATGATCCGCGAGTTTATGAAACCACGGGAAAATGATCCCCCATGAGCTGGTATTGCAAAGCGGCGTCGGGCCATCCCATCCACGGGCCCTATCACGACACGGTCTATGGCTTTCCGCTCGGTGACGATAACGCCTTCTTCGAGAGGCTGGTGCTGGAGTTGAACCAGGCGGGGTTGTCCTGGCTCACCGTGCTCAAGAAAACGGAAAATTTTCAGGCCGCCTTCGAGGGTTTCGATATCGGCCGGGTGGCTGCCTATGGCGAGGGCGAGGTGGCGCGCCTCATGAATGACGCCGGGATTATCCGCAACCGCCTCAAGATCGCCGCCGCCATCCATAACGCGCAGGTTTTTCGGGAGCTGATCGGTGAGTTCGGTTCCTTCGCCGCCTGGCTCGACCACCATCACCCCCGGCCCAAGGACGACTGGGTTAAGCTGTTCAAGCAGACCTTTCACTTTACCGGCGGCGAGATCACCAACGAATTTCTCATGAGCATCGGCTATCTTCCCGGCGCCCACAGTGAAACCTGCCCCGTCTATGACGAGATCGCGCGCCTGAATCCGCCCTGGATGCGGGTCTCCGGCGACTGCCCACCGTGCCTGAGGCGCGAGAAATAAGGGTGCCTTATGGCGCGAAAGCCAAGGCCACGGAGGTGGCCGCCCGGCGACTGAGGGGGCTAATAAAGTTTCCCCAATAAAAAAATGGCAACACCGGAAGCCGGTCTTGCCATTTTTAGTGATGCATTAATTGCATCTTATTCCACACCCAGGGACAAAATGCCGACCAAGGTGTGATTTCCTCCCCAAACTCGGGCCGCGCGCTACGTGACGCGCTGTTTTGTCGCAGAAAAAGTAAGGCATTCCGAGGCGCCCGTCACCTCTTTTTTTTGCTTAAAAACAAATTAATTAAATTGCCTCCCGATTCGGAGGGGCCGCCGCCTTTAAAGGAAGGCGAATTTCAGAAGGAAGGCCACGGCCAGAAGGGTCATGGCGGGGGAGGCTTCCTGCGCCCGGCCGCTCAATATTTTGATGGCCGTATAGGCGATGAAGCCGAATCCGATGCCGCCGGTAATGGAAAAGGTCAAGGGCATGGCGGTGGCGGTGATCACCGCCGGCACGTATTCGCTGACGTCGTCCCAGCCCATATCCGTGAAGGCGTGCGCCATCATACAACCCACGAACAACAGGGCCGGCGCGGTGGCGTAAACGGGAATGGTCTCGGCCAAAGGCGAGAGGAAGAGGGCGGCGATGAACAGCCCCGCCACCACCACAGCCGTCAGCCCGGTCCGCCCCCCGGCCTTGATGCCGGTGGCGCTCTCGATGTAGACGGTGGTGGGCGAGGTGCCCAGCGCCGAGGACACCAGCGTGGCGGCGCTGTCCACCACCAGGGCCTGGCGCATGCGTGGCAGGTTGCCCCGTTCGTCGAGAAGCCCGGCCCGGTTCGCCAGCCCGATCAGCGATCCCGTGGCGTCAAACATGAGCACGAACAGAAAGGCCAGAACCACCGCCGCCAGGCCAATATGAAAGGCGCCGGGGATATCCATTTCCAGGGCCGTGGGGGCGAGGCTGGGCGGCATGGAAACAACGCTCCCCAATCCGACATGAGTCGGGGTGACGCCCAAGACGATCCCCGCCACCGTGACGCCGAGAATGGCGATCAGGATGCTGCCGGGCACGCCGCGGCCATCCAGCGCCACCATCACCAGGAATCCGGCCACCGCCAACAACACTCCCGGCGCTCCGAGATCGCCCAGGGTCACCAGGGTGTCCTTGCTGGCGGCGATGATGCCGGCGTTTTCCAGGGCGATGAGGATGAGAAACAGCCCGATGCCGGCGGATATGGCCATTTTCTGAGACTTGGGTATGGAGTCGATGATCCATTGCCGGGCCTGGGACAGGGTCAACAGCAGGAACAGGAACCCGGCCAGGAACACCGCGCCCAGCGCCGTCTGCCAGGGGATTCCCATGCCCAGCACCACGTCATAGGTGAAATAGGCGTTGATCCCCATGCCAGGGGCGAGCGCAAAGGGGTAGTTGGCGTACAGCCCCATGGCCAGACAGGCGAGGCCCGAGGCCAGACAGGTGGCGACGAAAACCGCGCCTGGGTCCATTCCCGCCGCGCCGAGAATATGGGGATTGACGAAGATGATATAGGACAGGGTGAGAAAGGTGGTGGCCCCGGCGGTGATCTCCGTCCTTACCGTGGTGCCGTGTTCTGCAAGCCGGAAAAAACTTAAATCCATACGTTCTGACCTGTCCTGTGCGTGGTCGTGAGCCCCAAAAAGACGGGGCATTAGTGGATTGTTAGGCAGTTTACGGATATAATGGCCGCCATGAAGACGAAAAATTACTTTTTGCTTTTGAGCCTCGTCCTCGCCTTTGGCGCAGGACCGTTTGCCGCCGATTCCTGGGCCGCGAACAAGAAGGGAATCGAGGGCTTGCCGCTGCCGGAAGCCCTGGAATCCGCCCCCGCGGCGGCCACGCCTGCCCCGGCCCCCAAGGCAGCCAAGGTCAAGGTAACCAAGAGACAATGCGCCCAGGTTCTGGTCAATTCGGGCGCCGATGTGGCCTACAAGCCCGGCGTCGATGCCCGTGGCAGAAAGGTGGCCGGCGCCAACCTGAAGTCCACCGGCCCCAAGATCGAGCCGCCCAAGGAAATCTCCTTCGATATCAATTACGACCTGTCCTCGAAGGTGTCGGGCGCCGGCGGCAACGTCTACGATCCTAATTTCAAGGTGGGCACGGTGACGGTGAAGGACGGCGTTCCCTATTTCAACGGCCAGCCTCTGGAAGACCAGGAACAGAAAAAACTCGCCGAGGCCTGCAAGAAAATCATGAAGTAACCGCCCCTTTCCGGCGTTTACATTCCCCATCTCAACGTCTTTCACCCGATCTCCTGCCCGGGCCATTGCCTTCATCTATGGCATTGCCTAAAGTCACCGCTCTTTTGCCGATCCTTCGCTGACCCGCTTCGCACCACTCGCGCCGAGCCCGCGCGCATCTTCATGAAAGCACCCCTATGCGCCTGTCCCGATTCTTTCTTCCCACCCTCAAGGAAACTCCGGCCGAGGCGAAAATCGTCTCTCACCGCCTGATGCTGCGCGCCGGCATGATCCGCCAGGAAAGCGCCGGCATCTATTCCTGGCTGCCGCTGGGCTTGCGCGTGCTCAAGAATATCGAGACCATCATCCGCGACGAACAGGACGCCGCCGGGGCCCAGGAAATTCTCATGCCCACCATCCAGTCGGCGGATCTGTGGCGCGAAAGCGGACGCTATGACGATTACGGCAAGGAAATGCTGCGCATCGAGGACCGCCACGGGCGCGACCTTCTCTATGGTCCCACCAACGAGGAAATGGTCACCTCAATCTTGAGAGATTGCATTAAGAGTTACAAGCAACTACCTGTAAATCTTTATCATATTCAGTGGAAATTCCGCGACGAAGTACGCCCCCGTTTCGGCATCATGCGCTGCCGCGAGTTCCTTATGAAGGACGCCTATTCCTTCGATCTCGATCTCGAGGGGGCGAAGAGGTCCTATGACAACATGTTCGCCGCCTATCTCCGCACCTTCGCCCGCATGGGGCTCAAGGCGGTGCCGGTGCGGGCCGATCCCGGCGCCATCGGCGGCGATATGAGCCACGAATTCCACATCCTCGCCGAGACCGGGGAAAGCGCCATCTTTTATGACGCCGCCTATGACGAGATGACCCTGGACATGGACAACCCCGATGTGGCGGCGCTGCAATCCATCTATGCCGCAGAAGAAGAACTGCACGATCCTGAAAAATGTCCCGTGGCCGACGATCGCCTGAAACAGGCGCGCGGCATCGAAGTGGGGCATATTTTCTTTTTCGGCACCAAATATTCGGCCGCCATGGGGCTGGTGGTGGACGGACCCGGGGGCGAACGCATCACCCCGGAAATGGGTTCCTACGGCATCGGCGTGTCGCGCCTGCCCGCCGCCATCATCGAGGCCAGCCACGACGAAAACGGCATTATCTGGCCCGACAGCGTGGCGCCCTTCGCCGTCGGGCTGGTGAATCTGAAGGTATCCGACGAGGCCTGCGTTTCCCAATGCGATGACATCTATGACCGCCTCCGCGACGCCGGGATCGAGGCGCTTTACGACGACCGCGACGAGAGGCCGGGCGCCAAGTTCGCCGATATGGACCTGATCGGTCTGCCCTGGCAGCTGGTGGTGGGGCCGCGCGGGGTGGCTGCTGGCACGGTGGAACTCAAACGCCGGGCAGGGGGCGAGAAAGAGGAGTTGTCCCTGGACTCGGCGCTGGAAAAACTCACCGGCTAGGCCGGACGGTTCATGGAAGAAGCGCGGGAGAAACCCGTCATGGAGATCACCATACTGGCCTTCGCAGGCATGACACCTCTTGATGCGGTGGGGCCCTTCGAGGTGCTGGGACGGCTCCCCGGCGCAAAGATAGGCGTTGCCGCGCTGGAACCCGGCCCACAGCGCACCCACGGCGGCTCTTTGGCGCTGGTGGCCGATTACGCGCTGACCGATGTGGCGGCGACTGATATCCTGCTTATTCCCGGCGGTCCCGGCGCCGATGCCCTGGCCGGAAACCCGCAAGTTACCGACTGGGTGGCGCGGCTGCACGAGACCACGCGGCTGACGGCGAGTGTGTGCACCGGGGCGCTTATTCTGGGCGCGGCGGGTGTGCTGAAGGGGTGCCGCGCGGTGACCCACTGGCGGGCCATGGAGGCTCTTGCCGGTTATGGCGCACGGCCTGTGAACCAACGGGTGGTCTGGGACGGAAAGGTGGTAAGTTGCGCCGGGGTGTCGGCGGGCATCGATATGGCGCTCCAGCTTGCCGCCGAATTGAGCGACGAGGAAACGGCGCGGGCCATCCAGCTCGCCATTGAATACGACCCCCAGCCGCCTTTCGACGGCGGCCGCATGGAAAGCGCGAGCGAGCGCGAACGGGAACTGGCGCGCCACGGCCTTAACCAACCCTGATACAGAGGGAGCAAAAACAAGGTGTTTTCCAAATTCGAACGCATGGTGGCCATGCGCTATCTCAAGCCCCGCCGCAAGGAAGGCTTCGTCTCCCTGATTGCGGGCTTTTCCCTGCTCGGGATCGCGCTGGGGGTGGCGACGCTGATCGTGGTCATGTCGGTGATGAACGGCTTCCGCGAGGAGCTCATGAGCCGCATCCTCGGCCTCAACGGCCATCTCGGTGTATTTTCGGTGGAACGGACGTTGACCGATTTCGATCCCCTGGCGGCGCGGCTGCGCGCTGTGCCGGGGGTGGTTTCGGCTACTCCCATGATCGAGCGCCAGGTCATGGTGAACAGCCGCCGCACGGCGCTGGGAGCCATGGTGCGGGGCATGCGGCCCGGCGATTTCCGCGCCCGTGACCTCCTCGCCAGCAATATCGTGGCCGGTAATCTCGAAAGCTTCATCAACGGCGAAGGCCTGGTCCTGGGCGCCAGGCTGGCCTGGAAACTGGGGGTCAAGCCCGGCGACCAGGTGACCCTGATCTCGCCCAAGAGCACCGCCACCGCCTTTGGCAGCGTGCCGCGCATGCGCGCCTATCCGGTCGCCGCCACCGTCGAGGTGGGCATGTACGAATATGACAGCTCCTTCATCTTCATGCCCATCGGCGCGGCCCAGATATTCTTCCGCCTGCCCGAGGCCGTCACGGCCATCGAACTGATGACCGAAGACCCCGACCACATAGACCAGATACGCGACCAGGTAGAGACGGCGGTGGGCGACACATACCGCGTCCATGACTGGCAACAGGCCAATTCCAGCTTCTTCAACGCGATCCAGGTGGAACGCAACGTCATGTTTCTGATTCTCACCCTGATTATTCTGGTGGCCGCCTTCAACATCATTTCGAGCATGATCATGCTGGTCAAGGACAAGGGCCAGGACATCGCCATCCTGCGCACCATGGGCGCCACCAGGGGCACCGTCATGCGCATCTTCTTTCTCAGCGGCGCCTCCATCGGTGTGGCGGGAACGGCTGCGGGGTTCGCCCTGGGTCTGGGGTTTTCGCTCAATATCGAATCCATCCGCCAGTGGCTCGAAGGCTTCACCGGCACCGACCTGTTCGCCGCCGAGATTTACTTCCTCTCCAAGCTGCCCGCCGTGGTGGACCCGCTGGAAGTGACCCTGATCGTGGTCATGGCGCTGGTTCTTACCTTCCTCGCCACCCTCTATCCCTCGTGGCGCGCGGCGCGGCTCGATCCGGTGGAGGCTTTGCGCTATGAGTGATGGCACCCAGGATTGGGGTCCCGGCGCCCATGGCGTGGGCGCGCCCCCTCATTACGGCACCACCGAGAATGTGGCTCTGGGCCTCAACGCCATCGTCCGCAGTTTCGACCAGGGCGAGTCCCATATCACGGTCCTGCGCGGGGCGTCGCTGAGCGTGCGCCGGGGCGAAGTGGTGGCCCTGGTGGGGCCCAGCGGGTCGGGCAAATCCACCCTGTTACAGATCGCCGGTCTGCTGGAGCCAGCCGATGCCGGCGAGGTAGAGGTGGACGGCGTGCCTTGCAGCCGCCTTTCCGATGACCAGCGCACGGAAATCCGCCGCCACCGGCTCGGCTTCGTCTACCAGTTTCATCATCTGCTGCCGGAGTTTTCGGCGCTGGAGAACATCATGGTGCCACAGATGATTGCCGGGCTGGCCAAGGCCGAGGCCCGTCTGCGGTCTTGCGAACTGCTCGAGATGATGGCCCTGCAGGACCGCGCCGATCACCGCCCGGCCCAGCTTTCCGGCGGCGAACAACAGCGCATCGCCATTGCCCGGGCGATTGCCAATCTGCCCTCGGTACTGCTGGCCGATGAGCCCACCGGCAATCTCGACCAGAAAACCGCCGACGCGGTCTTCGAGGAGATCGTCTCCCTGGTGCGCCAGACCGGCACCGCGGCGGTGGTGGCCACCCATAATCCCGACCTCGCCGCGCGTATGGACCGCACCATTCTCATCGAGGACGGGATTCTGGTACCCGGTTAATCCTCGGGCTAATCCAAGACACGCATTTTCTTGTGGATAACCGTGAAATACCGGTCCCCGTCCTCGGCCATATGTGAAAAACTGGGCTCCCGTTAAAACAGGGACATTGCTACTTCACTATGGCCCATGCCGATTTCGTCCATCTTCGCGTTCATTCCGCCTATTCGCTGCTCGAAGGGGCCATCACCACCAAGGATTTGACGGCGCTGGCCCGCGACAACGCCATGCCGGCGGTGGCCGTCACCGACAGCGGTAATCTCTTCGGCGCCCTGGAATTCGCCCTCAACGCTAGAGAGGCAGGAATCCAGCCCATCATCGGCTGTCAGATGGCGGTCACCCGCAAACACGGGGAGCCGCGCGGCAACGATTCCCATGCCCCCAATCTGCCGCCCGACCAGCTGGTGCTGCTGGTCCAGAACGAGACCGGATACGGCAACCTCCTTAAACTGGTGAGCCGCTCCTTCCTCGAGTCCGATTCCCACGCCGAACCGCAAGTCTCCATGGCCGATCTGGAAACGTTCAGCGACGGCCTGATTGCGCTCAGCGGCGGGCCAAAGGGAGCCGTTGGGCGGCATCTTCTCGAAGACCGCGAGGCCGAAGCCGAAGCCACGCTGGCGAAACTCGCCGCCGTCTATCCCGGCCGCCTCTATGTGGAGATCATGCGCCACGGCACGGCCGACGAAACCAAAACCGAATCGGCCTTCATCGATCTCGCCATGCGCCTCGACCTGCCGCTGCTCGCCACCAACGAGGCGTTCTTCGCCGAGGCGGGAATGTATGACGCCCATGACGCGTTGCTGTGTATCGCCGAGGGGCGATTCTTAAGCGAAGACGACCGCCGCCGCCTGACTCCCGAACACCGTTTCAAAACCGCCGCCGAAATGCGCGCCCTGTTCGCCGATCTGCCCGAGGCCGCCGACAACACCCTGGTGGTGGCGCAACGCTGCGCCTGGTTCCCCCAGCCCCGCGACCCCATGCTGCCGTCCTTTCCCTGTCCCGACGGCCAGAGCGAGGAGGAAACTCTCCGTAATTTGGCCGAGGCCGGGCTCGAGGCGCGCATGGAAAGCCACGTCTTCGCCCCCGACATGGACGTCCACGCGCGCGAGCACGAGGCCAAGTCCTATCTCCAGCGCCTCGAATACGAACTCGACGTGATCAACGACATGGGCTTTGCCGGTTATTTCCTGATCGTTGCCGATTTCATCCAATGGGCCAAGGCGCAAGCCATTCCCGTGGGTCCGGGGCGCGGCTCGGGCGCCGGTTCGGTGGTGGCCTGGGCGCTCACCATTACCGATCTCGATCCTCTGCGCTTCGGCTTGCTGTTCGAGCGTTTCCTCAACCCCGAACGGGTGTCCATACCCGATTTCGACATCGACTTCTGCCAGGACCGCCGCGACGAGGTAATCCACTACGTCCAGGACAAATACGGCTCGGACCATGTGGCCCAGATCATCACCTTCGGAACGCTGCAGGCGCGCGCCGCGCTGCGCGATGTGGGCCGGGTGCTGCAAATGCCCTATGGCCAGGTGGACCGTATCTGCAAGCTGGTGCCCAACAATCCCGCCGATCCCATGCCCCTGGCCAAGGCCATCGAAACCGAGCCCCAGCTCGCCCAGGCCAAGGCCGAGGACGCCACCGTCTCGCGCATGATGGATTTCGCCATCGCCCTGGAAGGCCTCTACCGCCACGCCTCCACCCATGCCGCCGGGGTGGTCATCGGCGACCGCGCGCTCGATGAACTGGTGCCGCTCTACCGCGATCCCCGTTCCCAGACCCCGGTGACCCAGTTTTCCATGAAATACGTGGAAATGGCGGGGCTGGTGAAATTCGATTTCTTGGGGCTCAAGACATTGACGGTTCTCGCCCGGGCGGTGGAGGCCCTGCGCCAACAGGAGATCACGGTGGACCTCTCCACGATCCCCTTCGACGACGCGCTCACCTACGAAATGCTGGGCCGCGCCGAGACGGTAGGGGTCTTCCAGCTCGAAAGCAGCGGCATGCGCGACGTGCTGCGCGGGCTCAAGCCCGACCGCTTCGAGGACATCATCGCCGTGGTCGCCCTCTACCGGCCCGGCCCCATGGACAACATCCCCAGCTACGTCAACCGCAAGCATGGGCGCGAGCCGCCCGATTACATGGATGACCGGCTCGAGGATATCCTTTCCGAGACCCATGGCATCATCATCTACCAGGAACAGGTGATGCAGATCGCCCAGGTGCTGTCGGGCTATACCCTGGGCGGGGCCGACCTGCTGCGCCGCGCCATGGGCAAGAAAATCCGCTCCGAAATGGCCGCCCAGCGCAAGCATTTCGTGGAAGGAGCCATGGCCCGTGGCGTGCCCGAGGCCAAGGCCAACCGCATCTTCGATCAGGTGGACAAGTTCGCTGGCTACGGCTTCAACAAGAGCCACGCCGCGGCTTACGCCCTGGTGGCCTACCAGACCGCCTATCTCAAGGCCAATTACCCGGTGGCCTTCCTCGCCGCCTCCATGACGCTGGATTTGGGCAATACCGACAAGCTCAACCTGTTCCGCCAGGAAATCGGCCGTTTGGGGCTCACTCTGCTGCCCCCCGACATCAACAAATCATCGCCGGTCTTTTCCGTGGAGTTTCTTGACGGGGATTCCCAGGACGCCGGAGCCCAAGCCATCCGTTATGCCCTGGCCGCGGTTCGCAATGTGGGGGAACAGGCCATGGCGGCCCTGGTGGCCGAGCGCGAGGCCAACGGGCCATTCAGCGATCTGGTGGATTTCGCGCGCCGCCTCGATCCCGGCATGGCCAACAAGCGCCAATTGGAATTCCTGGTCTGGGCGGGGGCCTTCGACTGTTTGGAGCCCAACCGCGCCCGCGCTTACGCCGCCGTCGAGCCCATCATGCGTTTCGCCGCCGCCGCGGCCCAGGCCCGCGACAGCTCCCAGGAAAGCCTGTTTGGCGGCGATGACGGGCTTTCCGATCAGGATCTGACCCTGCCCCCCGCCGAGGACTGGACCGTGACCGCTAAGCTGGGCCATGAGTTCGAGGCTCTTGGATTCTTTCTGTCCTCCCATCCGCTGGAAATCTACGCGTCTTATCTCGACCGCCAGAAGGTGATCCCCAGCACGGGGATTCCCGCCCATCTCGCCGAACATTCCGGTGATTCCCATGTGCGGCTCGCCGGTATCGTCACCTCGCGCAAGGAACGCACCTCGGCCAAGGGCAACCGCTACGCCTTTCTCGGTCTCTCCGACGCCGGCGGCGCCTACGAGGTGACGGTGTTTTCCGAGACTTTATCGGCATCGCGCGATTTATTGGAGGTGGGCACCGCGCTCATCCTCTCGGCCGAAGCCCGCATGGAGGGGGAAACCACGCGCCTCACCGCGAACCGCATCGACGCGCTGGACGCGGCCGCCGCGCGGGGGCTCTCATCCATACGCGTCCGCGTGGATGATGCCTCCGCCACGGCCTCCCTGGAAGGCATGCTGGCGGACAAAAAAGGCGGCAGCGGCACCGTCAACGTGCTGGTGCGGATTCCTGGAAATGGGGGAGGTAATGGCAACGGCAATGGCAGTAACGGCGCGGGTAACGGTAATGGGGATGACCATCCCCGCGAAGCGCAAATCACCCTTCCCGAAGGCTACACCCTGTCGCCGGTGCTCTGCGCCGACCTCGCCAGCCTCCCCGGCATCACATCGGTGGAGGAAGGGTAGGGGAGACCCCTTGACCCGTGCCCCGCTTCATAATAGGAATATTATCCCAATTGTATAGGTGACTGCACAAAATGGGAAAAGAAGAGTCAACCGAAGTTGAGATTACCCCTGAGATGATTGAGGCGGGGGTTGATCGTCTTTCTGATGTAGAGGGCGGCTCTTCAGTTTATTTGGTATCGGAGGTTTTTGAGGCAATGGCTCTTGTGAGCCATCGCGGCGGAAACGGACGAAGAATAAAAGGTGATTGATATATTCTTCTGTCGTGCTGATAGCCTGATATGTTTCTTCTAGTGTTTTCCAATCGGCGTCCAGCATATGCAGGTTGTCACCGAGGCCTTTATTGAGTTTGAGAAGGGTTACTTCGCCGTCCTGGATATCGCATATTGAATGGAGTAATTGGTTTCGGTTTTCTCTGCACCTATCAAATAATTTAACGGCGTAGAGTAGGCATTCTTTAGCTTCCTCAGATTTTTCTAGTTCTTCTACAGCTGCCCTCAGGATATTGCAGCGTGTTTTGTTACCCATATTCTCAACAATGAGCCAGCCCACATTATCTATCAGGTCGAGATACTCTACGATCAATTGCTGTAAGGTCAGTTCTGTGCTGTTCCAAACGACAGCAACCCGGCCTATCAAGTGAGTGATTTGATGTTCTATATCGGAATCTGTTTTATCCATGAATGACACCCCTAAAGATCAAGAAGAACTAACTGAAGAAGAAGCGGCAAAGCGCCGGGATGCGGTGCTGAAGAAAATGCTGGAAACGCCGCCGAAGCCTCATAAGCTTAAACCGTCCAAAAATGGCGAGAAAAGTGAGTCTGGTTAAGACCTTGTTTCCTCATCGGACTTATTTTCTTCAGCTTGTTTACGGAAGGTCAGTTCCATGAAAGCGGTATAGATATCTTGGGATTCCATATCGAAATAATCATACGCGTATTTTAGGACGGTTATGATTACGAGGACTATTCCAGCGGGCGTCCATAGAAACAGCATCACCGCTACAAACAACAACCACAGACCATTTAACCACAACAAGCGTCGCATGATTCGGGAGTAAAACCCCCGAAGTTCTGTGGCCGTCATTTCCTCAAGATTTATTTTCTTTTTTTTAAACACAGATTAGGGGCCGGAATTTGGAAACAGTTTTGGGTCAACAAGTGCCTCACGAATCGAACCAAGAAGTTCCGAACAATAAGCCTCGCCATTTTTGGATGCTTCCGCCTGCCATCCAGAAAGCAGCGATTCGAGGCGCTTTGGAAAAGCTTGATCGGATTCACGCAGAATTTGAGCGATGCAGACAGTTAGGGCTACCACCCCCGAGCCAATCTGTTCTGCGTCGCCTTTGAAAGGTTCAGCCATCTTCACCTCCCTATCGTTCTCGTAAGAGGCGAAGCATAGCGCGGAATTGCTTCCTTGTCAGTCTAGGCCTAGACGTTCGCCCCGTTACCAACCCGCCGATATGTCAGACGTTTACCAGCGATACCCTCTAGGAGCCGTTACTGTCTTGCTCAATCTCTCCGATGATCTCTTCTATATGCTTGGGGCGATGTATTTCCAACGCTAGGTTCCCGATTTCATCATGCACATCCGCTAAGGCAAGCTCGATTCGCTGTGTCATGGCTTCAAGACTCCGGTCAAGGCCGGTGGCGATAGCCCATAGGAGTATGGCGATCACCGACAACAACCCCAGAACTAGCCATTGATAGAGAGAAAAATCATCCATACTCATTGTTTTGCTTCAGATTTTTTCATTGTGCAACACCCTGAACTTGATTCTTAATTTACACAATCGGAGAGAAAGCATGAAGTGGTTTTGGAGGCGGATAGAACCATATGTGCAAGTGGCGATCACGGATCGCATCTTGAAGTTTCATGATGCTATGTTGGCGCGGGGACAGATTCCCAAGCCCACACCCGATATGCCGATTGAGTCGCCAGATAACTAATCGTTGCAAGGCGGATCATAATTGGCGATTAGGTCGGCTTCTTTGTTTAGTCTGGGTTGCTCGTCACTGTCCGCGTGGACACTCACGCAATTTGCGCCATGATTCTTGAAGCAATCTTCTTTTTCGTGTCCATCAAGACGGTCGGCAACATTTTTGGATTCACCAAAGTAAACTTGGTTGTGTGAGTAGCCGCCAGATTGATTCTCCTTACGGATAGAAACGTAATACACGCCCGCAGCCTTAGGAAGGTTTCGGCCACCAAGATAAACGTCGAACTCATATTTCGCGCCACCCCGGAATTAAGGGGACACCTTACTTAATTATTCCGTGCCCCCTGACTTCTGGCTCTTCCTTTTTTGGGGCCGACGTACCCTGGCCCCTGTACCCTGGGCTTTTTGTAGAGCCTCTTTTCTCGCGCCGACGTACTCTGGCGCACTTGACTCCCACCCCGCTTTTCTCCACCCCAGGCTTCTCTTATAGGGAATACCGTCCTTGACAATTTATTCTCTATTTGAGAATATAAGGTTGTGGAGCTCAGATATACAAAACAGGCCAACAACGCTCTTCGTGTCATGGATGAAGCCAGGGTGGCCAAAATCGACGCCACCCTGCGCGCCATCGCCGCCGCGCCCTTCGCCCGCCACACCGGAGTGGAACCCATCACCGGGGCCAAGGACGTTTTCCGCCGCCGTTTCGGCCAGCTTCGCGCCGTATACGAGATCGACCGCAAGGCTCAGACCATGACCGTCACCGCCATCACAACCCGGGGAAAGGCATACAAAAAATGACCAGCGATACCAAAACCAGCGCCCATATCAGTGCCCTCTTTCAGCGCCTCGCCGACAACGCCGACGCCATGGCCAAGGATTTTCGCGCCGCCAGCGACGCCGTGATGGAAATGACCCACCGCGATGATGCCGAATATGATGAAGACGCCGAGGATCTGGCTGCGCACCGCGCCGCTTTGACTGGACATCCGCCTGAAGATTTTCTGTCCGGCGATGAAGTGCTGCGCATGGTCAGGGGCGAAAGCCCGCTGGTGGTATGGCGCGAACACCGCAATATGACCGCCACCGCCTTGGCCAAGGCCGCCGGCGTCTCGCCGGGCTATTTCTCCGAGATCGAAAACGGCAAAAAGCCTGGCTCGGCGAAGGCGTGGAAATCACTGGCCAAGGCGCTCAACCTCACCGTTGACGATATTATGAACTGAGACATTCACGCCTCTTTTCTCGGCCCGACGTAATCTCTCTTTTCATCCCCCAGCCTTCTTTTCTCGGCCCGACGTACCCTGGGCCGTTGACTCCCACCCCCTTTCGTGATAGGAATATTATCCTCGTCCGGTTATGGGCGAGGTACCCGTATTCAAAATGGTGTTGCCGTTTTGGATACGGAAGCCCGTGACCACGGGCAGCCGCCGCAGAAAAAGAAGCATGGCGTAGCCCCACGAGCCGGACAACAGAGCGCGGACGCGCTCGCCCGGCGTCGAGGGTTAAAATAAAGCTCTTTGACAGTGTGAAGAAAAAGGGAAGGGGGCGCGTTTCCGCGCGCCTTCGCACCCGCACTCCGGCGTATCAAAAATGTTGACAAATGTTAACATGAAAACGCCGGTTTTACCGCTGTGGCCGCCCTGAAACCCGCGCCCCGCCTGACTTCCAGGCCCATGTTAACAAATGTCAACACGCGATTATAAAGTTGACACCCGTAAGGCATTTTGCTAGTATCTCCCTATCGAAAGGAGATACCGATGACCACTGGCCCGACCATCCAAGAGTTTTTCAAACAGTTTCCCGATGATGATGCTTGCCTCGATTACCTGATGCAGCTTCGTTACGGCGATAAGTTGGATTGCCCGAAGTGCGGTAAGCACGGGAAGTTTCATCGCGTCCGTCGCCACCCTGCCTATGAGTGCGCGTGGTGCGGCCATGAGATTTACCCGATGGTCGGCACCATGTTTCATCGTTCCCACACACCGTTGCAGAAGTGGTTCTACGCCATGTATTTGTTCACCACCACGCGCCACGGTGTTCCGGCGAAGGAATTGCAACGCCAGTTGGGAGTTTCGTATCCTACAGCCTTTCGTATGTCTCACCTGATTCGTGACTACATGGGTTCCATTGACGGCGACCCGCCGTTGACCAATCACGTTGAGATTGACGAGACCTATATCGGCGGACGGCGCAAGGGTAAGAAGCAGGGCTTCACCGGGCGCGGGGCCAAGGGTAAAACCATCGTATTTGGTATCCTTGAGCGCGACGGGGAACTGTTCACCAAGGTGGTTCCTAATGCCTCCCGCAAGAGCCTCATTCCGCCGATCATCGAGCGCATTAAACCCGGCACCACGATCAGTTCTGACGAATGGCCTCCTTATAAAATCCTCACCGGCTTGGGATACGACCACCGGACGGTTGAACATGGCCGCAAGATATGGGCGCGGGGCGATACCCATGTGAACACCCTGGAAGCCTTTTGGTCCATGCTGAAACGGTCCATCCGGGGCACCCATATCCACGTCAGCCCTAAGCATCTTCCGAAGTATCTTGGGGAGTTTGAGTATCGCTACAACCTTCGGAAGCGCCCTGAGTTGATGTTTGGCCGGTTGCTGGCTTCCCTTTAGAGGCAGCCTTTAAGAGCGGCCAAAACCGCCCGTCTGCCTTGGAGTGGTGTTCCTTACAGAACTGCTTTATGGTCGCGCCCTTAATTTCGCCCTTGCGGGCTTCTTCAAGGCTTAGAAGTTTACCGCGAGACATCCGACCCCTCCGCGTAAATTAAACCCTCACCGTGTCGGAAAACTTCAATGTTTTGAATTAGCTTATTGCCGTCCAGTTTTATTTCTAAAATCTGCACGAACGACCCATTTCGCGCTGAAAATTCAATCCGATATTTTCCAAGTTGCAGAGTCTTACCAATTCTCATTCCTCCGCGTGTCTCGCCTATGTCTCCACCACCAATAGACCAATAACGCTTGTCATTAGGGTCAGATACAGACGCGGGTGAAATCCAGTATTCGACTCCAAAAAGCAGGCCGCTGGCCTTGAACCACAGAGGAATGGGGTCTGACCACAGTTCGACGGCAGATACCTCTGCCCATATATATCCGTAGTTATCGCCGCCAGTTAGCATCTCTCTTAGGCGCAGGTCTCTATATTTAGTATCTTGGACCGCCCCAACCACCGAGGCGATGCCAACAATCGTAAAAACTGCTATCCATGCACGCATGCCACAGCTTGATTTTGGAGGCTTAACAGTCACTACCGCCCCCAAAACAGCGAGTAGGACCGTGCATCCATATGCCAAGATTGTGTAGATCAGATCCATTTTGTGATTGTGCCTCCGCATTAACCCACGCGTAAACAGCGCCGTTTTTAGGAGATAAACTATGGGATAACCTGTTACGGGTGTCAACTTTACATACGCGTGTCAACATTTTGGCCTTTGTACTGGATTATGGAAACTATTGGACCGCGTGTGAAGCGGGGCCGGGAAGCCGGGACCGCTACCGTAAAACCGCTGGGAAAAGCGGCGGGGCAGTCACATAAAAAGAGTGGTTTTTTATTCCACACTCCCCATCTCAAGGAAGATCACTACCCCCGTGACAGCGAAAGGGCGCCCGCCGTGAGATCTGCTACGCAAAACCCATCCGTTCTCAATCACCTCAGGACTCACGGCATCCGTCCCACGCGCCAGCGCCAGATTCTGGCCAAGCTGCTGTTCGGGAAAGGCGACCGTCACATAACGGCGGACGCCCTCTATCAGGAATCCAGGGATCTGGGCACCGGCATCTCGCGGGCCACCGTCTACAATACCCTCCACCAGTTCACCAAGGCCGGGCTGTTGCGGGAAATCAGCGTGGCCTCGGGCCTGTCCTGTTTCGACACCAATCTCACCACTCATCATCACTTCCTGTTCGAGGAAGAGGGCCGGTTGCAGGACATTCCCGGCGACAAGATAGACTTCAGCCGCTTTCCCGAAGCGCCCGAGGGTGCCGATATTTCCAGCATCAGCGTCACCGTTCGCCTGAAAAACCGTTAGGGATTTAGAGGCTTTTTGCCTTGCCATGGCCCGGGGATAGGGCTATATGGCCCTCCTTGTTAAATTCACACGCGGAAATGCGGCCGCGGGGGACATATCCCCAAGGTCCGCTCCGGTGTCCGGCGGGATGAAATATGCCCCCGGATGTTCTTCCGCGGAGGTCCAACCGGAAAAGGATACGAACTCATGGCTTTGCCTAGCTTTACCATGCGCCAGTTGCTTGAGGCCGGCGCTCACTTCGGTCATCACACCCGCCGCTGGAATCCGAAAATGGAGCCGTTTATTTTCGGCATCCGCAACAAGATTCACATTATCGATCTCCAGCAGACGGTTCCCATGCTGTATCGGGCCATGCAGGCGGCCCGCGACGTGTCCGCCTCGGGCGGCCGGGTGCTCTTCGTCGGCACCAAGCGCCAGGCCTCCAGCCCCATCGCCGAGGCCGCCAAGCGTTGCGGCCAGTACTACGTCAACCACCGCTGGCTCGGCGGCATGCTGACCAACTGGAAAACGGTGTCCGTCTCCATCCGCCGTCTGCGCGAGCTCGACGAGCTGCTGGACAAGGATGAAGTGGGCTTCACCAAGAAGGAACTGCTGAAAATCCAGCGCGAGCGCGACAAGCTCGACCGCTCCCTGGGCGGTATCAGGGAACTGGGCAGCCTTCCCGACATTCTGTTCGTGATCGATACGGTCAAGGAATCCATTGCCGTCCAGGAAGCCAACAAGCTCGGTATTCCCGTGGTGGCGATCATCGACAGCAATTCGGACCCCGACGGCATCGCCTATCCCATCCCCGGGAACGATGATTCCATGCGCGCCATCGACCTTTACTGTTCGCTGTTCGCCGATACCATTCTCGACGGTCTCCAGGATTCCCTGGCTGCGGCGCCTGGTGATTTGGGCGCCATGGAAGAGGCGCCGGTGGAGGTTCTGCCTGCCGAAACCCCCAAGGAAACTTCAGAAGAAGCGGCGAAAACCAAGGCTTCCAAAGCCCAGGCCCCAAAAGCAAAAACCCCGGAAGTGAAGATCAAAAAATCGAAGGCTCCCGAGGCCGCCGCGCAAGTGACGCCCGAAACGCCTCCGGTGACAGAAGCCGCGGGCGAAGAGAAGAAGGCGGCTCCCCAGAAAGAAGCCGCCAAGAAAGAGGCCCCAAAGAAGGCCGAGGAAAAGAAGGCGGCTCCCCAGAAAGAAGCCAAGAAGAAAGAAGCCGCCAAGAAAGAAACCAAGAAGGCCGCTGCGAAGAAGGAGGCCGACAAGAAAGCCGCCCCAAAGAAGGCCGCTGCGAAGAAAGAGACGGCCAAGAAAGAAGCCCCAAAAAAGGAAGCCAAGAAGGCGGATAAGGACGACAAGAAAGCGGCCCCGAAAAAGACCGCGGACAAGAAAGCTCCCACCGCCAAAAAGTAAGCCATACCACGTTTGGCGCGCTTAAGTGCTGACTAATATTATCGTTATATATCAGCATATTATTATATTCTATTCGTAATGAGGGTTAGAAATGGCTGAGATCACGGCATCGCTGGTTAAAGAGCTCCGCGACAAGACCGGTGTGGGCATGATGGATTGCAAAAAGGCCTTGGGCGAGACCGGGGGCGATCTCGAGGCAGCCGTGGACTGGTTGCGTAAGAAGGGCATGGCGGCGGCGGCCAAGAAATCGGGACGCGTCGCCGCGGAAGGCCTGATCGGGGTCGCCGTGGAGGGAAATCTGGGCGCGCTTGTGGAAGTCAACGCCGAAACCGATTTCGTCTCCCGCAACGAGGTTTTCCAGGCCTATGTCCAGGCCGTGGCCGGCCTTGCCCTGGAAAAGGGCGATGATCTTCCTTCATTGCTGGCCGGGGACTACCCCGAAACCGGGCGCGACGTGGAAGAGGAACTCACCCATCTGATCGCCACCATCGGCGAGAACATGACCTTTCGCCGCGCCACCCGCCTCCAGGTGGAAGAAGGCGTGGTGGCCAGTTATACCCACAATTCGGCGGCTCCGGGTCTGGGCCGTATGGGTGTTCTGGTGGGCCTATCGTCCGCCGGCGACAAGGAAAAGCTCGCTGAGTTGGGCAAACAGCTGGCCATGCATGTGGCCGCCGCCAACCCCCAGTCGGTAAGCCAGGATGATCTCGATCCCGACCTCATAGAACGCGAGCGTGCTGTTCTCGCCGAACAGGCCCGCGCCAGCGGCAAGCCCGAGGAAATCATCGACAAAATGGTGGAGGGCCGTCTCCGTAAATTCTTCGAGGAAGTGGTGCTGCTCGATCAGACCTTCGTCATCGACGGCGAAAACAAGGTGGGCCAGGCCATTGCCGAAGCCGCCAAGGATATGGGCGCCGAGGTGAGCGTCACCGGATTCCTGCGTTTTGCGCTGGGCGAAGGTGTGGAGCGCAAGGAAGAGGATTTTGCCGCCGAGGTGGCCGCCGCGGCGGGCAGCTGAGTCTGGCTCTCGTCCCTTTACCGGCGGCCCGTGGAACGGCAAGGAAAACACTCCATCACAGATGATTTCTGCGGGCGCAAGCTTGCGGAATGATGTATGTTCCCCGGTAACAGGGTAAAAAACCCTTTCTTTTATTGCTCTGCCGGGGGGGCGAACACGTGGATTCCGCTGTGCCTGAATCGACTCTTTCCGAGGATGCCAAATACGGCCGTATTTTGCTGAAGCTGTCCGGCGAAGCCCTGATGGGCGGGGACAAATACGGCATCAATCCCGACACGGTCACCCGCATCGCCCAGGAAATCGCCACCGTCCACGCCCTCGGCGTCCAGATCGCCCTGGTGGTGGGGGGCGGGAACATTTTCCGGGGAATATCCGGCGCCGCCGATGGCATGGAGCGGGCCACCGCCGATTACATGGGCATGCTGGCTACCGTTATGAACGCCCTGTCCCTGCAAAACGCCCTGGAAAAGGCGGGCATGGATACCCGCGTTCTTTCCGCCATTCCCATGCAGGCGGTGTGCGAACCCTATATCCGCCGCCGCGCCGAGCGCCATATGGAGCGCGGCAGGATCGTCATTTTCGCCGCCGGAACCGGAAATCCCTTTTTCACCACCGATACCGCCGCCGCCCTGCGCGCTTCGGAGATGGGCTGCCAAGCGTTGTTCAAGGCCACCAAGGTGGATGGCGTTTACAGCGCCGACCCGGTAAAAGACCCGGATGCCAAGCGTTTTGAGACTCTAAGCTATCTCGACGTTCTCTCCCGCGACCTTAAAGTGATGGACGCGGCGGCGATTTCCCTTGCCCGTGAAAATAATATTTCCATTCTGGTATTCTCCATCAATACCCCCGGCGCCTTTTCCGACGTGATCCGGGGCAATGGTACATTCACCGTCATCAGCGAAAAGGGGTGAAGGATGACCGATTTTGATCTTTCCGACATCAACCGCCGCATGGACGGCGCCGTGGAAGTCTTGCGCAAGGAATTCGCCGGGCTACGCACCGGCCGCGCTTCGGCCAGCCTGCTGGAGCCCATCGTGGTGGATGCCTACGGGTCCGCCATGCCCATACCCCAGGTCGGCACCGTCAGCGTGCCGGAACCCCGGCTGCTGACGGTTCAGGTCTGGGACCAGTCGCTGGTTCAGGCCGTGGAAAATGCGATCCGTGACGCCGATCTCGGGCTTAATCCCATGTCCGAGGGCCAGCTGGTGCGTGTTCCCATTCCCGACCTGTCCGAGGAACGGCGCACGGAAATCACGAAAATCGCTCATAAATATGCGGAACAGGCCCGTGTTTCGGTACGCAATGTACGCCGCGACGCCATGGACAAGCTGAAGAAAATGGAGAAAGACGGGGATCTGTCCCAGGATGCCCACCACGACAAGGCCGACGAGGCGCAGAAGCTCACCGATACCCATACCAAATCCATCGATGAGCTTCTCGAGTCCAAAGAAAAGGACATCATGCAGGTGTAATGGGGATGGAACCCGCACCCCGACATGACGATCCGCCTTCTCCTCCGGCGCATGTGGCCATCATCATGGATGGTAACGGACGCTGGGCGCGGGAACGCCGCCTGCCCAAGATCGCGGGTCACAAGCAGGGTGCGGAAACCCTGCGCGGGATTATCATCGCCGCCAGGGAACTGGGAATTTCCTATCTGACGGTCTACGGCTTTTCCTCGGAAAACTGGCGCCGTCCCGCCGAAGAGGTGGGCGAACTGATGGGGCTCCTGCGTCACTACCTGCGTAGCGAACTGGCCGAACTGCATGCCAACGGGGTTCGGATACGCGTCATCGGCGACAGGCAACGGCTGCACAAGGACATCGTTGCCCTGGTGGAAGACTCCGAAAAGCGGACGCGGGACAACACGGCGCTTCATTTTACCCTGGCGCTGAGCTATGGCAGCCGCCACGAAATCGTTGAAGCTACGCGCCGTATTGCCCGCGAAGCGGTTGCTGGCGGACTCGATCCCGAGACCATTTCGGAAGAGGATTTCACCGCCCGCCTCTCCACGGCCGGCGTCCCCGATCCCGATCTTGTCATCCGCACCAGCGGCGAGATGCGGCTTTCCAATTTTCTTTTGTGGCAGTCGGCCTATGCCGAACTGGTCTTTACCGAAAAGCTGTGGCCGGATTTCTGTAAACAGGATCTCGTTGACGCCATCGCCGAATTCCGTCAGCGCGAGCGACGCTACGGGGCAACTGGTGTCTAACACCGTTTTCGGCGGATTCGGGACACGGATTCTTTCTGCGATCATTCTGGCGCCGCCGGCTTTGGCCGCCGTCTACGCCGGAGCGCCCTATTTCAACCTCATGCTGATACTCATTTCCCTTCTCATGGCCTGGGAGTGGGGGAGGCTGTGCGGCGGGGGGCGTTTCGAGGCGCCCGCTGTGGTTCTGGTCATGGTTGTCGGACTCGCCGTTGTCCTCACCGCGGCGGATCATATGCGGGAAGCCTTTTTCCTGATTCCGGCGGGGGTTCTCCTGGTTTGTCTTCTGGGGCGGCGTGGGGAGTCATCGTCCCCATGGCTGGCCCTTGGAATCGTCTATATTGCCGTGCCCTGTATGGCGCTTTTGTGGCTCCGCGAGTGGCCGGGAATGGGCCGCGAGGTCGTTTTCTGGATTCTCGGCGTTGTCTGGGCCACGGATACGGGCGCCTATTGCGCCGGAATCCTGGTCGGAGGCCCCAAACTGGCGCCCCGGGTGAGCCCCAACAAGACCTGGGCGGGTCTGGCCGGCGGGTTTGTCATGGCGGCCCTTGTCAGTGGCTTTCTGGTAGGGCTAACTGAGGCCGCGTTTGCGCTCTGGCCCCTGGTTGTTTTTGGGGCTTTTCTCGCACTGGTGGAGCAAATGGGCGATTTGTTTGAATCCTCCATAAAAAGGCGTTTCGGCGTCAAGGACACAAGCCGCCTGATTCCCGGCCATGGCGGCGTGCTGGACCGGCTTGACGGCTTGCTTGCAGTGTCCCCCGTGGTGGTTGCTTTCCTTCTTCTGATGGGGGAAAAGATCACATCATGACGACTCCTTCCCCAGAAGTTTCCGCGCCGCCGCGGCGGATTACCATCCTCGGCTCCACTGGCTCCATCGGCTGCAGCACCATTGACCTGGTGGAGCGGCAGCCGGAGTCCTTTTCAGTTGCGGCATTGACGGCCTTTTCCAATGTTGCCCTGCTCGCCGAACAGGCACGGAAACTGCAGCCGGAACTTGCGGTCATCGGTGACGAAAGCCGTTTCAAGGAATTGAAGGAAGCGCTCTCGGGAAGCGGCGTGGAAATTGCCGCCGGGCGGGATGCCCTGGTGGAAGCCGCCAAACGGCCTTCCGATTTCGTCATGGCGGCCATCGTCGGAGCCGCCGGGCTGGAACCCACTCTGGCGGCGGTGCGCCGTGGCGCCACGGTGGGGCTGGCCAATAAGGAATGCCTGGTTTGCGCCGGCGATTTGATGAAGGCTGAACTGGAGAAATCCGGGGCCACCCTTTTACCCGTGGATTCCGAACACAGCGCCATTTACCAGGTGTTCGATTTCGACCGCAGGGATGCCATCGAATCAATAATCCTGACCGCTTCGGGCGGCCCCTTCCGCACCCATACGCAGGCGCAGATGAAAAGCGTGACCCCGGAACAGGCCGTGGCCCACCCCAACTGGGACATGGGGGCAAAAATCTCGGTGGATTCGGCCACCATGATGAACAAGGGGCTGGAGGTTATCGAGGCCTATCACCTGTTCGGGATCGAAGGCGAGAGAATCCAGGTTTTGATCCATCCGCAATCGGTGATCCATTCCTGTGTCGCCTACGTTGACGGTTCGGTGCTGGCCCAGATGGGGGCTCCCGATATGCGCACCCCTATCGCCTATTCCCTGGCATGGCCGCAGCGCATGGAAGCTCCGGTAGAGCGCCTCGATCTTGCCGCGATTTCGCAGCTGACCTTTGAAGCCCCTGATTTTAATAGGTTTCCGGCGCTTTCCCTGGCTTTCCAGGCCTTGAAAAGCGGCGGTTCGGCCCCTACAATCCTCAACGCCGCGAATGAAGTGGCGGTGGCGGCATTTCTGGACGGTAAAATCGGATTTCTCGATATCGCGCGTATGGTGGAGAGGGCGCTTGAGCAGGTGCCGAATAAACCCATGACCACTCTTGACCACGTGCACGCAATCGATGCCATGACTCGTGAGGCGGCATCGGGCTGGATAGCGGATTTTACCCCTGCGCGTAGTACGAATTCCGGCGTCGCCGCCTCCGCTTAACCTTTCACTCTGGATCATCGCTACATGGAATTACTATCTTGGGTCTGGGATTACGCGATCCCCTTCCTGTTCATCCTGACGGTTTTGGTTTTCGTTCACGAACTGGGCCACTATGTGGTGGCGCGGTGGAACGGGGTGCGCGTGGAGGTATTTTCCATAGGTTTCGGCCGCGAGCTTTTCGGCTGGGACGACGCCCTGGGAACACGGTGGAAGTTCAGTCTGATCCCTCTGGGCGGCTATATACGCATGTTCGGTGACGAAGACGCCAGCAGCCGCCCCAGCGCCGATGTGGCCGCCATGTCGCCCGAGGAACAGGCGGTGTCCTTCTACCACAAGAGGGTGGGGCAGCGTTCGGCCATCGCCTTCGCCGGACCGTTGGCCAATTTTCTCTTCGCCATTGTGGTGCTGTCTTTCATGTTCGCCACCGTGGGACAGCCCTTTAGCTCGACCCAGATAAGCGACGTGGTTCCGGAAAGCGCGGCCGATGTGGCCGGACTCCGCGCCGGAGACAGGATCACCCATATGGCCGGGAATCCCGTTGAAAGGTTCGAAGAGGTCCAGATGCTGGTCCAGCAGAACCCCCTGGTTACGGTGGAAATCACGGTCCTGCGCGAGGGCGCGGAGGTTGTTCTCAGCGCTACGCCGGAGGTGAAAGAAGGAACCGATAACTTCGGCAACCCCTATCGCATTGGACTGTTGGGGGTTCGCGGCAGCGTACGGGAATACATGCGCCATGACCCTCTGGAATCGGTGGTACGGGCGACCATGGAGACCTATTCCATGGTCGGGCTGACCCTTAATGCCCTGGGTGAGATGATCACCGGCACACGTTCCACGGACGAACTGGGCGGTCCTTTGCGGATCGCCCAGATATCGGGGGAGGTGGCCCAATACGGCTGGACCACCACCTTCTGGTTTCTCGCGGTGCTGTCCATCAATCTCGGCCTCATCAATCTATTCCCCATTCCTTTGCTGGATGGGGGGCATCTCCTGTATTTCGCGGCCGAAGCCGTGCGTGGTAAACCTCTTGGCGACCGGGCTCAGGAATATGGATTCCGTATCGGCCTTCTGGCGGTTTTATCCCTGATGCTGTTTGCTACCTGGAACGATCTGATTCATCTGGGATTCTTTAGTTTTCTCAAAGATATCGTCGGTTAGGCCTGGGGGGGGCGGTTTGCTGCGCGTATTACAATCACTTGTTGTCTGTTTATGCCTTCTGGGGGTGGCGCACGCCGCTTTTCCCGGCAACCTTTGGGCTGCCGACACCACGGAAATCGCAGAGGGCTATGCCGCGACGCCCAGTGGCTATTACCTGCCCGCCACGCCACTTCCTTCCACGGCTCCGGCCGGAACTCGTGCGGTGGCGCCGCAATCCGGTGATTTGTCGGTTCCCGCCGCCACGACGCCCAGCGGTTATGCGGTAACGCCCAGCGGCTATGCCACCACACCCGCCGGTGCCGCCCGCACCCCTTCCGCCTATACGCCTGGTGCTTATACCGGGCAGGGAGGGGGATATGCCGCGACTGGTGGTTCGACTCCGGGCGGTTACGCCACAACGCCAAGTGGCTATGCCGTAACTCCCAGCGGCGCCGTGGGATCATACCCCCGCGCCGGTGCCGTAAGGCCTCTTTTCCCGGAGACGGCGCCACGGCAGCCTGCGCCCGTGTTGTCCGGTGTTCCCACGCCTTACGATACCGCCGGGGCGAAGAAGAAAAATAAATTTGAAGGCTTTTCCTTCGACGGTGGTGACGGAAAACCGGGAGATGTGTTCGACATTATTGTTGTCGGAAATCAGCGCATCGAGGCCTCGACGATTCTCTCCTATATGGATATCGAGATCGGCGACTCGATCTCTCAGTCGCGCCTGAACCAAGCTTTAAAAACCTTATACGGCACGGGCCTTTTTTCCGATGTGAACATCGTCAGGGATGGCGACACCCTGGTGGTTCAGGTGAGCGAGAATCCCATCATCAACCGCTTGGTTTTCGAGGGGAATGACGACATTTCCGACGAAACGCTCGAATCCGAGATCCAGCTCCGTCCCCGCGTGGTTTACACCCGCAGCAAGGTGCAAAACGACACCAAGCGTATTCTCGAACTGTATCGCCGCAGCGGCCGTTTCGCGGCCAAGGTCGATCCCAAGGTCATCAAGCTTCCGGAAAACCGGGTCAATCTTGTCTTCGAAATCAGGGAAGGCGGCGTGACGCGGGTGGAGCGCATAAACTTCATCGGCAACCGGCGTTTTTCGGGCAGCACCCTGCAGGGCGTGATTCTGACCAAGGAAAAACGCTGGTACCGGTTCTTTTCTTCCGATGACACCTACGACCCCGACCGCCTCACTTTCGACCGTGAACTCCTGCGCCGTTATTACCTGAAAAACGGCTACGCGGATTTCCGGGTGGTTTCCGCCGTTGCCGAACTGGCGCCGACAAAGGACAGCTTTATCATCACCTTCACTCTTGAGGAGGGCAATCGCTACCGGGTGGGTGCGGTAGAGGTGACATCCCTGATCAGCGAACTAGAGGACAAGAACCTGATCGCTGAAGTGGCCTCCGAACCAGGGGACTGGTACGACGCCGAAGACCTCGAAGAAACCATCAATAATCTTACCGATTATGCCGGCCAATTCGGATACGCCTTCGTCGATGTGCGGACCAGGGTTAAGCGGGACCGTGAGAAGCATGCTCTCGATATTAACTACATCGTTAACGAAGGCCCCCGCGTTTATGTGGAAGAAATCAATATCTTCGGCAACAAAAGAACCCTGGATAAAGTTATCCGGCGTGAATTCAAGCTCGTGGAAGGCGATGCCTTCAACACGGCGAAGCTGCGGCGTTCGCAACAGCTCGTGCGCAGCCTGGGTATTTTCGAACGGGTGGAAGTGACTAATACGCCCGGGAGCGGCCCCGACCGGACGGTGATCAATGTTGAAGTGGCTGAAAGGGCCACGGGAGAACTTTCCATAGGCGCCGGCTTCTCCTCGACCGATGGCCCCCTCGGCACTTCAAGCATTCGTGAGCGTAATCTCCTTGGCAGGGGGCAGGACCTCAAGTTGGCTTTCAGCATTTCCGGAAAGACCCAGGAGATAGATCTCAGTTTCACCGAGCCCTATTTCCTTGATCGTAATCTTGCCGCGGGATTTGATATTTTCCGTATTACCAAGGATTTACAAACCGAGAGTGGTTTCGATGAAGAATCCATAGGCTTCATTCTTCGCGCCGGCTATCGGGTAATTGGCGATCTGCGGCAAACCTGGAATTACACCCTGCGCAGGGATGAACTCACGGATCTCAGCGCCACCATCTCAAGGTTTATCAGTGACAGGAGGCGGGACACCACCACCTCCTCGGTTGCACAAACCTTAACCTATGACCAGCGCAACGACCGTGTGGATCCTTCGGACGGCTATCTGCTCCAGTTAACCACCGCATATGCCGGTCTGGGCGGAAACGTAAACTTCTTCTCAACCGTCGGCACCGCTGCGGTCTACTACCCCATTGCCCCGCAATGGGTAGGCAGTATCGGTGGGCGTGTGGGAAAAATCATCGGATTGGGTGAAGATGTCTCTATCGCCGATCGTTTTTTCGTCGGCGGTGATAACCTCCGGGGTTTTGAGAATTCGGGTATCGGGCCGCGGGATATCTCGACGGAGGATGCCCTGGGCGGCAACGAATTTTTCACGCTTCAGGCCGAACTGGCTTTCCCCATCGGCCTGCCCAAGGAATTGGGGATTACCGGAAACGTATTCTCTGATATAGGTACCCTGACAGGTATTGATGATTCCGGGTCCAGTCTTGTGGACAAGGATTCCATACGGGCTTCCGTGGGGGCCGGCTTTGCGTGGCGGTCGCCTTTTGGTCCGGTTCGTTTGTACGTCGCCCATGCCGTCCTCAAGGAAGACTTTGATGAAACAGAAGTATTTAGATTCAGTTTTGGAACGAGGTTTTAAACTATGACGAAATTTTATTCAGTAAGTGCCGCCTTTTTTGTGGTTCTGGCTGCTTGTGGATTTATCTCTCCTGCGTATGCTCAGGACGAATCCACCCCCCCCGCCGCTGAGCCCTCAGGCGTTATTCCTGTTCCGAAAGTCGCCATGGTGGATTATCAGAAGATTCTTCGTGAATCCCTTGCCGCACAATCACTGCGCGAACAGCTTGATCAGATTCGCCGCCAAGAGCGCGATAAAATCGCCAAGCTGGAGGACAGTCTTCGTGATTCCCGGCAAGAGGTTGACCGCCAACGTACCGTCCTCTCACCCGAGGCCTATGAGGAAAAAGTCCGGGAATGGGAACGTAAATCGGGTGAACATGTGCGCGAAGTGGAAAAACGCAAGCGCACCCTCGATATCGCCTTTGAACGTTCGCTGGGAGAAATTCAGAATGTTCTGGTCAAGGTCATCAGGGACATCTCGGATGAAAAGAAGATCAATCTGGTGTTTACAAGAAGCCAGGTTCTGCTTGTGGATCCCGACATGAATATTACCGATGACGCCATGGCTCGCCTCAACAAGGAGCTGGCTTCGGTCAAACTTGCCACCACCCCCGCACCGGCCGGCAAGTGAGGGCGGCCTAAAAATTAAGCCATGGCGGATCCGCGTTTTTATTCGGTCTCCAAGCCTCTTTGTCTCGCTGAAATAGCGGAACTTTCCCAATCGTCTCTGCAGTCGGGAGCCGACGGTAAGGCCGTATTCGACGATGTGGCTTCACTCGATCAGGCCGGGCCTTCCCATGTGAGCTTTCTAGACAACCGGCTTTATGTGGAGGCCTTCTCCAAGAGCAAGGCCGGGGCCTGTTTTGTCAGGGAAGACCACGCGGATCAGGCGCCCCAGGACATGGCGCTTTTGCTCTCCGATGATCCCTACCGGGCCTATGCACGTCTCGCCAGCGCCTTTTATCCGCTGCCGCCGGTGGAACCGGGCTGTCACGCTTCCGCCCATATTGATCCCGCCGCCGTCATAGGCGAGGGCTGCCGGATCGAGGCCGGCGCCGTGATCGGGGAAAAGGCCGAGATCGCCCCCGGCTGCGTGATTGGCGCTAATTCCGTAATTGGCGCGGGCTGTGTTCTGGGGGAGGGAACGCGTATCGGCAGCAACGTATCCATCGTCTGTTCCCTGATTGGGGAGCGTGTCCTTATCCATTCGGGTGTGTGTATCGGCCAGGACGGGTTTGGCTTCGCCATGGGGGAAGAGCATCTCAAGGTGCCGCAGCTTGGCCGGGTGGTGATCGGCGACGATGTGGAAATCGGCGCCAATACCACCGTTGACCGGGGATCGGGTCCCGATACGGTGATCGGTACCGGCAGCAAGATTGATAATCTGGTACAGATCGCGCACAACGTTCACTTGGGGCGCGGCTGTGTTATTGTCGCCCAGGCTGGCATTTCCGGCAGCACCAGGCTGGATGATTATGTGGTCGTCGGTGGGCAAAGCGGCCTTACCGGTCATCTTCATCTCGGCACGGGAGCCCAGGTGGCCGGAAATAGCGGGGTGATGCGCGACGTGGGGCCGGGTGAAACGGTGGGCGGATCACCGGCGGTCCCGATCAGGGACTGGCACCGCCAAACCGTGGCCTTGTCGCGTCTGACCGGCAAAAAAAAGACATAATCGGGAAGTCAAATCCACGAATATGGTCGACACGAATACAGTCGAAGACAAAGAAATTGCGGGGAAGGAAAAATTATGGCGTCAGAGGAAAAAACCGAAGTCATTGATACCGAAGGCGTGATGCGCCTTATTCCCCACCGCTATCCCTTTTTGCTGATAGACCGTCTGGTGGATGTGGTTCCCGGCGAAAGCGTTACCGGGGTCAAGAACGTGACCATCAACGAACCTTTTTTCCAGGGCCATTTCCCCGGCAGGCCGGTCATGCCGGGCGTCCTTATTATCGAGGCTCTGGCACAGACGGCGGGTGCGCTGGTCATGCATTCACTGGGATTTGAAAGCGAAGGCAGGCTGGTCTACTTCATGTCCATAGATAACGCCCGCTTCCGCAGGCCCGTTCTGCCCGGCGATACCCTTCACCTCCATACGGTCAAACAGCATAGCCGCAATAATATCTGGAAGTTTTCCGGCAAGGCCAAGGTGGACGGAAAGGTTGTGGCGGAGGCCGTTTTCACGGCCATGATCAAGGATCCGGAATGACCCATATCCATGAAACGGCTCTTGTGGATGCAAAGGCCCAGCTCGACGACAGTGTAACCGTCGGTCCCTATTGCGTGGTCGGGGCGGATGTGAAGCTGGGCGCGAATGTAACGCTGAACTCCCATGTGGTGGTGGTGGGACGCACGGAAGTGGGCGAAAACACCGCTGTTTATCCTTTCGCTTCCATTGGTCATTGCCCCCAGGATTTGAAATATCAGGGGGAACCTTCGACCCTGGTGATCGGAAGTAACAACACCATCCGCGAGCACGTGACCATGAATCCCGGCACCGAAGGCGGCGGCATGGTGACCAGGGTAGGGGATGGCTGTCTGTTCATGGTGGGCAGCCACGTGGCCCATGATTGCCAGCTCGGTGATGGTGTCATCATGGCCAATAACGCAACGCTGGCGGGCCATGTGGAGGTGGGAGACTATGTGGTGCTCGGGGGGCTGTGCGCGGTGCACCAGTTCGTGCGTATTGGCCGCCACGCCATGATCGGCGGTATGTCCGGCGTTGAAGGCGATGTGATTCCCTATGGCTCGGTCATGGGCAATCGCGCGGTTTTGTCCGGCCTCAATATTGTCGGCCTCAAGCGGCGCGGATTTTCCCGTGATAATATCCATGACCTGCGTACCGCCTATCGCCTGTTGTTTGCCCAGGAAGGAACCCTTTCCGAGCGGGTGGAAGACGTGGCCGAAATGTTCAAGAACAGTGATCCGGTGATGGAGATTGTTTCTTTCATCCGTGGCGATTCCTCACGGGCTGTGATCCAGCCAGAAATCGAGCATGCCGCCTAAGCTGGCCATTTTCGCCGGTGGCGGAACCCTTCCAGCCCGTCTCGTGGACGCCTGCCGGTCCCAGGGGCGCGACTGCGTGGTCCTGGCCTTCGAGGGACAGACGGACCAGGAAACGGTGCGCGATGTTCCCCATTCCTGGACCCGTTTTGGAACCGTGATTACGGCCCTGCAACAGCTTCAGGCGGATGGTGTGGAAGAAATCGTCATGGCCGGCCCTATGACGCGGCCGTCGTTTACCTCTCTGATGCCCGATGCCGCCACGGCCAAGGTGGCGGCGCGGATTCTGAAATCGGTGGCAGGCGACGACAGCCTTCTCTCCGCCCTGATTGTGGAACTGGAGGATATGGGTTTTCGTGTTTCCGGCGTTGATTCCATCCTCGAGGGACTGATGGCGCGGCACGGACAGTACGGCGCCCATGCCCCCGATGACCTGGCCCGTTGCGATCTCGATCGTGGCCTCGAAGTGGCCCGCGCCATAGGCGCAATGGATGTGGGACAGGCGGTGGTGGTGCAGCAGGGCATGGTGCTGGGTATCGAGGGTGTGGAGGGCACCGACGCCCTCATACAGCGTTGCGGTGAGTTGAAGCGGGAAGGCCCCGGCGGCGTTCTGGTGAAAATCAAGAAGCCGGATCAGGAGCGGCGGGCGGATTTGCCCACGGTGGGGGTGGAGACGGTTGCCGCCGCTGTTGCCACCGGCCTGCGGGGCATTGCCTTTGAGGCTGGCGGTGCCCTGATCATGGACGAAGCGGAGATGATCCGCGAAGCCGACGCGGCCGGGCTGTTTCTGATTGGGATATCGCTATCGGATTAAACGCGCATATTGCCGGCCCCTTTCCCGAAGCCGGCTATGATGCGGCGTCTGTCGAGGCCTCGCCTGAGGGAATCGCACCTGGGGAAATCTCGCCCGGAGAGACCTCGCCCCTGATATTTATTGTGGCCGGGGAGCCTTCCGGCGACGTGCTGGGGGGGCGGCTGATGGCGGCCCTGAAATATCTCAGCGGTGGCGCCGTGCGCTTTTGCGGGATCGGCGGCGAAGCCATGACCACTCAGGGGCTACACAGCCTGTTTCCCATGGAGGAACTGACCCTTATGGGGGTGCTGGAGGTAGCGCCCCATGTGCCGGGGCTGTTGCGGCGGATGACCCAGACCGTATCCGTCATCCGCACCCTGCAGCCCGATGTGGTGGTGACCATTGATGCGCCGGGCTTTTGCTTCCGCGTGGCGCGCCGTCTCAAGCGATGCGCCGGGACCAGGGATATCCCCATCCTCCATTACGTGGCGCCGTCGGTCTGGGCCTGGGCGCCGGGGCGGGCGCGCAAGGTGGCGCGTTTCTTGGACCATCTTCTGACCCTGCTGCCCTTCGAGCCGCCCTATTTCGAGGCCCAGGGTCTGGCCGCCACATGTGTGGGCCATCCGGTGACGGAGAGTAATGCCGAGAGGGGCGATGGCCCCGCCTTCCGGGCGCGCCACGGCATTGCGCCCGATGCCCCGGTTCTGTGTGTCCTTCCAGGCAGCCGCGTCACCGAGGTTTCGCGGCTGTTACCGGTTTTCGGGGATAGCCTGAAACGGCTAGCTTCCCGTTTCGAGGGATTGCATGTGGTGGTTCCCATGGTGCCGGCCCTGGCCGACCATATCGAATCAGCCACAAATGATTGGCCGCTGCCGGTTACATTGTTGCGTGACGAGAAGGAAAAATTCC
>JADHSZ010000075.1 GCA_016776635.1 Alphaproteobacteria bacterium
CATGACCGATCCCATGATCCGGGTTCAGGAAGAGGATTTCGACGTGGGAGAAGAACTGGCCCGGCTCTCCGGCGGCAAGCCGCAAGTGGGCGCGGTGGCCTGTTTCGTGGGGCTGGTGCGCGACATGGCCGACAGCGACACCATCACCAGCATGACCCTGGAGCATTATCCGGGAATGACGGAGAAACAATTGCACCAGACCGTGGCCCAGGCCATGGAACGCTGGCCCCTGGAGGACTGTCTCGTCATCCACCGCACCGGCCGCCTTGAGCCGGGAGACAGGATCGTTCTGGTGGCCGCCACGTCGGCCCACCGCGACGCCGCCTTCGAAGCCTGCCGCTTCGTCATCGACTGGCTCAAGACCAGCGCGCCTTTCTGGAAACAGGAGGAGGGAAGCGAAGGCGCGCGCTGGGTGGAACAGCGGCAAGATGACCGCGAAGCCGCACGGCGCTGGGAGAAAGACTAGAGCGGGTCTCTAGCCCTTCCCGCGCCTTGAGTTTTACCGGCACGGGCCGCACAATGTTCCCAACGGGCTTGTGAAGGGGCCTCTTTTCTACCCTATCTCCATGATCGAAGCGGGCGAGACCATGCCGAACGCGGAGTCCACCCATTTTTCCTGGTACCGGCGGCTCCTAAAATATGTGGCGGGCCTGCGCCCGGAATACACCATCTACGGCACCAGCTTCGCCCTGGCGCTGGCCTTCTTCGCCCTCTTTTTCCAGTCGGCATGGGGCGATTACCGCCACACCCTGAAAGAGTCCTATATCACGGCGGGGAGCTATAACAAGATCCTCGAGGAATACGTGCTGCGCACCCTGGGCGCCATTGATATTTTGCTGGGGGCGGAGGCGGAGCATGCCAGGATTCATCTCTCTTCCGCCGAAACCCGCCACGGCGATTACGGCCGCCGCCTGGTGCAGGCCACCAATGCCATTCCCGCCATCTGGGGCCTGGTGGTAATGGACAAGGACGGTGTTGTCCTCGCGCAATCCCGGCCCCTGTCGCCGCCACCGGAAGGGTATTCGGAAACGCCGTTTTTCCGCACCCATCGTCAAGGGGAGAGCGAGGGTCTTTTTATCGGTGCCCCCTTCTACAGCCCTTCCGCGGAGCGCTGGTTTGTGGGGTTCAGCCGCCGCCTGTCCTGTTCCGGCGGAAGATTTTGCGGAACCATTCTGGCCCTGGTTCCCCCCGGTTTCATGAAGGAGTTCATCGCCGGCATGAATGTGAGCCCCGACAGCCTGTTCGCGCTGATCCGCAGTGACGGTGTGGTCCTTGCCAGCGAACCCCCTGAAAGCCTGAAACCGGGCGAGGATCTTTCCGGCAACAGCCTGTTCTCCCGTATTATCTATCTCACCGAGAGCGGTGTTTACGAGACCACCGACCCCGCAACCGGGCGCGCCCGTATATCCGGTTTCCGGCGGCTCGAGGCATATCCCCTGGTGGTGGCGTTCAGCCTCGATTTTCACCATGCCCTCGCCGGCTGGCGCGAGGAACAGGAATGGAAGCTGGTGTTCACGCTGGTGGGTGCGCTGTTGTCATTGGCCATGGCCCAACTGTTGGTGCGCATGATCCGGGCCCGGCACCGCGCCACCGAAGCGGCCCGGGCATTGGAAAATGCCGATCTGGCCAATCTCGCCAAGTCGGAGTTCCTGGCCAATATGAGCCATGAACTGCGCACGCCGCTTAATTCGGTGATCGGCTTCGCCGAACTTCTCGCCAAACAGCCCCACGGGCCGCTGGACGCCAAATATCTCGACTACAGCCGGCATATCAAGGAGAGCAGCATCCATCTGCTCAGCATCATCAACGATATTCTCGACCTGGCGAAGATTGAATCCGGCCGCATGGAATTGAACCAACAGAATTTCGATCCCCGGGAGACCATCGCGTCGAGCCTTCTTTTCGTCCGCGAGCGGGCCAGGAAGGGGAACGTCGCTGTTTCAACCGAAATCGCCGACGATCTTCCCCTGCTCTTCGGCGACGAACGCCGCATCAAACAGGCACTCATCAATTTGCTTACCAATGCCGTGAAATTCACCCCGGAAAACGGTTCCGTGACGGTCTCCGCCGCCCGTGATGATAACGGTGACGATAACGGTGACGGTGACGGCGATAACAATGGCGGCATGACCGTCACCATCAGCGATAACGGCGTCGGCATGACCGCCGATGATATGAAGCTGGCTATGGAAAAGTTCCAACAGGTGGACTCTTCTCTCACCCGGTCCTATGAGGGAAGCGGGCTCGGCCTGCCCCTGGTGGCGGGCTTCGTGGAGCTTCACGGCGGCACCCTGGAGATGGAGAGCACGGTGGGCGAGGGCACCACGGTGCGGGTGCGGCTGCCGCGGGAACGTCTGCGCGACGCCCATGGCAGCTTCAGTTCCGCCGGATTATGAGGTCCGGTCTCCCCGGATAGGGTGCTAGTGCGGCTCAAGCGGCGCTGGCGGCTTCTTTTCTGTGAGCACGGACCAGGGCCTCGTAATCCTCGATCATCTGGCGACAGACCTCACCCACCTCGAATCGGTAATCGCCAATTTCCGACACCGGCGTTACTTCCACCGCCGTGCCGGTGAGAAACACCTCATCCGTTTGGGCCAGTTCCTCGGGCATGATGGCGCGCTCCACCACCTCGATACCGCGCTTGCGGGCGAGATCGATGACGCTGCGCCGGGTGATGCCGTCGAGGAAACAGTCGGGGTCCGGCGTATGCAACACGCCCTTTTGCACCAGAAAAATGTTGGCCCCGGTGGCTTCGGCGATGCGGCCGCGGTAATCGAGCATCAGCGCATCGTCATAGCCTTGCGCTTCGGCGGCGTGTTTGCTCAGGGTACAGATCATGTAAAGGCCCGCCGCCTTGCTGTTGGTGGGCGCGGTATTGGGGGCCGGGCGCGCCCATTCCGCCACACCCAGGCGGATGCCTTTCATGCGCGCCTCGGGCGTGAAATAGGAAGGCCAGGGCCAGGTGGCGATGGCCACGTGGATTCGGTTCTGCTGGGCGGAGACCGCCATCATCTCGCTGCCGCGCCAGGCCACCGGGCGCAGATAGCCGTCTTCGATATTCTGGGCCGCCACCACCTCTTTGCAGGCGTCGTCGATTTCGTCCATTGAGAAGGGGATTTCGAACCCCAGGACGGTCGCCGAATGGAACAGGCGTTCGGTATGTTCGCGCAGCTTGAAGATATGGCCGCCGTAAACCCGTTCCCCCTCGAACACACAACTGCCATAGTGGAGGCCATGGGTCAGAACATGGGTCTGGGCGTCACGCCACGGCACGGTTTCACCGTTGAACCAGATCACGCCATCGCGGTCATCGAAGGGAAGAATCGACATCAAGGAACGAACTCCATAAAAAAGCGGTCTTAAACCTCGGCCAGCTTGGGCATACAATAGCCGGACGGCGGCAATCCGGGTGATAATTTGACTAATGGTTGAAGGCGAGTAAGTCAATATGACGAAAGCAAATTCCAACCCTGAATCGAGCGTGGAGGGCTTTGATCCGGCCCATGCGCCCGGCGAGTTGCCCCACATCCTGATCGTCGATGATGACACCAGGCTGCGCCAGTTGTTGAAAAAGTACCTCTCCGACAACGGGTTTCGCGTCACCACGGCGGAAGACGCCGCTGATGCCCGGGCCCGGCTGGGCTCGCTTGCCTTTGATCTGATTATTCTCGATGTGATGATGCCCGGTGAATCGGGGATGGAACTCACCGCCTCGCTGCGCGGCCATAACCAGGTGCCGATCCTTTTGCTCACCGCCCGCGCCGAATCCGGTGACCGCATCGCGGGGCTGGAATGCGGCGCCGATGACTATCTCACCAAGCCCTTCGAGCCCCATGAACTGGTATTGCGGGTGCGCGCCATCCTGCGCCGCGTGCCGAAAGAGGGCGAGGCGCCCGAGGAGGTCTGTTTTGGGGCCTTCCGGTTTCACATGACGCGCGACGAGCTGTACAAGGGTGCAACGCGGCTCCGTCTCACCGGCACCGAGGCCGGTCTGCTCAAGGCCCTGGCCATGAACGCCGGCGCGCCGCTGTCGCGGGAGGAACTGAGAAAACAGGGCCGGGTTCCGGGGAATACGCGCACCGTGGATGTGCAGGTGGCCCGCCTGCGGCGCAAGATCGAGACCGATCCCAAGGAGCCGGAATACCTTCAGACCGCCCGCGGCAGGGGCTATCTGTTGCGTATCGATTGAGGAAGGCGGACACTGCCATGAAGATGATCAAACGCTTTCTTCCCCGCACCCTCCTCGGGCGCTCCATCCTTATCATCGTCGTGCCGTTGATCCTGCTTCAGGTGGTCACCACCTATATTTTCTTCAACCGCCACTGGGACACCATTTCGCTGTTGCTGTCGCGCAGTTTCAGCGGAAATATTTCCATGGTCATCGACACCATGAACCGTTTCCCCGACGAGAAGGACAGGCAATGGATTTTTCTGGTGGCGCCGGGAAATCTGGGTCTTGAACTGAGCTTCGAGGAAGGCGGTATCCTGTCCGAGGAGACGGCCAAAAAATCCCAAGGCCTGATCGAGGAAATGCTGGAGCGCGGCATGGATGAGCGGGTGCGCCGTCCCTTCCGCATAGATAACGAGAATTTCGGCGACAAGGTCCAGGTCAGAATCCAGCTTCCCGAGGGGGTGTTGAACGTGCTCGGCAAGCGCAAGCTGCTGTTCAGCTCCACCACCTATATTCTGATCCTGTGGATGATCGCCGCCTCGCTGATTCTGCTCGCCGTGGCCACCATCTTCATGCGTAACCAGGTGCGTCCCATCCGCCGCCTGGCGGCGGCCGCCGACAATTTCGGCAAGGGCCGCGACGTGCCCCATTTCAAGCCCGAAGGCGCGGCTGAGGTGCGCCGCGCCGCGGCGGCCTTCAAGCTCATGCAGGGACGTATCCAGCGCCAGATTAGCCAGCGCACGGAAATGCTGGCCGGGGTTTCCCACGACCTGGGAACCGTGCTGACGCGGATGAAACTGGAACTGGCCATGTTGGACGACTCTCCCGAGGCCACGGCGCTGGCCGCCGACGTGACGGAAATGGAACATATGATCGAGGGCTATCTCGCTTTCGCCCGGGGCGAGGGCGAGGAAAACACGGAGCCGGTGGAGGTGGACCGGCTGTTGGAGGAGGTGGCGGAAAACGCCCGGCGTAACGGCGCCAGGGTGGAGCTCGAAGCCCATACCGGCATGACCATCACCCTGCGCCCCAACGCTTTCCGGCGCTGTCTCGGCAATTTGCTGGGTAACGCCGCGCGCCATGCCGAACATATCCGCCTCGCCGCGCAGCGCGGCGACCGTTATCTGGAAATCACCATTGACGACGACGGGCCGGGGATTCCCGAGGACAGACGCGAGGATGTGTTCAAGGCCTTCTTCCGGCTCGATTCCGCGCGCAATCTGGATAGTGGCGGCGTTGGGCTGGGCTTAAGCATCTCGCGCGATATCATTCACGCCCATGGCGGCAAGATATCCCTGGACACCTCGCCGCTGGGCGGCTTGCGGGTGGGGATGCTGTTACCGGTGTAGAGGAGACGGAGTTGCCGCCGGAACATAAAAAAAAGGACCGCCTTGCGACGGTCCTTTTTTAACCGGGGAAGACCCGGGATCCTGAGGGGGGGGGAGGTATTTAGGATCCCTGGTCTAACTCCGATGATCCGCCGTATTAGTTGGCGGCTGTGGTCTTGGCCGAAGTGGAAGCCGGCTTACCGAAATAGCCCTTGACCTCGTCGAGGGACTCGGCGACGCGCTTGTTGATGACGCCCAGGCTCTTGGACGTGGTCTTGGAGGCCATGTCGTTGAGGTCCCAGGTGTTGGCGAGCGCGCTCTGATAGATGGTCTTGAAGGTCTCGGCGCCGGTGACGGCGGTTTCCTCGAGGGAACCCGGAGCCTTGGCGGTCTTGGTGACGCCGGTAGCGTCTTCCACGCCCTGGCGGATCATTTCGCCCTGGCGCTTGGCAATCTCCTGAACGCCTTCGAAGGCGAGCTGGCTGGCGCTGGTGAAGGCATCCACGTTCTTCTGGTGGGAAGCCATGACGGCCTTGACGTCAAGGGCGGGCATCTTGAAGGAGGACATCACTTTGGTGAAATCCATCTCGGGGAAGGGATAGGTGGGGTTGGTAGCCATTTTTCAATACTCCAAAAAGGGGCGGGAGGTTCAAATTCTGTTATTCTGCTATGTTGCAGTGCACAATCAAGTATGAATATGGAGCTTATGGGCTCCTCTGTCAAGTATTATTGTGCAGTGCAATATAATAATCCAGCATATATGTATGAAAGCCCCGTAGCAAGGGGCTTTGCGCCTATGACGCGGTGCCGGTGATACCGTCTTTTTTTTGGTGTTTTGGTGGTTTTTTGCAGTACTCAGCGCTTTTTTTTGCAGCGCTTTAGCTAGAGAACTGGCGCGCCCGCGCGGCGGCGGCCGCCACGGCCTCGGTAAGCAGCGACTGTAGCCCCGGCTCCGCCATCAACACATCCAGCGCCGCCTCGGTGGTGCCGCCGGGGCTGGTGACGTTTTTGCGCAGTTCCGCGGCTGTCTCGTCGGCCCGACCAAGAAGCGCGCCGCTGCCCGATACCGTGGCGCGGGCCAGCCGGTGGGCCAGGTCTTCGTCGAGCCCGGCGGCCACACCGGCCTGGGCCAGACATTCGGCCATCAGGAACACATAGGCCGGGCCGCTTCCCGAAACCGCCGTCACCGGATCGAGAAGCTCTTCGGAGTCGACCCAGGCGAAGGCCCCCACCGTCGTGAACAGACCCGCGGCGAGATCGCGCTGGGCATCGCTGACGGACGCGCTGGCGCAGGCCACGGTCATACCCTGGCCGATGGCCGCGGGGGTATTGGGCATGGCGCGGATAATAGCCGCATCGCTTCCCAGATGCCGGGCCAGGGACTCGATGCTGCGTCCGGCGGCGATGGAGATAAAGAGAGGCCCCTCCGCCCCGCCACCAGCCAGCCCGGCGTAAGGGGGCAGGGTGTCTTCCATCATCTGCGGTTTGACGGCGAAGACCACCGCCTGTGGCGTCTCTGAGATCTCGGAAGGGGAAGAGAGGACGGTAAGGTTATAGCGCTCGCGCAGGGCCGCGGCGGTCTCCTCATGGGGTTCCACCACCGTTACCGTAGTGGCGGCGAGACCGTGATCGAGCCAGCGTTCAAGAAGAGCGCCTCCCATCTTCCCGCAGCCCACGAGAAGCAGGGGAGAAGGCAGTGTGGTCACGCCTCGCCGACCGTCACAAGAAGAGCGGCGTCGATGGCCTGCAGCGGCGTACGGCCGCCCCATACCACGAGCTGGAAGGCCGGGTAATAGCGTTCGGCTTCGGAAAGGGCAATGTCCACCAGGTCTTCGAGCTGTTCGACGCTGGCGCCACGCGCCCCGCGCAGCAATACCCCATGACGGAAGGACAACAGCCGACTCTCGGAGCCGAAACCGAAATGGCCCACCCACAGCCGCTCGTTGACCATGGAAAGCAATGTGCGCACCTCCGTGGCCTTGGTCTCCGGCACCTTCATATCGTAGGCGCAGGAGAATTGCATGGCGCTGATTTCCTCGGCCCAGCCGAAATAAAGCCGGTAATCACACCACTGGCCGGAAAATTCCACCACCAGTTCACGGTCGCTGGGGCGGTCGAAGGGCCACTCGTTGGAGCTGACGATTTCTTCCATGAGATCGAGAGGGTTGACCGGAAGTTCGCCGGTCTCAATGGGATGAATAGTCATGATCGTGCCCCCCCTGCGCAAGCCGTTGATACGAATCCAGAAAAACACGAGATGTCGTAAGGCTTAAGGATATGTACACCATAATTAGTAGGGTGCCAGAATGAGGACTCCCGCGCAACATAGATTTATGTATTCAGGTGTACGGAGCCACTAAATGTTGTGGATAAGGGTGGGGATAGCGGGGATAAGAAAGACGGCGGAATGGCGCTGCGGAGATGAGAATCGCGGCGCGAGGACGTGAATACCGCCAGAATCGGGCCAGAATCGGGCCAGACTCAGCTCTTGGCGCCCTTGGTTTTGGGTTTTTTCTTACTCTTGATGGTCTTTTTTGGAGCTGTTTTCTTTGCGGCGGCCTTTTTCGGGCTGACTTTTTTCGGGCGGGCCTTTTTCGGGGCGGGCTTGACCCCAAGTTTCTTCTCCAGCACCGCCACCCGCTTGACCAGTTCTTCCTGTTGGTCGCGGGCCTTGGCCGCCATTGTCCGCACCGCTTCGAAATCCTCACGGGGGATCAGGTCCATCTTGTCGAGAACCTTCTCGAACTGTTGGCGCATGACG
>JADHSZ010000025.1 GCA_016776635.1 Alphaproteobacteria bacterium
TCGCTTGCCGCCGCAAGGCGCACCCCGGAGGTGGCGCAGATTTCCCGCACCAGCATCTGGCCCATGCGTCCGGAGACGCCGGCCACGCCGATAGCAACCTCAGTCACGGCTTTTCCTCCATCACGAAATCCATGGGGCGGGTAAGAAACAGATGCCCGCACGGCGCGCAGTCTAAAGCGGATCAGCCATAAGATAAAGAACCCGGCGCGGTGGCCGCCCGGAAATGGGAGAGAAAATTAAGGGGGGAAGGAAGGGAAAAGGAAGGCGGAAAACAGAAGGGGGAAACAGTCAGTCCTTGAGGTCTTCCCACAGTTCCTTGACGCGGGTGAAGAAGCCTTCTGATTCCGGGCTGGTTTTTTCGGGACTGCCGGTTTTGCCGAATTCCTCGAGCAGTTCTTTCTGGCGCTTGGTGAGATTCATGGGCGTCTCGACGATGGCCTGAACGAACATGTCGCCGTGCATTTTGCTGTTCAGCACCGGCATGCCCTTGGCCTTGATACGGAACTGGTGTCCCGACTGGGTGCCGGTGGGAATGGTGACGCGGACCCGGCCACCGTCCACGGTGGGCACCTCGATGGCGCCGCCGAGCGACGACGTCACCATGGGAATGGGCACCCGGCAATGGATATCGGCGCCCTCTCTCTGGAAAATACGGTGCGGTTTGACCGAAAGGAAAAGGTAGAGATCGCCCGCCGGCGCCCCGTTCATGCCGGCCTCGCCTTCGCCGCCAAGGCGGATACGGGTGCCGTCTTCCACGCCCTTGGGAATGTTGACCGAAAGGGTTTTTTCCTTGGCCACCCGGCCGGCGCCATGGCAGTCCTTGCACGGCTTGTCGATGATGCGTCCGCTGCCGCGGCAGGAAACGCAGGTACGCTCGACGGTGAAAAATCCCTGTTGGGCGCGTATCTTGCCCTGGCCCTGGCAGGTGGGACAGGCTACCGGCTGGGCCCCGCCCTCGCCGCCGCTTCCCTTGCAGGTCTCGCAGGTCACGGATGTGGGCACGCGGATGGTGCTCTGTTTTCCCTTGAAGGCATCGGCGAGCGAGATTTCCATGTTATAGCGCAGGTCGCTGCCCCGCGCCGCGCCGCCGCGCCGCCGCCCGCCGCCGCCGCCGCCAACGAAATCGCCGAACATCTCGTCGAAGATATCGGCGAAGCCGCCGGAGAAATCAAAACCCCCGGGATGGGCGCCGGGACCGCCGGGGCCGCCGCCCTCGAAGGCGGCGTGGCCGAAACGGTCATAGGCCGCGCGCCTGTCGTCATCGCTCAGGGCTTCGTAGGCCTCGGAGATGCTCTTGAACTTGTGCTCGGCGTCCTCGTTGTCGGGATTCTGGTCGGGGTGATATTTCATGGCCAGTTTGCGGTACGATTTTTTGATATCGTCCGCGCTGGCGTTGCGGCTGACGCCGAGTATGTCGTAATAGTCCTGTTTGGCCATGACCTAAACCGCGTTACCGCTTGCCCCCTTGCAACACCGCCGCAACCCCCTGAAACCGGTGGATGCGGCGGAACGTTCCCCTGTTATGCTCACGATAAAAGTCTCTGACGATATAGTTAAGCGGACTTTTTCTCGTCACCGTCTCCGGCATCGTCACTCTCGGTGTTATCACTTTCGGCGTCAGACCCGTCGCTTTCGGCATCAGAGGCGTCGCTTTTAGCCTCGTCTTTAGCGTCATTTTCTGTGGCAGGCTCCTTGTCCTCGTCACCCACCTCCTCGAATTCGGCATCCACCACCGTGGCGTCTTCTCCGTCACCGGAGCTGCCTTCTTCGCCGCCCTCGCCTTCCTGTGGCTCGGCACCTTGCGCGGCTTCGGCCTCGGCCTGGCTCGCCTTGTACATGGCTTCTCCCAGCTTCATGGCCGATTGCGACAGGGCTTCCGTCTTTTCTTTAATGGCCGCCACATCCTCGCCTTCCTTGGCTTCTTTCAGGGCTTCCATATCGGCCTCGATGGCCTTGCGTTCGTCCTCGGAAACCTGGTCGCCGAATTCCTTGAGGTTCTTTTCGGTCATATGGAGGATGGATTCCGCCTGGTTGCCGGCTTCCACCTTCTCGCGCAGCTCCTTGTCCTCGCTGGCGTGTTCCTCGGCCTCCTGGACCATGCGCTCGATATCTTCGTCGGCCAATCCGCCCGAAGCCTGGATACGGATCTGTTGTTCCTTGCCGGTGGCCTTGTCCTTGGCCGAGACGTTGACGATGCCGTTGGCGTCGATGTCGAAAGTGACTTCGATCTGTGGCATGCCACGCGGCGCCGTGGGCAGACCCACAAGGTCGAACTGTCCCAGCATTTTATTGTCGGCAGCCATTTCACGCTCGCCCTGGAAGACGCGGATGGTCACCGCCGTCTGGTTATCCTCGGCGGTGGAAAAGACCTGGCTCTTGCGCGTGGGAATGGTGGTATTGCGTTCGATGAGGCGGGTGAACACGCCGCCCAGGGTCTCGATGCCGAGAGAAAGCGGCGTCACGTCGAGCAGCAGCACATCCTTGACATCGCCCTGGAGAACGCCGGCCTGGATCGCCGCGCCCATGGCCACCACCTCGTCGGGATTGACGCCGCGATGGGGGTCGCGCCCGAAAAAGCTCTTCACGGTCTCGATGATCTTGGGCATGCGGGTCATGCCGCCCACCAGGATTACCTCGTTGATCTCGCCGGCGCTGACACCGGCATCCTTGAGCGCCGATTTACAGGGCGCGACGGTCTGTTCCACCAGATCGTCCACCAGGGCCTCGAACTTGGCGCGGGTGAGCTTGATGTTGAGATGCTTGGGGCCGGACTGGTCGGCGGTGATGAAGGGCAGGTTGACCTCGGTCTGTTGCGCGGTGGAGAGTTCGATCTTGGCCTTTTCCGCGGCTTCCTTTAGGCGCTGAAGAGCCAGCTTGTCCTCGCGCAGGTCGATGCTCTGTTCCTTCTTGAACTCGTCGGCGAGATAATCGATGACCCGCTTGTCGAAGTCCTCGCCACCGAGGAAGGTGTCGCCGTTGGTGGACTTGACCTCGAACACGCCGTCGCCAATTTCCAGGACCGAGATATCGAAGGTGCCGCCGCCGAGATCGAATACGGCGATGAGACCGCTCTCCTCTTTCTCAAGCCCATAGGAGAGCGCCGCGGCGGTGGGTTCGTTGATGATGCGCAGAACCTCGAGCCCGGCGATCTTTCCCGCGTCCTTGGTGGCCTGGCGCTGGGAATCGTTGAAATAGGCGGGCACGGTGATGACCGCCTGTTCCACCGTCTCGCCGAGATAGTTTTCGGCGGTTTCCTTCATTTTCTGCAGGATAAAGGCGCTGACCTGGCTCGGCGAATAGGGCTTGCCCTGGGATTCGACCCAGGCGTCGCCGTTATCACCGCCGACGATGGCATAGGGAACCATGCCCTTGTCTTTTTCCACCAAGGGATCATCGAAGCGGCGGCCGATCAGGCGCTTGATGGCAAACAGCGTGTTTTCCGGGTTGGTCACGCCCTGGCGCTTGGCGGGTTGGCCCACCAGACGCTCTTCCTCATCGGTGAAAGCCACCATGGAGGGCGTTGTGCGCGTGCCTTCCACATTCTCGATTACCTTGGGATTCTTGCCGTCCATAATGGCGACACAGGAATTGGTGGTTCCCAGATCAATGCCGATTACCTTGCTCATGCTTATCCTCTTAAACAACAAACAGGCCCCCCAAGACATGCCGGCAAAAAACGCCAGCGGGGAACCCTTTTGGTTATGGTGACACTCAATTGAACTGGGAGGTTATATAAGCGGCGGAGGGAGCCCCCGCAAGAGCCCCGGAAAGATTAAAATTCCCGGCTTTTCCGTCCCTCCGGAAACACCCCCCGGAAACAGGCTTTCAGGTACATGGATCAGGACAGGGTGTAGCCGTTGTTTTCCGCGGCCATATCGGTGGCGAAACGAAATTCCGACTCGGCGCAGGCATAAATACGATAGAGAGCCTCGCCCTGGCGCACGGCATCACCCATCTTCTTGAACAGCTCCAGCCCCGCGCCCTTATCCAGCGGCGCCCCGGCCAGCCGGGCGATGCGGGCGATGCGGAAACAGTCTATGGCCCGCACCACGCCGTCGGCGGAAGCGGGAATCTCATGGGTAAGCCGGCCCAGTTCGGGCGGAGTGGTGTTGCGGCCCTGGGCCTCGATGATCCGCTCCATGGCGGCGAGCGCCTGGCCGCTGTCGAGAATTTCCTGCGCCCTTTCATGGCCCGTGCCGCCGCGTAAGTCAGGATCGAAGCCGAGAATCTTGCCCGACAGGAACAATGCCTTTTCACGCAGGTCCTGCGGCGCATGGGGTTTGCATTCCAGCACCGCCATCACGTCGCGCGCCTCGAGCACCGGCCCGACGCCATATCCCACGGGCTGGGTGCCGTCGGTGATGACCACCTCGATGCGGAGACCCACCTGGTCGCCCACATATTCAAACAGCTTGCGCAGGCGCACGGCATCGTCGTGGTCGCGCACCTTGGCCGTGGGGCCGACGGGAATATCCACCACAAGATGGGTCGAACCGGCGGCCAGTTTTTTCGACAGGATCGAGGCCACCATCTGTTCGCGGGTATCTACGGCAAGCGGTCGTTCCACCGAAATGAGGATATCGTCGGCGGGCGACAGGTCCACATGGCCGCCCCATACCAGACATCCTTTTTCCTTGTTCACCAGGTCGCGCATTTCATCGAAGGAAAGGTCCACCCGCGCCAGAACCTCCATGCTGTCGGCGGTGCCCGCCGGCGAGGTGATGGCCCGCGACGAGGTCTTGGGAATGGTGAGGCCGTGGGCGGCGACGATGGGGACTACGATCATGGAGGTGCGGTTGCCGGGTATGCCGCCGATACAGTGCTTGTCCACCACTTGCTCTTGGGCCCATTCCAGAGTCGCGCCCACACCGGCCATGGCCCGGGTCAGGCTCAGCACCTCCGCGGTGGTGAGAAAACTGGCCGAGGAAATGAGAAAGGCCGCGATTTCCATTTTCGAATAACGGTTGGCGGCGATGTCCTCGATGATGTGGCGTATTTGTTCTTCGCTCAATGTCTCGCCGTGGATCTTGTCGCGCACCGACTCCAGGCTTTGCGGCGGCGGCGCCTGGACGATATCCACCGCCGCGCCCTCCGCCAGCCCCAAAAGGTCGAAGGCCTGTTCGCAAAGGCCGATCTCGTCGGGTTCCAGAAGAAGGGCGTCGTCGACGATGTTGAGGGTGGCGAGAATGCGGCGCGGGGAAGCAGTGGCACCCCCGTGATCGGGGTAGATTTCGATCTTGCCCAGGGCCTGGAAGGATTCGGCGCGGTAGAGGGAACAGTCGCGGCGCAGGAACGCCACGTTCTCATGATAGGTGTCGATGGCTATGCGCCGCAGTTTCAGCATGGGATCCCTTCCTTGCCACGGGATAACCGCCCGCCGTGGGCGCGGTCAGACTTTGGTGTCCACGCTTTCTTCGCTGGGTTCGCCCTTGGCCACGCCCACCATGGCCGGACGCAGCAGCCGGTCGTGCAACAGATAGCCCGGCTGGACCACCTCCACCACGGTGCCCGGTGCGCGGCCGGTGTTTTCCACCTCGAACATGGCCTGATGGAACTCGGGATTGAACTTCTCGTCCACGGGCTCGATCTTGCGGATATTGTGGTTGCCGAAGGCGGCAAGCATTTCGCGCTCGATGGCTTCCACCCCGGCGGCAAAGTTTTCCAGCGCCTCGTCCTGTTCGCGGGCTTCGGGGCTGATGCAGTCCAGGGCGCGCTGCAGATTGTCGGCGGCGGTGAGGATATCCCGGGCCAGTGCGGTGGCGGCGTATTTGGCCTTTTCATCCATTTCGCGGGTAAGGCGGCTGCGCATGTTCTCCATATCGGCACGGCTGCGAAGCAGCTTGTCCTCGAGCTCGGCAATCCGGGCTTCGGGATCGTCTTCCTCGGCGCCGGGCGCATCCTCGCTGGGCTCGTCTTCTGTGGCCTCACTGGCGTCGCCGGTCTCTGCGGTCTCTGCGGTCTCTGTGGTCTCTGCGGCGTCTTCCGCGGGATCGCCCTCCCCGCCCGACTGTGCGGACGTTTCGTCAGGATTTTCGGAGTCTTCTTCGGAAGACGTTTTATCGTTTATTTCTTCTGTCATATTTTCTGGCATCTTTTCTGTACATTTTTTTCCGGGGGGATCAGGGTTTTTTGGGTTCTCATGCCAACAGGCGGCCCACAAGCTGTGCCGTGTAATCCACCATGGGAATGATTCGCGCGTAATTGATTCGTGTGGGGCCGACGATACCGATGGCGCCGACAATCTGTTGTTTGTCGTTGCTGAAGGGTTTCACGATCATGGAACAGCCCGACAGGCTGAACAGGTTGTTTTCCGAGCCAATAAATATCTGCACGCCTTCGGCATCTTGCGCCGACTGCAGCAGACCGGTGAGGCTTTCGCGGGTTTCCAGCGTCTCGAGAAGGGTGCGGATACGCTCCAGATCCTCGATGACGGTGACGTCCTCCAACAGCTTCGACTGGCCGCGGACGATGAGATGGGGTTCCCCCGCCGCGCCGCCCCAGGTGGCCACCCCGGCCTCCACCACGCGGGCCGAAATGTCGTCGAGCTGGGTCTTGTGTTCCCGGATTTCCTCAAGAATTTTGTCGCGTGATTCGCCCAGCGTACGTCCGGCAAGCCGTGCATTGAGATAGTTCCCGGCCTCGATCAGGGTCGAGGGCATCATGCCCAGGGGAATCTCGATGATACGGTTTTCCACCAGGCCGTTATCGGCCACCATGATCACCAGGGCGCGGGTTCCGCCGAGATGGACGAATTCCACATGCTTCAGCGCCCGTTCCGTCTTCGGCGCCATAACCAGGCTGGCGCAGTGGGACAGGCCCGAGAGCATTTCGGTGGCTTCCTCGAAAATCTCCGAGGAGCTGCGGCCCGAGGCGCGGCAGCTGCCTTCGATCTGGGCGCGGTCTTCCTTGGTCAGCGGCCCCAGTTCCAGCAACCCGTCCACGAAAAGCCGCAGCCCGGCTTCCGTGGGCAGCCGCCCGGAGGAGGTATGGGGGGCGTAGAGCAGGCCCACATCCTGAAGATCGGCCATGACGTTACGGACCGATGCCGGGGACAGATTGTCTTCTATCTGTTTCGCCAGGGTGCGCGATCCCACCGGATCGCCGGTGCGTACATAATTGTCGACGATGAGACGGAAAATCTCACGGGAGCGCTCGTTGAGCTCGCTAACCGGCGCTTGTCCGCTGTCGCTGATCTTTTTCACTGTTATTCCTGTTCGTTTACCTTTTTGCCCGCCTCGCCAGCTCGCTTGTTGGGGCGAAAAAGGCCGAAAAACCATGATTTTAAGCCATGATTTTAACCGCCATGATAGGGCGCGGGATGTGCCTGCGAAAGGGATATGTAATGAGTGAACGCCAAGCCGTCAACGGGTGGGCCTGTGGCGGCGCTGTTACCATATGTCTCCGCCGCGCAAAGAGGGAGGATTCCTTAAAGCGGGCTGGACGGCGCGGCGTCGGCGCGCTAGAGCATATCTTTCTCCGATGTTACGCTTGCCCATCCACCCCCGAGAAGGAAATTCCATGCGCCCCTCCAGCAGAGCCCCCGATGAAATGCGTCCGGTTTCCCTCGAAACCGGCACCAGTAAATATGCGGAAGGCTCTTGCCTGATCCGTTTCGGCGACACCCATGTATTGTGCACCGCCAGTGTCGAAGATTCCGTACCGCCGTGGATGCGAAATTCCGGCAAGGGATGGGTGACGGCGGAATACGGCATGCTGCCGCGCTCCACCCACAGCCGCACCGGCCGCGAGGCGGCGCGCGGCAAACAGACCGGCCGCACCCAGGAAATCCAGCGCCTGATCGGCCGCAGCCTGCGCGCCGTCACCGACCTGGAGGCCATGGGCGAGATTCAGGTGCGTGTGGACTGTGACGTTCTCCAGGCCGACGGCGGCACCCGCACCGCCGCCATCACCGGCTCTTACGTGGCGCTCTATCAGGCCTTCGAGAAGGTGGCCAAAACCGGGCTGGTCAAGAGCATCCCCCTGAGCGGGGAGGTGGCGGCGGTCTCCTGTGGCATTTTCGAGGGAAACTGCGTCCTCGACCTCGACTATGCCGAGGACAGCGCCGCCGAGACCGACGCCAATTTTATCCTCGCCGGCGACGGCAAGCTGATTGAAATTCAATGCACGGCGGAAACTGAGCCTTTCTCCCGCGACGGCCTCATCACCATGCTTGATCTGGCCGCCAAGGGCGCGGACGAGCTGCGCCACCTGCAGCGCCAGGCGCTGGGGCTCGATTAGGCGCGCGCGGTGGTGCCCTGAATGACGCGCCGCTTTACTGAAAAACGGCTGGTCATCGCCAGCCACAATCCGGGCAAGGTGCGGGAAATCGCCGATCTGCTCTCTCCCTTCGGCGTGGACGTGGTTCCAGCCGCCGAGTTCGGCCTTGCCGAGCCCGAGGAAACGGGAACCACCTTCGCCGAGAACGCCATTCTCAAGGCCCATGCCGCCACACTGGCCTGTGGTTTGCCTGCCTTGGCCGATGATTCCGGCCTCGCCGTGGATGCGCTGGACGGCAGGCCCGGCATCCATTCCGCGCGCTGGGCCGGCGAAGAGCGGGATTTCGCCGCCGCCATGGCGCGTCTGGAACAGGAAATGGAGGGCGCGAGCGACAGGGGGGCGCGGTTTGTCTGCGCCCTGGCGCTGGCCTGGCCCATAAAAGAGGAAGAAGAGGGTGCCGCCCCAAAAGCCTCCCCCGAAACGGTACCGGAAACGGTGGTTTTCGAAGGCACGGTGGAGGGCGCCCTGGTATTTCCGCCGCGTGGCGATAAAGGATTCGGCTATGACCCCGTTTTTGTGCCCGAGGGCTATGATGTGACCTTCGGCGAGATGGCGGGGCATAAAAAACACGCCATCAGCCACCGCGCCAACGCCTTCGCCGGGCTGGTGGCGGAGTGTTTTGGGGAGGCCTGAAGATGCCCCCAGACCGGAGTCATTCTGGAGGCGAAACGGAAAGCTCCGCCGGGAAAGCCCCTTCCGAAGCGGTTTCCGGGATATCTGTGGCAGATGATCCTGGATTCGGCCTTTATATCCACTGGCCCTTTTGTCTTTCCAAATGTCCCTATTGTGATTTCAACAGCCACGAGGCGGAGGCCGTAGACCATCCGCGCTGGCGTGATGCGCTGTTGCGCGAGCTCGATCATATGGCGGCGCGAATCGGTGAGGACGGAGAAAAACGTCCCCTCACCAGCATTTTTTTCGGCGGCGGCACGCCTTCGCTCATGGAGGCCGACTGTGTGGCGGCGCTGATCGAGCGGGCGGGGACTCATTTTTCTCTGTCGCCGGAGGTGGAGATCACCCTCGAGGCCAACCCAACCTCGGTGGAGGCCGGGCGCTTCGCCGGGTTCCGCGCCGCCGGGGTAAACCGCCTGTCCCTGGGCGTGCAAGCCTTGGAAAATAAGGCTTTGGCCTTCCTCGGACGCACCCACGACAAGGCCCAGGCCGTGGCGGCGCTGGCCCTGGCGCAACGGATTTTTCCCCGTACCAGCTTCGATCTCATCTATGCCCGGCCCGGACAGACCACCGCCGCATGGCGCACCGAACTGGACCAGGCGCTGGACCTGGCCGGCGACCACATCTCCCTTTACCAACTCACCATCGCCCCGGGCACAGCCTTCGCCGCCCAAGTCAAAAGCGGTGACCTTGCCCCCGCCGATGACTCCAGCGCCGCGGCCCTCTACGAGACCACCCAAAAGGCCACAAAAGAGGCAGGAATGTATGCCTATGAAATTTCCAGCCATGCCAGAAAAGGCGCGGAAAGCCGCCATAATTTGACCTATTGGCGCTATGGAGATTATGCCGGAATTGGCCCCGGCGCCCATGGCCGCCTGACCCTAGCCGGCGCGCCGGAAGTCGCATGTCATACCGGCAGTAGTGCCCGTATGACTCCTGGCAAAAAATCGTTCCGCAAACGGGTCAAAACCGCCCTGCGCCAGATCCCCGCCCCTGAAACCTGGCTGGCGGCGGTGGAAAAAACCGGCCATGGCACGCTCGAAGAGGCGGCCCTTGAGGAGGAGCTGGCGGCAACGGAAATGCTGTTGATGGGGCTGCGGCTTGAGAGTGGGGTCGGGCGCGATCTGTTCCACGGGATCACGGCCCGAACGCTGGAAGAAATACTCGACCAGGAACGGCTGAAACCCTTGATTTCCGGGGGGTTCCTTGTGCTTGACGAGGCCGGGCTGCGAGCTACGGATGAAGGCCGGCAGCGTCTCAATGCGGTGCTGGCGGCGCTGCTGAATTAGGGCGGCGGCATCCCTTCGCGTCCCTCGGCCTTTCTTCTCCGCAAGACCTATTCGAAAAATTCCGCCGCCGGGCTCATAACCCGAAAACGGTTGCGGCGCATTTCCAAAACCGCCAGGCCCCGTTCCGCCACGCCATTGGATTTAAAACGGAAGATGCCGTCGAGTCCGGCAAACCCATTGGCCGCGGTCAGCGCCGAATGGGAGAAATCGGCGCCACCGGAAGCCCGCGCCAAGACCGCCGCCAGGGCCGCCGCATCATAGGCCAGGGTCGCCAGGCGTGGCGGATGGCGACCGTATATATCCTTGAATTTCTTGGAAAAATCAGCTCTCGCCTGGGGCGGAGAGGCGGCAAACCAGCCTCCCACCAGGGCCGGTTCCGTGCCCAGAGACACATTGTCCCACTGGGTAGTTCCCAAGAGTCTTACTTTAGGCATATCGATATCGAAGAAAGGCAGCAGGGGGGCGATGGTGCGCAGCCGGTCGCCTCCGGCGGGCAATAGAACTGCGTCAAAGGGGAGCTCACCGAGGGTATCCAGCTTTTCCAGCCGTTTCAGGGCCCGTAGCGACGCCTCGTCGTTGCGCGCCTCCAGGGCTTCTCTCTGTTCCTCAAGGCTGGCGCGGCGCTGGTCGTAATCGGCGAAGTGGCGCACCACCGCCGAAACATCGGTGGAATTGGAGGGAAAGCTGACTATTTTCACCACCTCCCCGCCATGCCGCGCCACGGCCTCGCGCAGGGCCGCGGCGGCGCGGCGGCCATAGGCCGTATCGGGTACCAGGGCGGCGAAGCGGGACAGGTTGCGGGAACGGGTGAAGGCCACCACGCGCTCGATTTCGTCACGGGGCAGAAAGCCCATCAGGAACACGCCGTTACCGGCCACCGAACGGTCGGTGGAAAAAGCCACAACGGGCACGCCTTTTTCACGCGCTTTGGGCGCCACCGCCGCCACGGAAGCCGAATAGAGCGGTCCCAGAATCAGTTCCGCGCCGTCCCTCAGGGCCTGTTCGGCGGCGCGGCGGGCGCCAAGGGGGGTTCCGGTGGTGTCGAAGGGAAGCAGCGAGAAATTTTGTTCCGCCAGATCGAACAGCGCCATTTCCGCGCCGTGCAGCATGGCATTACCCAAAGCGGCGTGGGGGCCCGACAGGGGCAGCAGAATGGCGACCCGGATCATGTTATGGACGCCGGGCGGCGGAATAAGACGAATTCTTCCCGGTCCCGGGGCCGTTATTCCGTCTTCCCCGGGACCAGGCGGCAGACGGGCCTCTTCCACTTTTTCACCCTTGGCACCCCCTTCTTCCTCGGCCATGGCGGCGCGGAAGGCTTCGGACGCAGACATGGACTCGGATTGGGGGGATTCGGATTTGGGCGCGGCAGGCTCTGCGGAAGCGGCCGGGGGCGGCGCTTCCTCCGCCTCATCTTCATAGACGTCTTCAAAGACTTCCTCGTCTTGCAGGGGGGTGTCCTGTGCCGTGCGGAACTCGGGCAGACGCGGCGGCAACGGCACCGGCATGTTTTCCGCCGAAGGCTCCGTCTTTTCTTGCGGGCTTTCAAGAAGGTCCGGTAGTGTTCCCCCCTCGCAGGCGGCGATCACAAGAGTACAGGCCGCCAGCGCCAGCACCCTGTAGGCGTGGCCCGGAATCCGGCACGACGCCCCTGAGAAAAACGGCCGGATAGTAGAAAAAAGGCGAGGCAAGCGCAGTGTCCGCAACGCGAAAACCATCTCCGAAAGGTAAAGGGTCCCAAACCCGGGAACAGACCGCCGACGCAAAGCCTACTGACAGCGCGGCGCGAAGTAAACCGGCGCCGTCTTCGGAAATTTCTCCCGGCCTGATCCTGGTCGCGACCCCCATCGGCAACGCCGCCGATATCACGCTGCGGGCGCTTGATACCTTGCGCCAGGCTCATGTGATCGCCTGTGAAGACACCCGGGTCTCGCGCAAGCTGTTGACCCTGCATGGCATCGCCACGCCGACCCTGTCCTATCATGAGCATAATGCGGCCCGCATGCGGCCCCGTATTCTCGAACGCCTGCGCCAGGGCGAGGCCGTCGCCCTGGTGAGCGATGCGGGCATGCCGTTGATTTCCGATCCCGGCTTTGGATTGGTGCGGGCCTGTCTCGACGAAGGGTTTCCGGTGACGGTGATCCCCGGCGCGTCCGCCTCGCTGGCCGCGCTCGTGCTTTCGGGCCTGCCCAGCGACCGTTTTCTCTTCGCCGGATTCCCGCCCGCCAAAACGGCGGCGCGGCGGACCTTTTTCGAAGACCTCAAGGATACCGGCGCGAGCCTGATTTTCTATGAATCCTCACGGCGGCTGGCGGCCTCCCTTGAAGACATGGCCGCCGTGCTGGGACCGAGACAGGCCGCCGTCGCCCGCGAGATCACTAAACTCTACGAGGAGGTGCGGCGCGGCCCGTTGGCGGAACTGGCCGACGCCTATGGCCGTGACGGCCCGCCCAAGGGGGAGCTGGTGATTGTGGTGGCTCCGCCACAGCCCGATGACGGCCGCACACAGGACCATCAGGTGAGGGAGCTTCTCGATCTGGCCCTGGGGGAACACAGCCTGCGCGACGCCGCCGACGCCGTATCCCGCATCACCGGAACCTCGCGCCGCAAGGTCTATGATCTGGCGCTGACCCTAAGCGGACGCAAACCCGGGGGTAGCCCCAGAGAGGACGGCCAATGACAACGCCCCCCTCCGCCACGGCGCGGCAACGGCGTGGACAGCAAGCCTGGGCGCGCGGCGCGCGGGCCGAAACCCTGTGCCGCTGGTGGCTGCGTCTCAAGGGCTACCGTATTCTGGCCCGCGACTGGCGGGTGAAAGTGGGTGAAATTGATCTCATCGCGCGGCGCGGACGTCTGCTCATTTTCGTTGAGGTCAAGGCGCGGTGGGATTTTGCTACCGCCGCGGAGTCCATCAGCCGCCACCAGCGCCAGCGCATCACCCGGGCGGCACGTGCCTTTCTCGCTACACGGCCCGAACTGGGGAGCCTCGACATACGCTTCGATGTGATGCTGGTGTCGCCCCTGCGCCTGCCGCGCCATATTACGGACGCCTGGCGCGAGGGCTGGTCATAGCGAAGGCTGGGCTTTGCCTTTGAAATCCGATATTCATTCTGGAACTTTTTTGGGATTTAACAGGTAACGGCAGGTTCATGAAACTCCTTCTCACCCTCCTCTTTCTTCTCGCCCTCCCCTCCCTTATTTCGGCCTGTGCCGCGGCGGCAGGGGCAGGCGCCACCGCCGGCGTCGGCGCCGCCCAGGAGCGGGGGCTGGGAGTCGCCATTGACGATTCCGCCATCCACGCGAAAATCTGGAGACTGTGGCTCGACAGCGATCCTCATATTTTCCTCGAGGTGGGGCTCGACGTGCATGAGGGCCGGGTTCTGTTGACCGGCACCATCGACAGCCCACAGAACCGGCTCGACGCGGTGCGGCTGTCCTGGCAGGTGGACGGCGTGCGCCAGGTGATTGACGAAATCCAGGTCACCAACGAGGGTGGCGTCCTGGATTACTCCCGCGACGTCTGGATTACCACCCAGCTGCGTTCCAAGATGACCTTCGATTCCGAAATCCTCGCCATCAATTACAGTATCGAGACCGTCAACAAGGTGGTCTATCTTATGGGCGTCGCCCAGAGCGAGGCGGAGATCGACCGGGTTATCCGCTACGCCCGTAACATCGATTATGTAAGGAAAGTGGTGAGCCATGTGCGCATCAAGGCCCAACGGCTTCCCGGTAGCTAGGCAGATTCTGGGGCGGATGGTGGTATGACCCTGACCGTCGCCCTGCAGATGGACCCGGTGGAGTCCATCGACATCGATGCCGACAGCAGCTTCGTGCTCGGGCTGGAAGCCCTGCGCCGGGGCCACGAGCTGCACCACTACCTGCCCCGCCATATGAGTTTTACCGGCGGCGACGGCGAGGCGCGGATTCGCGCCCACACACGGGCGCTGACCCTGCGCCGCGAGAAAGGCAATCACGCCACCCTGGGCGATCCCGAAAGCCGCGACCTCGCGCAATTCAATGTCATCCTCATGCGCCAGGACCCGCCCTTCGACATGGCCTATATCACGGCCACCCATATGCTTGAGCACATCCACCCCGCCACCCTCGTGGTCAATGATCCCGTGGAGGTGCGCAACGCCCCGGAGAAGCTGTTCGTTTTCCATTTCGGCGATCTCATGCCGCCGACCCTGATTTCCGCCGACGGCGGCGAAATCGCCGCCTTCCGCGCCGAGCACAAGGACATCATCGTCAAGCCCCTGTTCGGCAATGGCGGCGCCGGGGTTTTTCACATCGACCCCGATAACGAGAACCTCTCGGCTTTAATCGAGATGTTCACCGCGCAGAGCCGCGAGCCCATCATCGTTCAGCGTTACCTGCCGCAAGTGCGCGAGGGCGACAAACGCATCATCCTCATCGACGGAGAGGCTGCCGGCGCCGTTACCCGCGTGCCCGCCGCCGGCGAAGCGCGCGCCAACCTTCACGCCGGGGCCAGCGCCGAACGCACCGAACTGACGGCGCGTGAGCGGGAAATCTGTGCCCGCATTGGCCCGGCGCTGAAAGAGAAAGGTCTGGTCTTCGCCGGGATTGACGTCATCGGCGACTATCTCACCGAGATCAACGTCACCTCGCCCACGGGATTGCAGGAGATCAACCGCTTCGACGGACTGGAGGGCGACCATACGTTAGAGGCACAAATCTGGGACGCCATCGAGGCGCGCTATAAAGAGACACGATAGGGATAAGCCGTCCGGACGTTCAGAAGTGCCCGGAACCGCCCTCACCCGGACCCCAGCTCCTTCTTGATCACCACCTTGAGCGATTCCATGCTCATCATACTCCTCAGCGCCGCCTCCACGCCCTCGATGGGCTGTTCGCCGGACAGCAGAAGATCGGCCTTGAAGCCGGGATCGGTCAGAAGGTCGAGGGCGCCTTTGATGGTTTCCGGGCGGTGATGATAGGTACCCTTGATGGTGAGTTCGCTGTAATGGAGGAGGTGGGTGTCCAGCGGAATGGTGGTGCCCGGCGCGCAACCCCCGAAAAGATTGACCGTGCCGCCCGGCCGCACACAGGCGATGGCGTCCAGCCACACTTGCGGAACCCCGGAGGCGTCAATGGCCACGGCCGCGCCCTTGTCGTTTTGTGTCCTGGCCCGTACCATTTCCGCCTGGTCGCCCGCGCGCCCGCTTTCAAAGGCTTCCGCCGCGCCCAGCTCCTTGCCTACGGCGAGACGCTCGGGGCTGGGATCGGTGAGCAGAACCCGGTGCCCCTCCATGGCCAGCGCCGCCACGAACAGCAAGCCGATGGGACCGGCGCCGAACACCATGATCTCCGCCTCCCCGGGCTTGCCGTGAAGGGAAAGATCACAGTTGCTGATGCCGTGAATCACACAGCCCAGGGGCTCCGTCAGGGCCGCCCTCTCGAAGGAAAGGCCCTCGGGAATAAGGTAGGTATTGCAGCGGACAAAGCGTTCCGGGACAAGCAGGAATTCCGCATAGGCGCCGTTAATATACTGAAGATCCTCGCACAGGTTTTCGCGCCCCGCCCGGCAGGGATCACACTCCCCGCAGGGGGCGGAATTGGCCACCACCACCGCGTCCCCGACGGAAAAAGCGGTAACCCCCTCGCCCACAGCGGCCACACGGCCCGCCATTTCGTGACCGAACAGGGTCGGCACCTGAAGCATGCGGGGATGGCCGCCGCGCCGGTAAACCTTGACGTCGGTGCCACAGGTGGTGGCGGCCTCCACACTGAGGAGAATCTCGCCCGGCCCCGGCTGGCTGATGGGAACCTCGCGGATTTCAATCTGTTCGGGCCCCAATAGCACCGCGCCGCGCATTGTGTTCTGGGCGTCCATTATGCTCCCCATTATGCCTCTGAACCGGCCCGCGAGGGCGTGAACAGAACTTTCAGGGCCTGGTGACTGCGCACCAGCGAAACACCCCGTTCGAAATCGTCCAGCGGCATCTTGTGAGTCACAAGGGGTGAGGGATCGAGAACGCCTTTGTTCATGAGCTCGAAGATTTCCGCCTGTTCCTTCACCGCGCCTGAATAGGTGCCGACGATCCGGCGCTCGTATTTAAACAGGGTATTGAGATCGAATCCGGCCTTGCCGCCATCGGGCGCATGGGCAAACAGAACCACGGTGCCACCCTGGCGGGTGAGTTCAAGCCCCGCCTCCAGGGTTTCGTTTCCGCCCACCGTATCGAATACGGCGTCAACACCGAGCCCGCCGGTGGCGGAGCGAACCACTTCCAGAGCCGCCTTCCCAGGCGTGGTGCCGCTCTTTGCGCCCAGCTTTTCCGCCAGGGCGCGCCTCTCGGCAACGGGATCGACGACAATCACGCAACAACCCGGAAACGCCGCGCGAAGCACCAACAGATGAAGGAGCCCCATACTTCCCGCACCCAGCACCACCGCCGTGCCGGGCGAGTCATCATCACCGCCTTCCATGCCGGCGCGGTGGATGCCGCGCAGCACGCAGGCGGCGGGCTCCACGAACACCGCCGCCTCGTCCGGGACATGATCGGGAAGACGATGCGCGGCAAATTCCACGGCCCGCGGTTTAACCAGAATGGTGTCGGCGAAAGCGCCCGGCTCGAGAAGATTTTCCCGGAACACCTCGCACATGGTTTCACTGCCACTGCGGCAAAGATGACATGTGCCACAGGGAACGTGATGGGGAACGGCCACCCGATCGCCCTCGGTGAATTCGGTGACGCCGTCACCAAGCGCGATCACCTCGCCCACCAGCTCATGGCCGAGCACGGTGCCGGCGGCGGCGCCATTGAAATCCAGCTTGAACAGGTCGGTGCCGCAAAACCCCACCACGCGCAGACGCAGCAAGATCTCTCCGGGGCCCGGCGACGGCGCCGGCCGTTCTTCCAGGGCCGTCTTGTCGCCGCCAAGACAGGCAACCACCATATGGCTGGCCTGCCCGCCCTGACGGGGGGCGCGCGCTTGCACAACAGAAACCACCTTATCCGACACCCTTAAAATTTCTTCCCCTCGAACAGCATACTGCCGTTTCACGCTTTGATTCACAACCATGAGAAAGGACCGGGGAGAAAATAGCGCTCGCGCCTTGTGGCTTTCCACCCGAGCGCCGCATACAATCGCATTACCCATAAAAAATTTAGGGGTTTTCCAAACTTCCGGGAGGGGGGCCGGGACAATGGTGGCGCGGGTCAATACGGTAGCCTTTCAGGGGATCGACGTTCTTCCCATAGACGTTCAGGTACAGATGGCGTCGGGTCTTCCCGCCTTCACCATCGTCGGGCTGCCCGACAAGGCGGTGGCCGAATCCCGCGAACGGGTGCGCGCCGCGCTGGGCTCCATCGGGCTTTCCCTGCCGCCCAAACGCATCACCGTTAATCTCGCCCCCGCCGATGTGCTGAAAGAAGGCAGCCATTTCGACCTGCCCATCGCGCTGGGCCTGTTGGCGGCCATGGATGTGGTGGCCGATGACGAGATCGCCGCCTATACGGTGCTCGGCGAATTGGCGCTGGACGGGCGGATTTCCCGCGTCGCCGGAGTGCTGCCAGCGGCCATCGCCGCCAACGGCGGCGGACGCGGCCTGATCTGTCCGGGAAGCTGTGGCGGCGAGGCGGCCTGGGCCGGGACCATGGAGGTGCTCGCCGCGCCCGACCTGTTGTCGCTGATCAACCATTTCAAGGGAAGCCAGGTGCTCACCCCGCCTCAACCGGCGCTCGACGAAGACGATACCGAGCCCCTGGACATGAAGGATATCAAGGGCCAGGAGACCGCCAAGCGGGCGCTGGAAGTGGCCGCCGCCGGGGGCCACAATCTGCTCATGATCGGGCCGCCGGGAGCAGGAAAAACCATGCTCGCGGCGCGCCTGCCGGGGCTGTTGCCGCCGCTGACACCGGCCGAGGCGTTGGAGGTGAGCATGATTCACAGCATCGCCGGGGAATTGAGCGGCGGCAAGATATCGCGGCGGCGGCCTTTTCGCGCGGTGCATCATTCGGCCTCGTTGCCGGCGCTGGTGGGTGGCGGCCAGAAGGCGCGGGCGGGCGAGATTTCCCTGGCTCATATGGGTGTTTTGTTTCTCGACGAGCTGCCGGAGTTCAGCCGCGCCACCCTGGAATCCCTGCGCCAGCCGCTGGAGGCGGGCGTGGTCCATGTGGCGCGGGTCAATGCTCATGTGACCTATCCGGCCCGGGTACAGCTGGTGGCGGCCATGAATCCCTGCCGCTGCGGATATCTCGATGATCCCGCCCAGGCCTGTGCCCAGGCGCCGCGATGCGCCAGCGACTATCAGGCCAAAATCTCCGGTCCCCTGTTCGACCGCATTGATCTTCATATCGAGGTTCCGGCGGTGAGCGCCGCCGATCTTTCCCTGCCGCCGCCGGCCGAAGGATCGGCTCAGATCGCCGCCCGCATCAGCGCCGCCAGGGCCCTGCAGACCAAGCGCTACAGCGGGATTTCCGAGGCCGGGGCAATGACCACCAACGCCCAGGCCGACGGCCAGATTCTCGAGGATGTGGCGCAGCCCGACGACAGGGGGGCGGCTATGCTCACCCAGGCGGTGGATCGTATGAAGCTCTCGGCCCGGGGCTATCACCGGGTTCTGCGGGTAGCCCGTACCCTGGCCGATCTCGAGGCCAGCCCCTCTGTGGGTCACTTGCATGTGGCCGAAGCCCTGTCTTTCCGCCGCATTGCGCCCGGCAACTACACCCCCGCGTAGAGCGGTTCAGGGTTGATAGGAACCATTTGACCGGGATTATTTTGTCTCGTGGCGAGGCGCGCCTCGAAATGCGATGCCTGCGCATCGGATGAGAGGCGTAACGACGCCACGGGACAAAAGAACCCGGCCGAAGGTGGAGCGGACCGGCTCCTCGGGGACGTTGCGGCGCTTGTCCGATGTGCCCGCATCGCGCTGTGCGCCGCGCCTACCCTAGTAAACCGGTCCCCTGCCATCAAATTGATCCCTGTCAGCCCTGACCCGCTCTGGAACCAGATAGCCCTACTTATCCACAGCCGCGAAGCCAACGCCTTGTTTTAAAAGAAAAAATTGAATCATACCCGGAAAGGTCCGGACTCCGCCGGATTCCAAGACGGCCATATCTAGCGGTTTTCAGCGGCGTTTCCCCACATTATCTGGGAAGGAGCGGCCGAAATCCCCCGCTTAAACTGCTATTGCAGTTTTTTTCATATTTTTTGTCTTTCCTGCATCCGCCGATGACTCATTTCGTTGAGGCCGCGAAAGGAAGGAATACCGCCGCGGGGGAAATTATGACCCGGACATACTCACAAGGCCCAGAGTATTCCCAAATAAACCGAGTAAAATCAATGTGTTATCATGGAAAAAGGCGGTCATATCCCAAATGCAATGTCCCGATCGTCTGTACGCCGGACAAGCGGCGGCACCATAGCCCTCACGTAGCCCCGGGTCCTATGGCGTAGTTCCGGCGGGAAAGACAGCCGCAAAAAACCGGTTTTTACGCCTCAATCCGGGAATTCAGGGGAGCTCCAAATTCAGGTCTTTTTTAACGGCATGGGTCCATGGCCTAAAGGAACGGCGCCGTGCCCCGGAAGCCGAAGCGAAAAGAAGTCTTCCCCGCCCCAGAGGCAAGGTCATGTCCTTGATTCCTCCTTAATTCCAGCCGGATTTCGGCGAAGTTGAGATTGAATCCAGAGTCTTTCCGGCTATTTCGTGGGTTCTTCCTTTAAGTTCCTTTAAACATTCTTCCTCTAAGCTTCTTTCAACATACGCTTTTCCCCACTGCGGAGACGGTCTCATGGCATATCCTGTCACGCGCAGGATCACGGTTACTTACGTTCTGGTGCTTGTGTTTCTGGCCGCGGCGGCCCTTCTTTCCTACGGTTATTTCCTTATCCAGGTCGATCATCATCGCAACGACGCCGCCGAGATTAATCTCAGCGGGTACCAGCGCATGCTTTCGCAAAAACAGGTGCATCTCGCCCTGCGCCTGGTCCACGCCCGTGGCTCCGCCCAGCGCCAGTGGCTGAGACGGGAACTCCTCGCCACCAGCCGCGAGATGGAGGAGGGCCACATGAACCTCGAGCGCGGCTACCCGGAAGAAGGCCTGCCCGGAGAGCTTTCCCCGGAACTGGAGGCCATCTATTTCGGCGAGCCGATGAATCTGGACCGCCAGGTTCACGAGCGCCTTGGCCATATTCAGGCCTTCGCCGAGACCGCCGATGATGCATTGACGCCCAACAACCCGCATTTGAGGGCCATCGTCGCAACCGCGCCGAATATTCTCGTGGCGCTCGATGCCGCCGTAGACCAGTTTCAGAAGGAAAACGAGGCGCGGGTGGCGCAGCTTGTCATCACCGCCAATGTCGGCCTGGCGATGTCTCTTGTGATTCTGTTGTGTTCGGGACTGTTCATTTTCCGGCCCATGGTGGCCCACATCCGGCGTGAAAACGAACAGCGGAAGGAGGCCGAAAAACAGCTGATCCAGGCACAGAAAATGGAGGCCGTGGGCCAGCTTACCGGAGGCATCGCCCATGATTTTAACAATTTGCTGACCGTGATTCTGGGCAATCTGGAGCTTCTTCAGGAACGCTCCGCGGGCGATGAGAAGAAGATCGGCTGGATCGAATCGGCGATCACTGCTGCAAATCGCGGTGCTACCCTGGTCCACCGTTTGCTGGCGTTTTCGCGAAAACAGACCCTTGCTCCCGAAACTATTGATCCGGTCCGCCTGTTGCCGGAAATAGAGGTCCTGCTGACGCGGGCTTTGGGGGGGGGTATGAAGGTGGAAATCATCGCTCCCGAAAATTCATGGCGGATTCTGGCCGACCCCGCGCAGCTGGAGAGTGCTTTGCTCAATCTTGCCCTCAACGCCCGCGATGCCATGCCGGGCGGGGGAAAGATCGTTGTCGAGATCACCAACCGGCACATAGACACCACCATAGCCAAAGCAATAGACCTGGATGGGGGTGACTATGTCATGCTGTCGGTCTCCGACAACGGTATCGGCATGACCCAGGAGGTGGTCGAACACGTCTTCGAGCCTTTCTTCACCACCAAGGAGGTCGGCGAGGGAAGCGGGCTTGGGCTGAGCATGGTTTATGGCTTCACCCGGCAGTCCGGGGGTACCGTAAAAATCTATAGTGAGCCGGGCCAGGGAAGCCGGATCACCCTTTATCTTCCCAGGGCGGGGGAAAGCCCAGAGTCCGAGGCATCATCCCGAGGCGTAACACCCGGCGGGAAAGGCGTCCCGGCTAAATAATTCCTGTCAGCCCGGAACCGCTCCAGAGCCCTATCCTGCCCCTTTCGACAGCATGGGCCCCAGGGGACGGCCACCGAAAATATGGATATGAAGATGGGGCACTTCCTGGCCGCCCTCCTCCCCGGTATTGGCGAGAATCCGATAGCCCGCACCGGCAAGCCCGAGATCCCTGGCGATCTGGCCCACTGCGCGGAACAGGGCGGATATGGCCGCGTCAGGGGCGTTTTGCGTGAAATCATCCATGGAAACGTACGCCTCCTTGGGGATCACCAGCACATGGCTGGGTGCTAGGGGATTAATATCGTTGAAGGCCAGCACATGGTCGTCTTCGTACACCTTGTCGCAGGGAATTTCCCCGCGCAGGATTTTGGCGAAAATATTGTCGGGATCATAAGCCATGACTTGTCTCCCATTTGTCCGGAGGACAATTCCTCGTACCACCCGGAGGTCGGTTCTTCGCACTATCCGGAGGAGCCCCCCGGAGGCGTAATTAGGTTTTCCGCGAGGCTTTCTCCGCGATACCGGAAGTCCCTTCGCGGCGGGCCAGCTCCTCCCACACCTGGGCCGGGGCCACCCCGGTCTCGGCCCACAGCACCAGAAGGTGATAGAGAAGATCGGCGCTTTCCCCCACCACATGGCCGGGGGTCTCATCGAGCGCCGCAACGGCGGTCTCCATGGCTTCTTCGCCCAGCTTGGCGCATATCTTGCCGCGCCCCTGCGAAAGCAGCCGGGCCGTATAGGACTGTTCGGGGTCGTCGCCACGGCGACTCTCCACCACCGCGAACAGGCGGTCGAGAACGGTGCCGTCTTGCGGAGTTTTAGCCATGGGAATCTCCCAGTTTCTTGCCGCCCCCGGACAGATTCCGGAGACGTGACTGCATTACCGGCGCATCATCAGTTACATCTTCTGTGGAAAGTCAGGTCTTTTCAAGACGCACGGCCACACCCTGGTCCTGCATATGCGCCTTGGCCTGGGCGATGGAGAAAATTCCGAAATGGAAGATGGAAGCCGCCAGCACGGCGCTGGCATGGCCTTGGGTCACACCCTCGGATAAATGATCGAGGATGCCCACCCCGCCGCTGGCGATCACCGGAACCGGCACCGCATCGGCCACGGCGCGGGTCAGGGGGAGGTCGAACCCCTGTTTGGTGCCATCGCGGTCCATGGAGGTAAGCAGGATTTCGCCGGCGCCGTATTCGGTCATGCGCTGTGCCCAGGAGACGGCTTCTATTCCCGTGGGGGTTCGCCCGCCATGGGTGAAAATTTCCCACCCGTTCCCATTTACCGACTTGGCGTCCACCGCCACCACGATGCACTGGCTGCCGAATTTGGCCGCCGCCTCGCGCACGAAATCGGGATTGTCCACGGCGGCGGTATTGATACCCACCTTGTCGGCCCCGGCCAGCAACAGCTTGCGGATATCGTCCGTGTTGCGCACGCCGCCGCCCACCGTAAGCGGCATGAAACAGGCCTCCGCCGTATGGGAAACCACGTCATAGAAGATGTCCCGTTTTTCGTGGCTGGCCGTGATGTCGAGGAAGGTGAGCTCGTCGGCGCCTTCGCTGTCGTAAAGGCGCGCCTGTTCCACGGGGTCGCCGGCATCCACCAAATCCACGAAATTGACGCCCTTGACCACGCGGCCGTGATCTACATCGAGACAGGGAATAATGCGGGTTTTCAGCATGACCTACTCTTCCATCAGGGCCAGCGCTTCCTTTAGGTCAAGACCGCCGTCATAGAGGGCGCGGCCGGTAACCACTCCGGCGATTCCCGATTCTTCCTGTTCCTTCAGGGCGCGTAGATCATCCATGGAGGACACACCGCCGCTGGCGATCACGGGAATGGAGGTGGCCCGCGCCAGGGCCGCCGTGGCTTCCACATTAGGCCCGGTCATCGCGCCGTCACGGTCGATGTCGGTATAGACGATGGCCGCCACTCCGCAATCCTCGAACTTGTGCGCCAGATCTTGCGCCGTCACGTCGCTGGTCTCGGCCCAGCCCTCCGTCGCCACGAGACCGTTGCGGGCATCGATTCCCACCGCCACGCGTCCGGGATGATCGGCACAGGCCTGTTTTACCATGTCGGGATCGGTGAGCGCCGCGGTACCGAGAATCACCCGTGCCACACCTCGTTCAAGCCAGTACGCCACCGTCTTGGGATCGCGGATCCCGCCGCCAAGCTGTACCGGCACGCCCGCCATTGCCGCCACAACCGAGATTGCCGAGACCGCGTCGGCGTTCACCGGGCGGCCGGCAAAGGCACCGTCTAAGTCCACCACATGCAGCCAATGACAACCGCTGGCGGTGAAATCACGGGCCTGGGCCGCCGGATCCTGGTTGAAAACGGTGGTCTTGTCCATATCGCCCTTATAGAGACGAACACAGACGCCCTCTTTCAAATCTATGGCCGGAATAAGAATCATTTCGTCACCGAATCAGTTTCTCGTGAATATCTGTCTTATAGCCGCCAGCGCAGGAAATTGGCAATCAGGCGAAGGCCCGCTTGTTGACTTTTTTCCGGATGGAACTGGGTGCCCACCAGATTGTCACGGGCCACCATGGCGGTAACAGCCCCGCCATAGTCCGTGGTGGCCAGGACATCTGCCTTGTCCGCGCAGACCATCCCATAGCCATGCACAAAATAAAAGTGAGCGCCGGACTCGATGCCGTCGAGAACCGGGTGAGGTCGGACCACATCCAGTTGATTCCAGCCCATATGGGGTATTTTCAGCATTTCGTCATCAGGCTCCAGGGCGCTTACCTCGCCTCGAATCCACCCCAGACCTTCATGAGTTCCGTGTTCCAGCCCCCGTTCCGCCATCAGCTGCATACCGACGCAAATACCCAGAAACGGTTTGCCCTTTCCCCTGACCTCACTTTCCAGGGCTTCGGCCATGCCGGGCAGGGCATCGAGGCCGGCGCGGCAGTCGCCGAAAGCGCCCACCCCAGGCAGCACGATATGACTGGCTTCGGAAAGCGCGGCGGCGTCTCCCGTCACTTCCACCCGCGAGTCCATTCCGATTTCGGACACGGTCCGCTCGAAGGCTTTGGCCGCGGAACGTAGATTTCCCGAACCGTAATCGATAAGCACTATGGTCATGGCAAGGTGGGGATCATGGTCAGGCGGGAGTCACGCCGCAGCGGGCTGATCATTACCGGGAGCGCTCCCCGCAATATCCTTGAGATAGCGGAATATGGCCGCATCCCTGTTTTCCCCCGCCACCACCGCGATCAGGGAATATTCCTTTTTTTCCAACTCTTCGCGGCGCCAGTTATTGCCTTCGAATCCCACTATCAGGAGCGCCCCCAGAGCCACCAGGGTCTGTAGCGGCGCGGCCACCTCCATGGCGTCGAAAATAAGACTCAGCAACAGCGCGGCAACCACGAGCATGGCCCCGTGGCGCCACATGCCATGCCAACCGGCCCACAGAACCGTGAACAGCATCGCCGTCCAGCAAAAGCCTTCCTTCACAAATACGATTTTTTCCATCTCTTCCCTTTCCAGAACAAAGGAAGGCGACCGGGATTTGGTGTGAACCGTATATATCTGCATGGGTCTTGATCCCTGGCTGGGCCTCCCCCGGTTGGCGGACCTCAGGGCTAACCTGAGGAGGCGAAGTGCGTAACCGGCGTTACAGAGAACCCTTGGTGGAGGGAATCTCCCCGGCGCGGCGGGGGTCTATTTCCACGGCCGTACGCAGGGCGCGCGCCAGCCCCTTGAAGCTGGATTCCACAATATGGTGGCTGTTGGCGCCATAGAGATTTTCCACATGCAGGGTGATCCCGGCATTCTGGGCGAAGGCCTGGAACCATTCCTTGAACAGCTCGGTGTCCATGTCGCCCACCTTGGGCGTGGGAAAACTCGCCTTCCATACCAGAAAGGGGCGGTTGGAGGCGTCCAGAGTCACCCGTGTGAGGGTCTCGTCCATGGGCGAAAGCGCCGAGCCATAACGGCGGATACCCTTGCGTTCACCGAGCGCCTGGGAAACGGCCTCACCGAGGGCTATCCCCGTATCCTCGGTGGTGTGATGAAAGTCGATATGCAGATCGCCCTTGGCCTTCACGGTAATGTCTATGAGGCTGTGACGGGCAAGCTGTTCCAACATATGGTCGAGAAAACCTATGCCGGTGGAGATGTCCGATGTGCCGGAGCCATCAAGGTCAACGGTCACCGAAATATCGGTTTCCTTGGTCTTTCGTTTTACGGTTGCCTGGCGCATGGAATTGCTTTCTCGCGGCGTATAATCGAAGGCCTCATACCTAGCAGGATCGAACATACAGCGCCAGAAATTAGACTTGCCGTCCCCAGATTCCGTGTATCATACGGCCCCGCATGACAAATCATGATTTTCCACCGCACTCTCTTGAAGCGGGGGTGGAAAAAGATACATCCTCTGATATCTTCTTGCGCCTTGCTTCATGCTCTGTAGCAAAAGCCCCGTTTTCACCAGCACCTTTGCGCTCCTTTCTCTGGAGGAAATATGTCCCCCACCTCTTCACCGCCCGTATCCCCAGCCACCCCGATGCCCCTCCACGGCACCACGGTAATTTCCGTGCGCAAGGGCAAGTCCGTGGTTATCGCCGCCGACGGCCAGGTGACGTTCGGTGACACCGTGCTGAAGGCCAATGCCCGCAAGACCCGGTCCCTGGGCAACGGCAAGGTAATCGCCGGATTCGCCGGAGCCACCGCCGACGCCTTTACCCTGTTCGAGCGCCTGGAAGCCAAGCTGGAACAGTATCCGGGCCAGCTCACCAGGGCCTGTGTAGAACTTGCCAAGGACTGGCGTACCGACCGTTATCTGCGCCGTCTCGAAGCCATGATGGCGGTGGCCGACGCCGATGTCTCGCTGGTTCTGACGGGAACCGGCGACGTGCTGGAGCCCGAAGACGGGCTTGTGGGTATCGGTTCGGGCGGCGCCTATGCGCTGGCCGCGGCCCGCGCCCTGATCGGCATCAAGGGCCTGGACGCCGAGGCCATCGCCCTTCAGGCCATGGAGATCGCGGCGGGTATCTGTATCCATACCAACACCAATTTCACCATCGAAAAACTTTAGGACCCTTATGCAAGCTTTTTCCCCCAGAGAAATCGTTTCCGAACTCGACCGTTTCATTGTCGGCCAGGACAAGGCCAAACGCGCCGTCGCCATTGCCCTGCGTAACCGCTGGCGGCGCCAACAGCTTCCCGACGACCTGCGCGAAGAAGTGCTGCCCAAGAATATCCTGATGATCGGCCCCACCGGCGTCGGCAAGACCGAAATCTCGCGCCGCCTGTCGCGGCTCGCCGAGGCGCCCTTTATCAAGATAGAGGCCACCAAGTTTACCGAGGTGGGTTATGTGGGCCGCGACGTGGAACAGATCATCCGCGACCTTGTGGAGATCGCCATATCCATGATCCGCAAGCGCATGCAAAAGGATGTCCATGCCCAGGCGGAGCTGGCGGCCGAGGAGCGGGTTATTGACGCATTGGTGGGCGAGAGCGCGGGGGACGCCGCCCGTGATAAATTCCGCCGCATGCTGCGTAACGGCGAGCTCGACGACAGGGAAATCGAGATCGAGATCAGCGAAAGCCAGGGTCTGCCCACCTTCGAGATTCCCGGTGCGCCGGGAGCGCAGATGGGGATGCTCAATCTCGGCGATATTTTCGGCAAGGCGCTGGGCGGCGGATCGAAGCCGCGGCGCATGACGGTAGTGGATTCCTATGAGGTGCTCATAGAGGAAGAGAGCGAAAGGCTTCTCGACCAGGACCGGGTGGTGAGGGACGCCATTTCAAGCGTGGAACAGAACGGCATCGTCTTTCTCGACGAGCTCGACAAGATCTGCGCCCAGCCCGAGCGCGGCGGCGGCGATATCAGCCGCGAAGGCGTCCAGCGTGACCTGTTGCCCCTGATCGAAGGCACCACCGTGGCCACCAAGCACGGCGCGGTGGAAACCGACCATATCCTTTTCATCGCCTCGGGCGCTTTTCACACCACCAAGCCCGCTGATTTGTTGCCCGAGCTCCAGGGGCGGCTGCCGATCCGGGTCGAGCTCGAGGCGCTGACGCGGGATGATTTCGTGCGTATCCTCACCGAGCCCGAAAACAGCCTGGTGCGCCAGTACGAGGCCCTTCTCGCCACCGAGGAAGTGAGCTTAAGTTTCACCAAGAAGGCGATCGACGAAATCGCCTCTTTAGCCGCCCAGATCAACGAGCATGTGGAGAATATCGGCGCCCGGCGTCTTCATACGGTGCTGGAAAAGCTGCTCGAAGACATCAGTTTCTCGGCCTCGGACAAGTCGGGAAGCGAATTCAAGGTAACGCCCGAATATGTGCGCGAACAGGTGGGCGAGCTGGTGAAGGACGCCGACCTCAGCAAATTCATTCTTTAGGGTGATTTTAGGAGGGGAACGCTTTCCCGCCCCAGCCTCAACGCTTGCGTTTCAGCAATATATAAAGCGCGCCGTCGCCGCCGTGGCGGGGCTGGGCGTGACAAAAGGCAAGAACGTGGTCGCGGTTGACGGGATCATTAAGCCAGCCCGGCACCGCCTCGCGCAGCACGCCCGAACCGCGCCAGCCTTCCTCTACACCTGCCCGTTCCCCCTTTCCGGTAACCACCAGAAGACAGCGCCTGCCGTCATGGGCCGCCTTTTCAATAAAGTCGTCCAGGGCGCGCCGCGCCTGTGGCTGTTTGAATCCGTGCAGGTCCAGCTCGCCCTCGATGGCAAGCTGGCCGCGCTTCAGCCGGGCGGCGGTACGGCGATCCACCCCCGCCATCTCGCCGAGCCCTCTTTGCGGTGGCAAAGGCGGCGGCGGGGAAGGCTCTTTCGGCGGAGGCGGTGATCCTGATTTGGATTTAGCTCCGGATTTAGATTGGGAATTTTCCTGTTCGGGCCCGGTTTTTTCATGATCGGATTCCTTCTTCCCGGATAGGGGCCTTACCGTGTCGGTGACGGTTTCCCAGAGCTCCTGTTCCTTGTCAGAAACCGGCCGTTTTCCCGAAGGGCCCGTCATGAGTCTTTTTCCCCACTAGGATGGGGGCGGACGGATTTGGGCAACAGCACGTAATAGCGCCCCGGTTGTTTCATGCGCCCCGCCTTTTCCTCGGCGCGTCTGCCGAAACCCCAGAAAAAATCACCCCGCACCGGTCCTTGTATGGCGCCGCCGGTATCCTGGGACAGCACAAGGCGCCGCAAGGGTTCGCCGGAATCGGGGGTCTCCGCCGGTTCTGTGGTATCGAGCCACAGCGGAACCCCCAGTGCCATAAAGGCGCGGTCCACGGCAAGGGATCGCTCCGGCGTCAACGCCACACCCTGTGCTCCCGGTGGACCGGTTTGGGAATCCTCAACGGGAATTTCACGGAAGAAGATAAAGGACGGGTTGGTTGCCAGAAGTTTTTCCGCCCTCTCGGGATGGGCCGCCAGCCAGGCGCGGATGCTCTGCATGGACACCTGCTCGAGCTCCATTTCGCCGTAATCAATGAGCTTGCGCCCTATGGAAACATAGGAATGGCCGTTCTGCCCGTCATACCCCACCCGCACCACGCTGCCGTCATCGAGAATCACCCGGCCCGATCCCTGGACGTGGAGAAAGAACGCATCCGCCGTATCATCCACCCACAACAGTTCCAGCTTCTTATCCTTAAGCGCGCCCTGGGTGATCTCGGCGCGGGAGTCGAAGGGAACCAGTTTACGGTCGCGAACCCTCCCCGCGAGGCGGCGTCCCCGCAAGTCATCCCGGAACAGCCCGAGATTGATGCTAACCAGGTCGTTGGGGCGGCGGTAGAGCGGCACCCGGTAGCGTTCGGAAGGCGTCCGCGAACCGCGAAGCTGGGCCTCGTAATAGCCGGTGAAGAGGCCTTCCTCGTCTTCGTTATTGGCGGCCAGATAGGGCTGGAACCAGTGTTCGAAAAACCCGCGCGTGGCTTCGTTATCCCCCTTGGCAATTTCCTTCGCCGCTTTACAAGGCGCTTTCCAGTCGGCCACCGTGCCAAAGGAAACGGCCTCTTCCGATGCCCTCTCCACCGCCACGCGCTGGTTGCGGTAAAAGGGCGCGGAACTTTCGCGCGACCTAAGAGTAGCGCAGGAACGCAGAAAGGCGGGGATCGCCGCCCAAGGGGTGTCCTCGCCCCAGCCGGGAAGCCGGGAAAATTCCGTCGCAGTGAGGGTAAGGCGGTCGGGAGGGGGCTCGGAGGGCGGACAGGCCGTCAAGGCCAGGGACAGAAGGACGGTCAGAACACCCGCTGGAACCCGCATCACATCAATTCTGGCTGCGCGTTTCCACCAGGGTCCAATTGGGATCGCGGGAACGGAGTGTTCGCGAAAACGTCCAGATATCCACCATCTGGACAATATGTTCCTGGTCGCCGCTGATGACTTCTCCCTCCGCGTCACGGGTAACGCTTATTTGGTCGGAGATGAATTTGACGGTCAGGGTGGCAACACGTCCATCAAGACCAGCCTCCAGAATTTCCGCTTTCTTGAGGCCAACCAGGGAATTTTCCAGAATTTCCCCGGAGTCTTCCCGAGCCTTTATGGCTGAGGTGAAATCGTCATAGACATCATCACTGAGAAGGGAGCGCAGGGTAGAGATGTCGGCGGTGGCAAAGGCCTCGATAATCATTTCGAAGGCGGCCGATGCGCCCTGAATAAAATCATCGGCATCGAAGTCCCCGTCAACGGCCTGGATATCCCTCACCCCGGAAAGCGTCTTTTCATCATCCGTTTGCCGTGGACCTTCTTCCTCGGTCGCGTCATCCCCAGAGGAGTCGACAGAGGCATCGGCAGGAGCATCCACATCCTCCACGGGCTTGTATTCACTTTCCGGCAACTGAACCACGTTGCCGCCGTCGTCCTCTTCATCGGCCCTGGTGCGGCTAAAGATATCGGGGGGTGGTTTTTCATGGCCGGTGCGCCGCCCCAGAACCCTGCGTAACTGCAGAATCAGGAATACCGCCACCAGGCCCAGAAAAAGAATGTCAAATGGAAAGCCGTCGCCCATAATCATGTCTTCCCGACAGCTGTTGTTTCTTGGAATGTCATCAGAATATCACTGAATTCCCAGGGAGTGCTTGTTTTCCGGGCTGTTGACCCATCTATTGACACTTGCGTTCCCCACAGAGTTTCTGCGTCTGTCGGTTTGGATGTTCCCTGAAAACATGTATGAATTCTCCTTCCTTAGATAAGCCGTTGGCGAAGAAAGAGCAAGTATGGCCATTGTAATCCTGATCGCTTTTCTGACTCTGCCGCTGGTGGAAATCACTCTTTTTATCATGGTTGGCGACGCTTTGGGCCTGGGGGCGACCATAGGACTCATCGTCCTGACAACGCTGTGTGGCGCCTGGCTGTTGCGCTATCTGGGATTTACCGCCTTTCAACGACTGCAGGAAGGCATCGCCCGGCAGGAATACCCCGAAGTGGAGCTTTTCAATGCTGTCTGTCTTTTTGCCGCAGCCGTGCTTCTGATCGTGCCGGGGTTTTTTACCGATGGTTTAGGCCTTTTGCTTTTTTTACCCGGTTTGAGAAACATACTAAGCCGCGTCATTTTCAATCGCCTCGTTTCATCGGGTGTTGTTTTCGTCCATGAGGGCGCTTCTTTTTCCCACGAAGGAAAGAGAGATTTTGGAAACGACGGTGTTATCGAAGGAGAGTTCGAGGATCTGACCGCGAACGAGAAGGAACCCAGCCCTCCGTCCTTAACCGACGGCCCTGACCATGAGGGCGGGGAGAAAGAAGGCGCCGCCGATGATAACGAAAAGCCGCCCCCTTCCTAGATTTCATATCCGGTTTTCGGACCTGCTCTTCCCGGATTATTTTCTCTGTGACTCTCTGTAGCCCTCAGCCCGGTTGCCAGGAATGGTGTTCCATGATAGCCACGGGGTTTCTTTCACAGGTACAGGCCGCCACGGGCGGCATGCCCCGATTCTTGTCCACCAGCCGGGAGGCTTTTTCATGACCGACAAAAAACCCACAGCCAAGGACAAGACCAATGGCGGAGATGGCGCGGAAATGTCCGTTGAGGGCGCCAATCAGGAACTGAGAAGCCTTCCCATCACCATCCATGCTCAGTATCTCAAGGATATGTCTTTCGAGTGTCCGAACTCCCCGGCGGTGCTGATCAAGCAGGACCAGTCCCCCGAAATCAACGTGGACCTGAAGGTAAATGCCGAATCCATGGCTGACTTCAAGGCAGACAGCTATGAAGTTTCGGTGGTCATCGTTATCAAGGCCGAGTCCGCAACCGGCACCGCCTTTATCGCCGATTTGACCTATGCCGGGCTTTTCACCATCGAGGGCGTGGCCGAGGAATCCCTCGAGCCGGTCCTCATGATCGAATGCCCGCGCCTTCTCTTTCCTTTCATCCGGGCCATTATCGGCCATGCCACCCGTGACGCCGGATTCCCGCCTTTGATGCTCAATCCTCTCGATTTCGCGGATCTCTACCGGCGCAACAAGGCCGCCGCCCAGCCAGTGGCCGGTAACGCCTAGTTTTTCCCTTTATTGATTTCCCCTTATTGATTCCAAAGAGGGGTTTCCAAAAGCGCGAGCATTTCCTTATGAGCCGCCAGCTCCCCGGCGCTGGGCGCGTGAGGACGTGGCGGCCTCGCCGAAGGCGCGTGGGCACCGGCTTCCTTTTCATCCCCGGCGGATGCTGTGTGTTTCTCCCCATCGGTAACCGCAGCCACCGCCGCGTCACTTGCCAAGCCCAGGCCATGCTGGCGGCCGCCGATAAGTTCCAGATAGACCTCTGCCAGAAGATGGGAGTCGAGAAGAGCGCCGTGTTTTTCACGGGCACTGAGGTCGATTCCGAAGCGGCGGCACAGGGCATCCAGGCTGGCTTGGGCGCCGGGGAATTTATTACGCGCGAGAATTAATGTGTCGATGGCGCGGCTTTCAGGGATTTCCGCCCGTTTGCAAGCCGCCAGTTCGGCGTTGAGAAACCCAAGGTCGAAAGAGGCGTTGTGGATAATCAGGGGATCGTTGCCGATAAAGGCCAGGAAATCCTCCGCCACCGCGCTGAAAACGGGGTGGCCGGAGAGAAATTCCTGCGACAGGCCATGGACTTCGAATGCCGGCGTCGGCATATCGCGCTCGGGGTTGATATAAGCGTGGAATTCCTCGCCCGTGGGAAGGTGGTCGATAAGCTCGATACAGCCGATTTCAACCACGCGGTCACCATTGGCGGGGCTCAACCCCGTGGTTTCGGTATCCAGAACAATTTCACGCATGGCTCAGAGATTTTCACTTTCCCGCCCGAATTCCTGAAGGATCAGTCTGACTGTCTGTTTGAGTTGGCGCAAGGTCCATCCCCGGCTTAAACCGGTCTGAATCACAAAATCGGCGTGGCGTTTTTTCTCGGCATCCGGCATCTGGCGGGACAACACCGCCGCCAGCCGCGCCTTCGTCATGCCGGGGCGGCGAAGCACCCGCGCGGCCTGAACAAAGGGCGGCGCCGTCACCAGAACCGTCGCATCGAGACGTTCCTCGGCGTCGGTTTCAAACAGCAGGGGAATATCGAGAAACACCAGTTTTTCGCGGCGCATGGCCATGCGAAAAAGAAAGGACTCTTCGTCATCGCGCACCAGCGGATGGAGGATCGCTTCCAGCCGGTCCAGAGCCTCGTCATTGCCAAAGACAAACTCACCCAGAGCCGCGCGGTCCACGGTGCCATGTTTAATGACCTCGGGAACGGCATCGGAAAAGGCCGTCGCCACGAGAGGAGCCGCCTCGCCTCCCTTCTCCATCAGACGATGGACAACTTTATCGGCTTCGTGCACCGGACAGCCAAGGTGGCGCAGGGCCGCGGCGGCCGTTGATTTGCCCATGCCGATGGACCCGGTAAGCCCGGCAACGATCATGTGGTTTCTCCCTTGCGGATGTCGGCCTCGAGAATTTCACGCAGTTCCGGTGTAACCTCAGGCAGCACCCCGAACCATGCCTCGAAGGCGGGGCGGGCCTGATGAATAAGCATACCCAGGCCATCTACCGTCGGGTTTCCACATATTTTCGCCGTTCGCAGCAGGGGCGTTTCCAGCGGCGCATAGACAATATCGTAGACCACGGCGGTTTTAGGCAACGGGTCCAGAGATAACTCCAGCGGCGGAGAACCGGACATCCCCAAGGAGGTGCCGTTCACCAGCAACGAGATGTCCGCCAGGGAGGTTTCCCTTTCATCCCATGAGACGGGGATAACGGAGGGGCCAAACATCCGTGCCAGCTCGTGGGCTTTTTCTTCGCTGCGATTGACGAGCCGTATTTCCGTAACGCCTGCTTCCAGAAGACCGGCGCAAACCGCCCGCACCGCACCGCCGGCGCCGAGAACCGTCACGGTGCCGTCCGGATTCCATTGCGGGGCTTTTTCCTTGAGGTTTTCCATGAATCCGAAGGCGTCCGTATTATCTCCCTCCACGGAACTATCCTCGTGAAAGATCACGGTATTGACGGCGCCGAGGCGGCGAGCTGTTTCAGACACCACGCCTCCCGCGGCAATAATGGCATCGAAGGCGGCTTGTTTGTGGGGAACGGTGATATTGACGCCCGAAAAGCCCCGCCCCGGTAATTCCGCAAACATCTGGGGAAAGTCTTCCGGCGTTACCGCCAGGGCCGCATAGTCGCCGTCAATCCGGTACTGTTTCAACCAGAAACCATGGAGCAGCGGCGAGCGCGAATGGGCCACGGGCCATCCCATGACGCCGGCATGTATGGATTTTTCCGGTGATGTCATGTCTCCATGAGTCCCTGTGAACGGAGAAATTCCAAAAGGGAAAAAAGCGGAAGGCCCAGTATGGTGAAAAAATCCCCCTCCACCGAGAGGAAAAGCCGGCTTCCCAGCCCTTCAAGCTGATAAAGCCCGGCGGCGCGGAGGTTTTTCTCTCCTAAAGTTTGCAGATAGGAGTCTATAGAATTCGCGCTCAACGATCGCATGGTGAGAAACGCCCGGTCACTATGGCTCCAGGCCACCCGGTCCCCGTCCAGGACACAGACCGCGCTGGTCAGGCTGTGGGTTTTTCCGTTCAGCGTTTCGAGCTGGCGCCGTGCCTCGGCCAGGTCTTGCGGCTTGTCGAATCTTTGCCCTTCGCATTCGAGGATCTGGTCGGCGCCGATCACCAGCGGGCCGGGTACCAGCGGGCCGGGTACCAATGACTCGGGATGATTTTCCGCAACCTCGCGGGCCTTCGCCTCGGCCAGGGCCAGGGGGAAATCTTCTCCGCCCACACCACTGGCGGTCAATTTTTGTTTAAGTTTTTCCTCATCCAGCGTGGCGGCGGCGATTTCAAACACGAGACCGGTACGCTCAAGCATTTTCCGTCTCGTCTCGCTGGCGGAGGCCAGAATCACCGGGCGCAAAATTATCATCCTTAAGAGGAGTTATCCCTGTGCCGGGCATAGTTCTGAAGAACGACGGCCGCTATCTCCTCGATGGATTTTCGCGTTCCGTCAATGACCGGCCACTTATGGCGGGTGAAAATCCGGCGTGCATTACGAATTTCCTCCTGCACCGTCTCCGGGTCGGCATAGTCCGTTTCCTGATCCTGGTTGAGAACATTGAGCCGGTTTTTCCTGACCTGGGTCAGATGTTTTGGATTCTTGGTCAGCCCGATGATGAGGGGCTTTTTCACCTCGAACAGTTCCGGCGGCAGGGGATATCCCGGAACCAGAGGAATATTGGCGGCGCTGACCCCCCGGTTGGCGAGGTAGAGACAGGTGGGTGTTTTAGAGGTGCGGGAAACGCCCACGAGAATCACATCGGCTTTGTCGAGATCGGCAACCGATTGTCCGTCATCATGAGTCAGGACATAGTTCATGGCTTCGAGGCGGTGGAAATACTCGGCATCCATAACATGCTGGTGTCCGGGTTTTTCCTGGCTCTTCAAGCCGAAAAACCGGCTCATGGAGGTGATGATGGGGTCCAGTGCCGAGACACATGGGGCCTTTACATGTTTTTTCGAGATGATTCTGAAACTTCCGGTTGACCAGAGTATAGAGAACCATGCCGGGATTCTTCTTAACTCCCCTGATGACCTTATCCAGCTCTCTCTTCGTCCGGACAAGATTCCAGGTGTGTTCTTGCGGATGTATATCGGAAAACTGGACGATACAGGCGCGCGCCAAATTACCGACGGTTTCGCCGGTGGCATCGGATACAAGGTGAAGGTGAAACGTCTCCATGAAAAATGACGTCTGTTAATAACCTGTGAAAGTAGGGGAAAAGTAGAGCAAAAACAGGATCGGGCCGAAACACTCCCCATAAGCCGAATTTTCTACCCGTGTTAATCCCAACTGGAGAACACGATGTTCAATTTCAATAACATCCTGAATATCTCATCTAATCCTGTTTCTTTTCCACATGACTCACGTATTTAAGATTATTCGAATATACTCCATGGCAACGGTTCTTGCCATGGAATGACATTTTATACCCATGGCTGGCCGTTTTTCCGAAACGCCGAAAATATTTTTAATTCTCTGTGGACAAGCCGAAATCCCCGGTTTCCACAGGCATCCACTACTACCTCTATATAGTTATATTTATATATTTATAGTAGGTAGTACCCGGTATAGAACGAATCCCATGATCACAGAACCAGCCAAACAATCCATGCATGCGCTTCCTAGAAAACCCATACTCCAGGTTTTTAAGGGGGAGCCTTTGACGCCTCCCCCGTTTTGGTTGATGCGTCAGGCCGGGCGGTATTTGCCTGAATACCGGGAAATAAGGAATCGGGGAAAAGGATTCCTCGATCTGTGTTTTTCACCGGATCGCGCCGCGGAGGTCACATTACAACCCATAAAACGTTATGGCATGGATGCTGCGATTCTTTTCTCGGATATTCTCGTGGTTCCTCACGCCCTGGGACAGGGTGTGGATTTTCAGGAAGGTGAAGGGCCGGTTCTGGAGGATTTTCCGGGTGTTTCAAAACTTGGAGAGTTTAATCCCGATACTTTCCATAAATATCTCGAACCGGTTTATGAGACCGTTTCCCGGGTCAGGGAAAAACTGGGTGAAAATACCGCCCTGATCGGATTCTGTGGCGCACCCTGGACGGTGGCCACCTATATGATCGAAGGCGGAAGCAGCCGGGATTTCACGACTGTGAAAACTTTCGCTCTTTCACAACCCCAGGAATTTCAAAATCTCCTTTCCTTGCTGGTGGAGGCATCGGTCCATTATCTGGGGAAACAAATTGAGTGCGGGGCGGAAGTTCTACAGATTTTCGACAGCTGGGCCGGGGTTCTTGACGAGAGACAGTTTCAGCAATGGGTTATGGGACCGACCAAGGAAATTGTTCGCCGCCTCCATGAAACATATCCCCATGTGCCGGTAATCGGCTTTCCCAGACAAGCCGGCCCGCTCTATGTGGATTACGTAAAGGAAACCGGCGTGGACGCCGTAAGCCTCGACCAAACCATGCCTGTTTCCTGGGTGGCGCGGGAAATCCAGACACTCTGCGTGGTACAGGGAAATCTCGATCCCCATCTGCTGGTTACCGGGGGAGACGTGATGAAGGAGTCCCTGGGCGGCATTCTTTCAATCCTTGGCAAGGCGCCCTTTATTTTTAATCTTGGTCATGGCGTTTTGCCCATGACTCCCCCGGAACACGTGGCCGAGCTGGCCGCGTTTGTTCGTTCCTGGTCGCCATAACATCCGGGGGGACGGGCGCGGCAATGGCCCCAAAAAAAATAGCGGTGGTTCTCTTTAATCTTGGCGGGCCGGACACTCCCGCCGCGGTCAGACCTTTTCTTTTCAATCTGTTTAACGACCCCGACATTCTGGAAAAGCCTTGGCCTGTACGGCTTTTTCTGGCCGCCCTTATCTCGTCCCTGCGGGCGCCCAAGGCGCGGAAAATCTATGCTCATCTGGGGGGTGGCTCGCCACTTCTGGCTAATACAAAATCCCAGGCCGACGCCCTTTCCCGTCTGTTGAGTGAAGAATCCAGCGAGTACCGGGTTTTTATCGCCATGCGCTACTGGAACCCCCGAAGCGACGAGGCCGCGCAACAGGTCCGGGATTTCGATCCCGACCGGATCATTCTTCTTCCCCTCTATCCACAGTTCTCGAAAACAACCACCGGGTCATCCTCCAGGGACTGGGCGCGTGCCGCCCGAAAAGCCGGTCTCGACACACCCACAACGACCATTTGTTGCTATCCCACGGCTCCGGGAATGGTTACGGCACAGGCCGCCCGCATAACCGAGGTCCTGTGTGATCTCGGGCGTGGTCCCGAAAGCGGCGACGGCCGGAACCCTCCGCCGCGGGTTTTGTTTTCCGCCCATGGCCTGCCCAAACACATTGTTGCCGGCGGTGACCCCTATCAATGGCAGGTGGAACAGACCGCCGCGGCCATCGTGGCGGAACTCAAAAACGCGGCGGAGACGCCACCCTTCGACAGTGCCTTATGTTATCAAAGCCGGGTTGGGCCCCTGGAGTGGATCGGCCCCTCGACCATGGAAGAGATCGCCCGCGCCGGCGAAGACAAGGCCCCCGTCATTCTTCTTCCCATTGCCTTCGTTTCGGAACATTCGGAAACCCTGGTGGAGCTGGATATTGAATACCGCCAATTCGCCGAGCAACAGGGCGTGGAAACCTATATCCGTCTTCCCGCCCTCGCCACCGCCGAGCTCTTTATGGTGGCCTTGAAGGAGCTGGTGATCAGCGCCGCCACCACAGACGATCCTGTCTGTTCCCGTGAGGGCCCACGGCTGTGTCCGCAAGGGCTTATCCATTGCCCGCGATAAGGGAGAATATGGAATTATGACGACGTTTTTGACCGAGGCCTATCTGTGGACCAGGGCCCTGCACATCATCGCGATTATCTCCTGGATGGCGGCGCTTCTCTATCTGCCACGGCTCTACGTCTATCATTGTGACGCGGCGGCGGGCTCAGCGGCCTCGGAGATGCTCAAAACCATGGAGCGGCGGTTATTGAGGGCGATTATGACTCCGTCCATGGTGGTCTCTCTCATCACCGGGATTTTTTTGCTCTATACGCCGGGCGTAGTGGATTGGGGCGCATCCTGGATATACCTGAAGCTGGTTCTTGTGGGGGGGATGCTTCTGTTTCATGGACTTCTGGCGCGCTGGCGCGGGGAATTCGAGGCCGACGCCAATCAACGCCCGGCGCGGTTTTACCGAATCGCCAACGAGGTGCCGACCCTGCTGATGATCGTCATCGTCATCATGGTGGTGGTCAAACCCATTTGAAGGACACTAGGGCGGTTCAGGATTGATAGGAATCATTTGACCGGGATGATTTTGTCCCGTGGCAAGGCGCGTTTCGAAATGCGATGCCTGTGCATCGGATGAGAAGCGTAACGATGCCACGGGGAAAAAGCACCCGGCCGAAGGTGGGGCGGATCGGCCCCTCGGAGTTGTTGCGGCGCTTGCCCGA
>JADHSZ010000026.1 GCA_016776635.1 Alphaproteobacteria bacterium
TCGTCTAGTTGGGATAAATCTTCCATACGCTTTTTCAAAAAAATACGCGGCGCCAGTGCCGAAACCCCCATCGTCAAAACTAAAAGAGGGTGGGCTTTAAGGACACAACCTTAGGAAATTAAACGCCCCTCTGTCTAACCGCCGGGAAAGAGTGACGCCGCCGCCACGCTGGCCGCCGAGAGGATGGGCTCGGGATAGACGAAGAAGAACATGGTGAAGACCCCGGTGACGGCCAGAATCACGGCGATATCGCGGCCAATCCACTTGTCCAGGGGCTCGTGGGACTCGTCGAAATACATGAACTTGATGATACGCATGTAATAGAAGGCCCCCACCACGCTGGTGAGAATGCCGATAATGGCCAGCGTATAGAGACCCGATTCGATGGCCGCCAGGAATACATAGAGCTTGCCGAAGAATCCGGCGAGCGGGGGAATCCCGGCCATGGAAAACATGAAAACGGCCATCGCCAGGGCAATCATGGGATGGGTTTTGGAAAGCCCGGCCAGATCCTCGATTTCCTCCACCATGCGGTCGTGTTGGCGCATACAGAGGATGACGGCAAAGGTGCCCACCACCATGAAGAGATAGACCGTCATGTAGATCAGCACGCCCTGGACCCCGGCGGGCGTGCCTGCGGCCAGACCCACCAGGGCGTACCCCACATGGCCGATGGAGCTGTAGGCCATGAGGCGCTTGATATTGGTCTGAGCCAGGGCGGCGAAACTACCCAGGATCATGGAGGCCAGCGATACCGCCACCACCACTTGCCGCCATTCCTCCACCAGCCCGCCCAGGGGGTCCACGAGAACCCGTATGAAGAGGGCGATGGCGGCGATCTTCGGCGCCACGGCGAAAAAGGCGGTGACCGGGGTGGGCGCGCCCTCGTAAACATCGGGCGTCCACATATGAAAGGGAACCGCGGAGATTTTGAACGCCAGCCCGGCCATCATGAATACCAGGCCGACAATGACGCCCACAGGCACATGGGAATTGCTGGCGGTGAGGATTTCAGCCAACACCGGGAATTCCGTGCTGCCGGCGAATCCGTAAATCAGCGACATGCCGTAGAGCAGCAGCCCCGAGGACAGGGCGCCGAGAATGAAATATTTGAGCCCGGCCTCGGTTGATCTGAGCGTATCGCGGCGGATGGCGGCAAGCACGTAAAGACACAGGCTCTGGAGTTCCAGACCGAGATAGAGGGAGAGCAGGCTGTTAGCGGAAATCATCATCATCATGCCCAGGGTGGCGAACAGGATGAGGATGGGATATTCGATGCGTTCCTGTTTTTCGTGGTCGTGATAGTCGAAGGAGAGCAGCACCGCCAGCGCCGAGCCCAGCAACACCAGTGATTTCATGAAAACGGCGAAGCGGTCGGAAATGAACAGGCCGGAAAAGGTGACGCCCTCCCCCGGCGCCACGGTCATTTCCAGAACCTGGACGGCGAGCAGGACGAAAACCGTGATATAGCCCACGAAGCGGGACGGAGCATCTTTGCGCACCGCGCCGTACATCAGCAACAGCAGGCCGCTGAGGGCGAGCGCGATCTCGGGCAGGGCGGGATGAAAATCAGGCAGTTCGGTCATGTTTTCTTCTTCGCTCCTACGGCGCCGCGGCGGCCATCTGAAGGGCGCGCGCAATCTCGAAATTCTCAACCAGGTTATCGGCCGAGGCATGCATCAGGCCGAGGAAAAATTCGGGATAGATCCCCATCCACAGCACAAGCACCACCAGCGGCGTAAAGATCGCCACTTCCCGGCGATTGAGGTCGAGGATGGTTTTAAGCTCTTCTTTGTCGAGCACCCCCAACACCACCCTGCGATAGAGCCACAGCATGTAAACCGCGCCCAGCACCACCCCGGTGGAGGCCAGCACCGCCAGCAGGCGGTTGACCTGATAGGCGGCGAGGAGACTTAAAAATTCGCCGATGAAGCCGCTGGTGCCGGGCAGACCCAGCGCCCCCAGGGTAAATACCATGAACACCAGGGCATAGGCCGGCATGCGATGGACCAGCCCGCCATAGCGGGAGATATCGCGGCTGTGGATGCGGTCGTAGACCACGCCCACGCACAGGAACAGGGCCGAGGAAATGATGCCGTGGCTGAGCATCTGGAACAGCGCCCCCTCCACGCCCTGGGCGCTGACGGTGAAAATACCGATGGTGACGAATCCCATATGGGCCACCGAGGAATAGGCGATGAGCTTTTTCATGTCCTCCTGGGCCAGGGCCACCAGCGAGGTGTAGATGATGGCCACCACGCTCAAGGAGAAGATCAACGGCTGGAAGAACATGCTGGCCTCGGGCAGCATGGGCAACGAGAAGCGCAGGAAGCCGTAGGCCCCCATTTTCAACAGCACACCGGCGAGAATCACCGAGCCCGCCGTGGGCGCCTCCACATGGGCGTCGGGCAGCCAGGTATGCACCGGCCACATGGGCACCTTGACCGCGAAGGAGGCGAAGAAGGCGAGCCACAACCAGTATTGCAGGGTGGGATTGATCTCGGCCTGCATCAGGGTGGGAATGTCGGTGGTGCCCACCACCACGTAGAGGGTGAGAACCGCGATCAGCATCAGCACCGAGCCGGCCAGCGTATAGAGGAAGAACTTGAAGGCCGCATAGATGCGCCGCGGCCCGCCCCAGACGCCGATAATCAGGAACATGGGGATCAGAACGCCCTCGAAGAAGAGATAGAAGATGACGAAATCCAGGGCGCAGAACATGCCCACCATCATGGTTTCCAGCACCAGGAAGGCGATCATGTATTCCTTGACGTGATTGCGGATGGAGTCCCAGCTGGCGAGGATGCAAAGCGGTGTTAAAAAGGTGGAGAGCAGCACGAACCAGACCGAGATGCCGTCCACGCCCATGCGGTACTGAATGCCGAGCCCGCTGATCCACTGTTCCGTCTCCACGAACTGGAACCCGGCGATGCTGGGATCGAAGCGGACGATCAGCATCAGCGACAGGACGAAGGTGACGAACGAGGCCCACAAAGCAAGCTGGCGCGAGTTGCGGGCTACCGTTTCCTCGTCGCCCTTGATCATGAAGATGAAGAGCGCGCCAATAAACGGCAGGAAGGTGACCAGCGAGAGTATGGGAAGATGCACAACCATGGCCCTAGCCCATTAACCCGTAGAGATACCAGCTGATAAACCCGACCACGCCGATGATCATGGCGAAGGCGTAATGGTAGACATATCCGCTTTGCAGCGCCGCCGCGCGCCGCCCCATGCGCATCACCGAGGCGGCGATGCCGTCGGGGCCGATGCCGTCGATGAGCTCGCCGTCGCCCGACTTCCAGAGGCCGCGCCCCAGGATGAGCGCCGGGCGCACCAAGAGGCGGTCATAAATTTCGTCGAAATACCACTTGTTGTAGAGGAAGGCGTGGACGCGGGGGAAACGTTCCGCCGCGTGGCCGGCAAGCCCCGGGAACATGAAATAAACCAGGAAGGCCAGCGCCATGCCCAGAACCGCCAGCACCAGCGGCGTCAGCTTGATATACCAGGGCGCGTGATGGGCCTCGGCCAAGGCGTCATGACCGGGCAGCACCAGGATCGAGGCGCGCCAGAACCCTTCCCCGCCATCGCCCACGAACAGGTCATAGCCCAGGGAGCCGGAGAAAATAGCGCCCACCGCCAGCAACACCAGCGGCACCGTCATCACTTTGGGTGATTCGTGGACGTGGGCCATCACCTTTTCGTCGGCGCGAGGCTCTCCGTGGAAGGTCATGAACAGCAGGCGGCAGCTGTAGAAGGCCGTGAGGAAGGCCACAACCACGCCAATGACATAGGCGAAATTGCCCACCAGACTGTGCGCTCCCCAGGCCGATTCGATAATGATATCCTTGGAATAATAGCCGGCGAAGAAGGGTATCCCCACAAGCGCCAGACTGCCCACCCACATCACCGCATAGGTCAGGGGAATCTTGCGCCAGATGCCGCCCATTTTGCGCATGTCCTGTTCGTCGGACATGGCGTGGATCACCGATCCCGAGCCCAGGAACAACAGTGACTTGAAGAAGGCATGGGTCATGAGGTGGAAGATGGCGGCGCCATAGGCCGAGACCCCGATGGCGAAGAACATGTAGCCCAATTGGCTGCAGGTGGAATAGGCGATCACGCGCTTGATGTCGTTCTGGGCCAGGGCGATGGTGCCCGCCATGAAAGCGGTCAGTGCCCCGATCACCGCCACCAGGGCAAGCACCGACGGGGCCAGTTCAAAGAGAGGCGACATGCGCACCACCATGAACACTCCGGCGGTGACCATGGTGGCGGCATGAATCAGCGCCGAAACCGGGGTCGGGCCTTCCATGGCGTCGGGCAGCCACACATGCAGGCCGATCTGCGCCGATTTGCCCATGGCGCCGATGAACAGCAGCAGACAGATCAGGGTCAGGGCGTGCACTTCGAGTCCCAAAAATTCGAACGAGGTCTCGGCCTGGGCCGGGGCGGCGGCGAAAATGGTCTCGAAGGAGACCGAGCCAAATAAATAGAAGACGGCGAAAATACCCAGCGCGAAGCCGAAATCGCCGATACGGTTGAGCACGAAGGCCTTGATCGCCGCGGCGTTGGCCGAGTCGCGGTCATACCAGAACCCGATCAACAGATAGGAGCACAGGCCCACGCCTTCCCAGCCGAAGAAGAGCTGGACCAGGTTGTCCGCGCTCACCAGCATCAGCATGAAGAAGGTAAAGAGGCTGAGATAGGAGAAGAACCGGGGTATGGACGGGTCTTTCGCCATATAGCCGATGGAATAGATATGGATCAGGGCCGAAACCACCGACACCACGAACACCATCACCGCGCTCAGGGTATCGAATTTCAGAGCCCAGGAGGCTTCGAACCCGCCCGAACGTATCCAGGTGAACAATTCGATCACCCGTTCGTTGCCGTCCAGCGCCACATCACGGAAAATGATGATCGAGAACAGTCCCGAGAGCACCATCATCCCGCAAGCGATGAGCTGGGCGCCACGGTCGCCAACCCAGCGCCCGAAGAGCCCGGCTGCGATGGCCCCGATCAGGGGCAGGAATATGGTGGCCACATAGAGCACGGGCTATCCCTTCATCACGTTCACGTCTTCCACCTCGATGGAGCCGCGGTTGCGGAAGAAAACAATCATGATGGCGAGCCCGATGGCGGCCTCGGCGGCGGCCACGGTGAGCACGAACATGGCGAAAACCTGTCCCGTTAAATCTTGGAGAAAGCTGGAAAAAGCCACCAGATTGAGGTTCACCGCCAACAGCATCAGTTCCACCGACATGAGGATGATGATCACGTTCTTGCGGTTGAGGAAAATGCCGAAAATGCCCAGCGAAAACAGGATCGCGGCGACGCTGAGGTAATGTCCCAGGGTGATGGTCAGCATGGCTTTAGATCCCTCCCCCTATGGGCATTTTGCGGATTTCCACGGACTCCTCGCGCGGCCGCGATACCTGCCGCGAAATGTCCTGGCGGCGCACACCCGTCCGTGAACGGTGGGTCAGGGTGATGGCGCCGATCATGGCCACCAGAAGCACCAGCCCCGCCGCCTGGAAGAGGTAGAAGTACTGGGTATAGAGAACGTCGCCCAAGGCCCGGGTATTGGTCATGATCCCCGAGGGAGCGATCAGGGTCGAGGCGCCGCCCGCCGCCGCCGTTACCTCGGGCGCGAAGGCCCAGCCTCCGGCCACGAAGGCCAGCTCCACCAGCAGGATGAGGCCCACCAGGCCGCCCACCGGAAGGTATTGAAGAAAGCCTTCGCGCATGGTGACGAAATTGATGTTGAGCATCATCACCACGAACAGGAACAGCACCGCCACCGCACCCACATAGACCACCACCAGAATCATGGCCAGGAACTCCGCCCCCAACAGCAGGAACAGCCCCGCCGCATTGAAGAAGGCGAGAATCAGGAACAGCACCGAATGCACCGGATTGCGGGCGGCGACCACCATCACGCCGGCGGCCAACAGCCAGCCGGAGAACAGATAGAAGGCAAGACCCGAGACGAGGACACCGGCTTCAGGCATCTCTTCCTCCCTTCTTGGTTCTGGTTTCAACAGTCATGGCGTTTCCTTCGGATTCCTTTTCTAGCGATAGGGTGCGTCGCGTTCGATATTGGCGGCGATTTCCGCCTCCCAGCGGTCGCCATTGGCAAGCAGCTTGTCTTTGTTGTACATGAGCTCGGCCCGGGTTTCGGTGGCGAACTCGAAGTTCGGCCCCTCGACGATGGCGTCCACCGGACAGGCCTCCTGGCAGAATCCGCAATAGATGCATTTGGTCATATCCAGGTCGTAGCGGGTGGTGCGGCGGCTGCCGTCGGGCCGCGGCTCGGCCTCGATAGTGATGGCCTGGGCCGGACAGATGGCCTCGCACAGCTTGCAGGCGATGCAGCGTTCCTCGCCCGATTCATAGCGCCGCAGGGCGTGTTCGCCGCGAAAGCGCGGAGACAGCGGCCCCTTCTCGAGGGGATAGTTGAGCGTCACCTTGGGCCGGAAGAAATAGACCAGGGTCAACCACATCCCCGACAGCAGTTCGAAAAGAAGGACCGACCGGACTCTGCGTTCAAGCAAGGTCATAAGGCGCCTCCCGCCGGGGGCAGCCATCCCGTGACAATCAGAACCCCGGCCGTCAACACCACCCAGGCCATGGACAGGGGCAGGAACACCTTCCACCCCAAACGCATGAGCTGGTCATAGCGGTAGCGCGGGAAGGTGGCGCGCACCCATAGGAAGCCGAACAGCACGCCCGCGATCTTGATCAGGAACCACAGCGGCCCGGGAATCAGGTTAAAGGGCGCCACGTCGAAGGGCGGCAGCCAGCCGCCGAGGAACAGAATCACGGTCATGGCGCTCATCAGGATCATGTTGGCGTATTCGCCAAGGAAGAAGAGCGCGAAGGTCATGGCCGAATATTCCACATTATATCCGGCCACCAGCTCGGCCTCGGCCTCGGGCAGATCGAAAGGCGCGCGGTTGGTTTCGGCCAGGGCGGAGATAAAAAACACCACGAACATGGGCAGCAACGGAATCACGAACCACACCGTTTCCTGGGCCAGGACGATGGCGGTGAGATTGAGAGAGCCCACGCAGAGCAGCACCGTGATGATGATGAATCCGATAGAGACCTCGTAGGAGACCATCTGGGCCGCCGAGCGCAGGGCGCCGAGAAAGGCGTATTTGGAATTGCTCGCCCAACCCGCCATGATGACGCCGTAGACGCCCAGCGAGGAAATGGCGAAGAGGTAGAGAATACCCACATTGATGTCGGCCAGGACCAGACCCTGGTCGAAGGGAATCACCGCCCAGGCCACAAGCCCCAGGGTAAAGGTGAGTATGGGCGCGAAGATGAAGACCGCCGGATTGGCGCTGCTCGGCACCACGGTTTCCTTCATGAACAGTTTCAAGCCGTCGGCAATAGGCTGTAACAGGCCGAAGGGCCCCACAACGTTGGGCCCTTTTCGCAGCTGCATGGCGCCGATCACCTTGCGCTCGGCATAGGTGAGATAGGCCACGCAGATCAGCAACGGCAGCACAATGGCCACGATCTTGGCCACAATGATGATCAGCGGCAGCAGATATTCTTGCCAGAGTTCAACCATCGGTGCCCGTGATGCTGAGGTGAGGAACGATGAAGGTGTCGGTGCAGCGCGCCATGGTTTCCGAGGCGCGGCCGATGGGGTCGGTCATGTAGAAATTTTCCACCGTATCGGCGAAGGGCGAGCCGTTCATCTTGCCGGGAGCGCCGAAGGCGGCCCACTTGGTTTTTGCCGTGCGGTCGGCGGCGGCCACGTCGAGCTCGGCGAAAACAGCATTGCTGCGGATCATCTGGGCGCGCAGTTCTTCCAGGGTGTCATAGCCCGCTTTCTGGCCCAGGGCCTGTGACAGGGCGCGCAACACCATCCAGTCGGGACGGGCCTGGCCCGGTGGATGCACCGCAAGGCGGCTCTGTTGCACCCGGCCCTCGGTATTAACGTAGGTGGCGTCCTTTTCCGTATAGGCCGCGCCGGGAAGCACCACGTCGGCGGCGGCGGCCCCGGCATCACCATGATGGCCTTGGTAGATGACGAAGGCGGGGTCGAGGAAGGTGGTGTCGATCTCGTCGGCGCCGAGCAGATAGACCACTTCCAGCTCGCCACTTGCCGCACCATCGAGAATGCCGGCAACGTCGCGCCCACCCTCGCCGGGAACGAATCCCAGGTCCATGGCGCCCACCCGCGCGGCGGCTTTGTGCAGAACGTTGAACCCGTTCCGGTCGTGGCTCACCATGGCGAACTGGTCCGCCAGATCGCGGGCGGCGGCGAGAACCGCGGCACCGTCGGCACGGGCCAGCGCCCCCTGTCCCAGGATCAGCATGGGCCTGTTCGCGGCATCCATGAGTTCCGCGAACATATGGGAACGCGACAGAATCTGTTCCAGGGTACGGGGGCCGGAACCGAGATATTCGTAGGCGTAGGTGAGATCGACCTTGGCCCCCACAAGGGCCACGGAGAAGCTGCCCATGAGAAAGCGCTTGCGCAGGCGGGCGTTGATGAGGGGCGCTTCGATGCGGGGATTGACGCCGATCAAAAGGCACAGATCGGCGTGCTCGATGCCCGAGATACTGGTATTGAAGAGATAGCCGGCGCGGGCCGCGGGATCGAGCATGGCGCCGTCCTGGCGGCAATCCATATGAGGCGACTTGAAGGCATTCATGATGTCTTTGAGCGCCTGTATGGATTCGCAGCAGGCCAGATCACCGGCGATGGCGGCGATCTTCTGGCCCTTGGCTCCCTTGATGGCGGCGATGCGCCCGGCGATGGCGGCAAAGGCTTCCTCCCAGCTTGCTTCGCGCAGCCGTCCGTCTTCACGGACATAGGGGCGGTCGAGACGCTGGCGCTTCAGTCCGTCATAGGAAAACCGCGTCTTGTCGGAAATCCATTCCTCGTTGATGTCCTCGTTGAGGCGGGGAAGAACACGCATGACCTCGTTGCCGCGGGAATCGACCCGGATATTGCTGCCCACCGCATCCAGCACATCCACGGTCTCGGTGTGGCGCAACTCCCAAGCGCGGGCGGTGAAGGCGTAGGGTTTCGAGGTCAGCGCCCCCACCGGACAGAGGTCGATCATATTGCCCGACATTTCGGAACTCACGGCCATCTCTACATAAGTGCCCACTTCGGTGTTTTCGCCGCGCCCCGTGGCTCCCATTTCCTCGACGCCGGCCACCTCGGTGGAAAAACGGACACAGCGCGTGCAGTGGATACAGCGGGTCATGGCGGTGGCCACCAGGGGGCCTAGGTCCTTTTCCGCAACCGCCCGCTTGTTTTCCTGGAAGCGGCTTTGATCGGCGCCATAGGCCATGGTGATGTCCTGGAGATCACATTCGCCGCCCTGGTCGCAGATGGGGCAGTCCAGGGGATGGTTGATGAGCAGAAATTCCAGGGCGCTCTTGCGCGCCTTTTTCACCATCGGCGTATTGGTGTAAACCACCATGCCGTCGGCAACCGGCATGGCGCAGGAGGCGACGGGCCGGGGCGAAGGTTCCATTTCCACAAGGCACATGCGGCAGTTGCCGGAGATCGACAGGCGTTCGTGATAACAAAAGCGGGGAATCTCGATGCCGGCGATCTCGCAGGCCTGAAGCACGGTGAGCCCGGAATCCACTTCGATCTCCATATGGTTGATGGTGATCTTGGGCATGGGGACTCCTTCCTCAGACCGCTTCGGAGATATCTTCGGGGATATCTTCGTCATAGCCACCGGCAGGCGCGGTGATGGTCAGATCATGGATGCCAATACGGCGCTCCAGCTCGGGCCGGAAATGACGGATCAGGCCTTGGATCGGCCACGCCGCCGCATCGCCCAGGGCGCAGATGGTGTGGCCCTCGATCTGGCGGGTGACCTCCTCGATCATGTCGATGTCCTCGATCCGGGCATCCCCCTCCACCAGTTTTTCCATCATCCGCCACAGCCAGCCCGTACCCTCGCGGCAGGGCGTACACTGGCCACAGGATTCGTGCTTGTAAAATTTTGAGAACCGGGCGATGGCGCGGACGATATCGGTAGACTTGTCCATGACGATCACGGCCGCGGTACCCAGGCCCGATTGAACCTCGCGCAAGGAATCAAAATCCATGAGCACGTTGTCGCAGACGGATTTGGGAATAAGCGGAGTAGAGCAACCGCCGGGGATTACCGCCATCAGATTATCCCATCCTCCGCGCACGCCTCCGGCGTGTTTTTCGATGAGTTCCCGCAGGGGAACGCCCATCTCTTCCTCGACGGTACAGGGCAGGTTCACATGGCCGGAGATGCAAAACAGCTTGGTGCCCGTGTTCTTGGGCCGCCCCAATGACGCAAACCAGTCGGCCCCGCGGCGCAGAATCTCCGGCGCCACGGCGACGGTTTCCACATTGGTCACCGTGGTGGGACAGCCGTAAAGACCGGCATTGGCCGGAAACGGAGGCTTCATGCGGGGCTGGCCCTTATTGCCCTCGAGGCTCTCCAGCAGGGCCGTTTCCTCGCCGCAGACATAGGCGCCGGCCCCGTGATGAAGATAAATTTCGAAATCCCATCCTGATTTACAGGCGTTCCCGCCGATCAGCCCAGCCTTGCGGGCTTCGTCGATGGCCACCTGAAGGCGCTGGGCCTCGGCATGAAATTCCCCGCGGATATAGATATAGGCGGTGTTGGCGCCCATGGCGAAACCGGCAAGCAGCGCCCCTTCCAGCAGCTTGTGGGGATCATGGCGGATGATCTCGCGGTCCTTGCAGGTGCCGGGCTCGCCTTCATCGGCATTGACGACCAGGTAATGGGGCCGGCCGTCCGATTCCTTGGGCATGAAGGACCATTTCATGCCGGCGGGGAAACCCGCGCCGCCACGTCCGCGCAGGCCCGATTCCTTGATCTCTTCGACAATCCAGTCCCGCCCCTTTTCGAGGATGGCCTTGGTGCCGTCCCAGTCGCCGCGTTTGCGGGCGCCGCGCAGACGCCAGTCGGAAAGCCCGTAGAGATTGGTAAAGATTCGGTCGGCGTCGTGCAGCATCAGCTCTTCCCCCTGCCACTGCCGGGACCGCGCGCCGGCACCTCAAGAAGCGTGGTCGGGCCGCTGGCCGGCGCCGCGCCATGACGGGGCTTGTCGCCGCGTTTGAGCAGGGTGAGGATGGCCTCCACCCGGGCCGGGTCGAGATCCTCGAAATAATCGTCATTGATTTTAAGCATGGGCGCATTGACGCAAGCGCCGAGACATTCCACCTCGCCCAGGGTGAATTCGCCGTCCTCGGAAGTCTCGCCCAGACCAATACCGAGAATCTTGTGGCAGGAAGCCACCACCTCGTCGGAGCCGCGCAGCCAGCACGGCGTGGTGGTGCAGATTTGTATATGGTTTTTGCCCACCGGCGCGTGGTTGTACATGGAATAGAAGGTGGCCACCTCGTAGACCCGGATCGGCGCCATGCCGAGAATCTCCGCCACCCGGTCCATGGCCGCACGGGTCAGCCAGCCGCCGATCTGGCGCTGGGCCAGGGTCAATAGCGGCATGACGGCGCTTTCCTGACGACCCGCCGGATAGAGATCGAGAATATCGGGAATACTCGCCGTGTTTTCGGGCGAAAACTTGAAGGTTTTTGGCTTCGTATTCGTGGCCTTCTTCTTGCCGGGGGGATTTTTGGTTGTCCCGCTCATCGGTCGATTTCCCCGAAGACGATATCGAGACTGCCGATCACCGCCGGCACGTCGGCCAGCATGTGCCCCCTGGACATGAAATCCAGGGCCTGGAGAAAGGCGAATCCCGGCGCTCTTATTTTGCAGCGATAGGGCTTGTTGCTGCCGTCGGCCACCAGATAGACGCCGAATTCGCCCTTGGGCGCCTCCACCGCGGTATAGGTCTCGCCGGGCGGCACGTGATAACCCTCGGTGAAAAGCTTGAAGTGGTGGATCAGCGATTCCATGGAGTTCTTCATTTCCGAACGCGAGGGCGGAGCAATCTTGTTGTCCTCCACCATCACCGGACCCTCGGGCATGCCGTCGAGCGCCTGGCGGATGATGGACAGGCTCTGGCGCATTTCCTCCATACGCACCAGATAGCGGTCGAAACAGTCCCCGTTTTTGCCTATGGGCACGTCGAAATCCATCTCGGCGTAGGCGTCATAGGGCTGGGATCTGCGCAAGTCCCAGGGCAGACCCGAAGCCCGCAAACAGGAGCCGGAAAATCCCAGGTCCAGCGCCTGTTCCCCGGTGATGACGCCGATATCCACGGTGCGCTGGCGGAAGATGCGATTCTCGGTGAGCAGGGTCTCGGTATCGTCGATCATCTGCGGAAAACGCTCCACGAAGGCGAGGATGTCCTCGGCCAGCCCCGCCGGCATATCCCGATAGACGCCGCCGGGACGAAAATAGGCGGCATGCATGCGCGCGCCCGACACCCTCTCGTAGAATTCCATCAGCACTTCCCGCTCCTCGAACAACCACAGGAACGGCGTCATGGCTCCCACGTCCAGCGCGTAGGTGGAGATGTTGAGCAGGTGGTTGAGAATGCGCCCGATCTCGCTGTAGAGGACGCGGATATACTGCGCCCGCGGCGGCGCCTCGATACCGAGAAGCTTTTCCACGGCCAGGGCGAAGGCGTGTTCCTGGTTCATGGGCGCCACGTAATCGAGGCGGTCGAAATAGGGCACGGCCTGAAGATAGGTCTTGTGCTCGATGAGTTTTTCGGTGCCGCGGTGAAGCAGGCCGATATGGGGGTCGGCGCGGTCGACGATCTCGCCGTCGAGCTCAAGCACCAGGCGCAGCACCCCGTGGGCCGCCGGATGCTGGGGTCCGAAATTAATCGAGTAGTTCTCTATCTGGCGCTCCGCCATGGCCTATGATTCCCCCGCCTCGGCGTCTTCGCCGTTCTCGGCCTTTTCATCGCCGGGCAGAAGCTCCTGTACGCCTTCCCAGGGACTGAGGAAATCGAAGCTACGGAATTCCTGGGTCAGTTTCACGGGCTCGTAGACCACGCGCTTTTGTTCGTCGTCGTAGCGCACTTCCACATAGCCGGTGAGGGGAAAGTCCTTGCGCAGGGGATGCCCCTCGAAACCGTAATCGGTAAGGATACGGCGCAGATCGGGATGGTCGGAAAAGGAAATGCCGAACATGTCCCAGACTTCCCTTTCGAACCATCCGGCGGCCGAGAAAATACCCGTGGCGGAAGGAACCGGAGTGTCGGCATTGGCGTTCACCTTGACCATGAGACGCTGGTTCTGGGTCGGGCTGAGAAGCTGGTAGACCACTTCGAAACGGGGATCGCGGTCGGGGAAATCAACCCCGCAAATATCGATCAACACCTTGAACCGGCAGCCGCTGTCGTCGCGCAGGAAGTTCAGAACCCGGACGATGGAGTCCCGGTTAACGGTGAGGATGAGCTCGCCCTTTTCCTCACGCGAGGACAGCACATGGTCGGACATGGCCGCCGTCACATGGTCACAAAAATCCTGGAGCGCCTGTTCCATCATCGTGTTGTTGTTCTTTTAGCCTTTGCGGCACGCAAACCCCGCGCCGCTCCTGTTCAAGAAAAACTATCTAAGGATGGTGCCGGTGCGGCGAATCTTCTTCTGCAGTTGAAGAATGCCGTACAAAAGAGCTTCCGCAGTGGGCGGACAGCCGGGAACATATATGTCCACCGGCACGATGCGGTCACAGCCGCGCACCACGGAATAGGAATAATGGTAATAGCCGCCGCCATTGGCGCAGCTGCCCATTGAAATGACCCAGCGCGGCTCCGCCATCTGGTCGTAGACCTTGCGCAAGGCCGGAGCCATTTTATTGGTCAGCGTGCCGGCCACGATCATCACATCGGACTGGCGCGGGCTGGGCCTGAAGACGATTCCAAAACGGTCGTAATCGTAACGGCTGGCGGCGGACTGCATCATTTCCACGGCGCAACAGGCAAGACCGAAGGTCATGGGCCACATGGAACCGGTACGCGCCCAGTTAACGAGATGATCGAGTTGGGTGACGAAGAAGCCCTTCTCGGAAAGCTCCATGCTCGCGTCCAGCATCAGGACGTCCTGTTGTTCGGCGCTCTTTTCACCATGGGGCATGGCGCCGGAGGATGTGGAGATTATTCCCATTCCAGGGCTCCCTTGCGCCATTCGTAGACAAATCCGACGGTCAGAATGACTAGGAAAAAGACCATGGACCAGAAGCCGAAAAGCCCGATATCCCCCAGCGAAACGGCCCAGGGGAAGAGAAAGGCCACTTCCAGGTCGAAGATGATGAAAAGCAGAGCCACCAGATAAAAGCGCACGTCGAAACGCCCGCGCGAATCATCAAAGGGCTCGAACCCGCATTCGTAAGGAGACAGCTTTTCGGAATCGGGACGCTGGGGGGCCACAAGCCAGGACGCCACCACCGCAATGGCGGCAATGGCAAAGGCGATCAGGAAGAAGATCAGAACCGGCAGATATTCGGCGAGAATCGCGTCAAACATACCCCATCCCCTGATGGCCCTTCCCCTGATGAGCGCCCACGGAAAGCTTCCAGAAAATTAAGTGGGCTCTTCTGGTTAACTATCCCATGTAAATCATTGCGGAATCATTACCGCATTGCCCGCCACAGCACGGATTTGCGGGCATTATAGGAAGCGGGTTTGGCGATTGAAAGCAGGTTCACGCCTCAAAACGGGGAAATATGGTATTTTTTCGGAGTCGTCCGCGCGACGGCGAGACCGAGTTTGTGGACCAGGGGATTTCAAATCGGAAAAAAGCGAAGTGATGGCGGGAGTGACGGGACTCGAACCCGCGGCCTCCGGCGTGACAGGCCGGCGCTCTAACCAACTGAGCTACACCCCCTATGGGCCGCCTCTTGTGGGCCGGAAGAGAATCTGTAAATCCCTTGTAAAATCGGCTTTTTACGTGGCGGATATGTGGGAAGGGCTTACTACGTTACCCCCCCGCAGGTGTCAAGCGGCCTCTCCTCATGGCTGTATTCGCCTTGGCAAAAAGACACCCAGCGAGGAAAAAACTGGGTCGAAGAAAAAATGGTGGGCGGTGACGGGATCGAACCGCCGACATCCACGGTGTAAACGTGGCGCTCTCCCAGCTGAGCTAACCGCCCGGTAACAAGACCCCTCCCCGGAAATAAATCCCCCGGTCAATACGGCCACAGCTTCTACATTACGGGAGCGGAGCCTGTGAACAAAGAAGAATGCCGGTCGTAAAAAACGACCGGCATTCTGATAGCCGCTTCGGGGATAAGCCCGAAGGACGATAGAAAAAGGATTAGTTGACGGCTTGCTTGAGCGCCTTGCCAGCCTTGAATTTGGGAACCCGGCAAGCGGGAATCTGGATGACGGCCCCAGTGCGGGGGTTTCTTCCCTGCGACGCACGGCGGTTGCTGACGCTGAATGTGCCGAAACCGACGAGCCTTACTTCGGTGCCTCCGCTCAAGGAAGCGGTAACCGATGACAGGGTAGCATCGATGGCCTTGGCCGCATCTGCCTTGGAAAGACCCGTGCTTGAAGCAACCGACGCTATGAGATCATTTTTATTCACTTTATGCCCCCCTCTGAATGGAACTGGATGTGAAGAGATAATATGGAGTTCCGGAACAACGGAACGACCAACCCTAGAGATTGGTAAACCTTTGTGACAGGAGGGAGTGTAGAGCGGGGAAATCGGCCCCGTCAATCACGGAAGTAGCCTTATCCCCAGCTTTTTCGGTCATCAGTTGAAATAACAGGACATTTTCCGGCTAATGGGTGACGACACTTTCCTGGGATACGTCCTTTTCACCCTCGGGAAGCTGTTCGGACTCCACCCATTCGATGGGAACCAACGGTGACGCCAGGGCCTTTTCAAGCACTTCGTCCACGGTTCCCATGGGAATGATCTCCATGCCGCGCTTCACGTTGTCGGGAATCTCGGCAAGGTCTTTTTCATTTTCCTGGGGAATAATCACGGTCTTGATTCCTCCACGCAGGGCGGCAAGAAGTTTTTCCTTGAGCCCGCCAATGGGAAGAATACGGCCACGCAGGGTAATCTCCCCGGTCATGGCCAGATCCTTGTGCACGGGAATCCCGGTCAGGGCGGAGACGATGGAGGTGCACATGGCAACACCCGCGGACGGCCCATCCTTGGGCGTGGCGCCCTCGGGCACATGGACGTGGATGTCCTTTTTCTCGAATACCGTGGGCTTGATGCCGAAGGCTATTGAACGCGAGCGCACGTAGCTCCGCGCCGCCTGGACCGATTCCTTCATCACATCGCCGAGCTTGCCGGTATGCGCCACATTTCCCTTGCCGGGCATAACCACGGCCTCGATGGAAAGCAGCTCGCCCCCCACTTCGGTCCATGCCAGCCCAGTGGTCACACCCACCAGGTTTTCCTCTTCCACCTCGCCATAGCGATAGCGGCGGATGCCCGCGTATTTGCCGAGATTACGAGCAGTCACGTTGACCTTTTTCTTACCGCTCATGAGCACGTCCTTGACGGCCTTGCGCGTCAAGTTGGCGATCTCGCGTTCGAGGTTACGGACCCCGGCCTCGCGCGTGTAGTAGCGGATGATATTGCGGATCGCGGAATCCGAAATTGCCCACTCCCCTTTTTTCAGACCGTGTTCCTTGATCTGTTTGGGAATCAGGTGACGGGTGGCGATCTCCACCTTTTCGTCCTCGGTGTATCCCGACAGGCGAATGATTTCCATGCGGTCGAGCAGGGGCTGGAGCATACGGGTGGTATTGGCGGTGGTAACGAACATAACGTCGGAAAGATCGTAATCGACCTCGAGATAATGGTCGTTGAAGGCCACGTTCTGTTCGGGATCGAGCACCTCGAGCAGGGCCGAGGAAGGATCGCCGCGCCAATCGGAACCCAGCTTGTCCACCTCGTCGAGGAGGAACAGCGGGTTGCTGGACTTGGCCTTTTTCATGGACTGGATAATCTTGCCCGGCATCGACCCGATATAGGTGCGCCGGTGGCCGCGGATTTCGGATTCGTCACGCACGCCGCCCAGAGACATGCGCACGAATTTTCGTCCCGTGGCCCTGGCGATGGATTTACCCAGGGAAGTCTTGCCCACGCCCGGCGGACCCACGAGGCAAAGAATCGGGCCTTTGAGTTTTCTCATGCGCAGCTGGACGGCAAGATATTCGATGATGCGTTCCTTGACCTTTTCCAGGCCATAGTGATCGTCATCTAGAATCTTCACCGCTTTCTTGAGATCGCGGTTGCTTCTGGTGCGTTTGCCCCAAGGCAGGGAAAGCATCCAGTCGAGATAGTTGCGCACCACCGTGGCCTCGGCCGACATGGGACTCATGGAGCGCAGTTTCTTGATCTCGGAAAGGGCCTTTTCCCGGGCTTCCTTGCTCAGCTTGGTGTCTTTTACCTTGTCCTCGATCTCGGTGACTTCGTCGCGGCCCTCGTCGATCTCGCCCAGTTCCTTCTGGATCGCCTTCAATTGCTCGTTGAGGTAGTACTCGCGCTGGGTCTTGTCCATCTGGCGCTTGACCCGGTTGCGGATGCGTTTTTCCACCTGGAGGACGCCGATCTCTCCTTCCATGAAGGAATAGACCTTTTCCAGCCGCTCACTGACCTTTTCGGTCTCCAGCAGCTGTTGTTTTTCGGGAATCTTCAGCGCCAGGTGAGAGGCCACCGTATCGGCGAGCTTGCAGGAATCATCAATCTGGTTGATGGAGACCATGACCTCGGGCGGGATTTTGCGGTTGAGCTTTATGTACTGTTCGAACTGGGCGATGACGGTACGCGACAGCGCCTCCACTTCCTGGTCGTCATCGCCGTGATCGGGAATGATCTCGGCATGGGCCTGGAAGAATTCCCCGGTGTCGGCATACTCCGTAATACGGGCGCGCTCGCCACCTTCCACCAGAACCTTGACCGTTCCGTCGGGCAATTTAAGAAGCTGGAGCACCGTGCCCACGGTGCCCACGGTGTAGATATCTTCGGGCTCGGGATCGTCCTGGGCGGCGTTCTTCTGGGCCACCAGCAGAATCTGTTTGTCGTCCTGCATCACGTCTTCGAGCGCGCGCACCGATTTCTCGCGCCCCACGAAAAGAGGCACGATCATATGTGGAAAGACCACAATATCGCGAAGCGGGAGCACCGGATAGAGAGGGTTCATATCGGTTTCTGCTTCGTTATCATTTGGGGACATAGGGTTCTTTCCTCAAGCAAGCGCCAGTGACAAAATCGCCATCAAACAACGTGGCGGAACATCCTGCGCGAGCCTTGCAAGAGTCCTGCCACAACCGCTCATAGCCTGTCCACTAGGTGGCACCCAAAACCGTCGGGGTCAAGGGGTTCAAAGCATTAAACAGGATATAAACCGGGCATTGGACCCGGTACGGACCGGAACATCAGGCGCTCGACCCGATATCCTCCTGGCTTTCCGAATAGATATAGAGGGGCTTGGCGCGTCCCTCGATCACTTCGCGGTTGATAACGATCTCTTCCACATCGGCAAGGCCGGGAAGCTCGAACATGGTATCGAGCAGAATATGTTCCAGAATCGAACGCAGACCCCGGGCTCCTGTCTTGCGCGTCAGGGCCTTTTCGGAAATCCCCCGCAGGGCGTCGGCGGCGAATTCAAGGTGAACCCCTTCGATCTCGAACAGACGCTGGTACTGTTTCACCAGGGCGTTCTTGGGCTGGGTGAGAATCTCCACCAGCGAGTCCTCGTCGAGATCGCTCAAGGTGGCGACCACCGGCAAGCGGCCGATGAATTCGGGGATGAGGCCGAATTTCAACAAATCCTCGGGCTCCACGCCAAGCAGAACTTCGCCCGTCTGGCGGTCGTCGGGGCTCTGGACATCGGCGCCGAAGCCGATGGAAGAGCCCTTGCCGCGGGCGTTGATGATTTTCTCCAGACCGGCGAAGGCGCCGCCACAGATAAACAGGATATTGGTGGTGTCCACCTGGAGAAATTCCTGTTGCGGATGCTTGCGGCCGCCCTGGGGCGGGACGCTGGCGACGGTTCCTTCCATGATCTTGAGAAGCGCCTGTTGCACGCCCTCGCCCGACACATCGCGGGTAATGGAGGGGTTGTCAGACTTGCGGCTGATTTTGTCCACCTCGTCGATATAGACGATGCCGCGCTGTGCCCGTTCCACATTGTAATCGGCGGCCTGAAGGAGCTTGAGAATGATGTTCTCCACATCCTCGCCCACGTAGCCGGCCTCGGTCAGGGTGGTGGCGTCGGCCATGGTGAAGGGCACGTCGATGATGCGGGCCAGGGTTTCCGCCAACAGAGTCTTGCCGCAGCCGGTGGGACCGATCAGCAGGATGTTGGATTTCGCCAGCTCCACGTCGTTGGCCTTGCTGCCCTGCGCCAGACGCTTGTAGTGATTATGGACCGCCACCGAGAGGACGCGCTTGGCGTGGTCCTGGCCGATCACATAGTCGTTGAGAACCTTGCACACCTCGGTCGGCGTGGGCACGCCGTTATCGGACTTGACCAGGGTGGATTTGTGTTCCTCGCGGATGATGTCCATGCACAACTCGACGCATTCATCACAGATGAACACCGTCGGGCCGGCGATAAGCTTGCGCACCTCGTGCTGGCTTTTACCGCAGAAAGAGCAATAGAGCGTGTTCTTGGGGTCGCTGCCGCTGGACTTGTTCATGTCCTCTCCACACAGACCGCTTTGTTTTGGATTCGCTTGCGGTCCTTGACCACCATGTTACCCAGTCAGGGGGCGTCCATACAACGCCAAAAACCGGGGCCAAAACATGTGACAAAACCGCCTGGGCTCCTCTCCCGCCGTACAGAAAACATTGAGGGGGCTGGGGCAAATCGAATCCGCATTCCTACAGCGTCAGATGTGTCTCCCGTTCGTGAAAAAAAATTCCGCGTCCTAAGGTTTGTTCAGGAGGACTCAAGAAATGGTTAACGCCGGAGCAGGAAGGTTTCCCGGTGTTGCATTATTGGAATACATTATCGCCCCGTGACCGGGATTATTCCGACTCGTCTTTTTCCCCGTTATCTGCGGGTTCGGGGCGCTTATCCACGACCTCGTCGACGATGCCGAATTTCTTGGCTTCTTCCGCCGACAGGAACTTGTCACGGTCCATAGCCTCTTCGATGGCTTTGAGGGTCTGGCCGGTATGGGTGACGTAGATTTGGTTGAGCCGGGCGCGAAGATCGAGAATTTCCTTGGCGTGGATCTCGATGTCGGTGGCCTGGCCCTGTACCCCGCCCGAGGGCTGGTGCACCATGATGCGGCTGTGGGGCAGGCAATAGCGCTTTTCCGAAGCCCCCGCCGCCAACAGCAATGATCCCATGGACGCCGCCTGGCCCACACATACGGTGCTGATGTCGGGGCGGATGTATTGCATGGTGTCGTAGATGGCCAGTCCCGACGTCACCGCGCCACCGGGGGAATTGATGTAGAAGGAGATGTCCTTTTTCGGGTTCTCTGATTCCAGATACAACAACTGGGCGCAGACCAGGCTCGCCACGCCGTCGGAAACGGCGCCGGTGAGAAAGATGATCCGCTCCTTGAGGAGGCGGGAATAGATATCGTAGGCGCGCTCACCACGGTTGGTCTGTTCCACCACCATGGGAACGAGGGTGTTCATATAAAAATCGCCTGATTTGTTTGCTTCGTTCATGGATTTTGATCCCTGACGCTGGTTCCGTAAACGCCCCCCCTCCCCGGAAGTGGGCCGGGCCGTGGGCCTGTGGGGCGGGCGCGGTTATTTTTTCTTGGCCGCCTTGCTTTTGGCTTCTTTAGTGGCTTTGGCGGCTTTCTTTTTCTTCGGCTTGGACCCCGACGAAGACGTGGCCGGGGCCGATTCCTCGGGCAAGGCAATCAGTTCCTTGAAATCCACCTTGCGCTCCGTCACTTCGGCCATCTCGACAATGAAGTCAAGAACCTTCTCTTCGTAAATCTGGGCCTGGAATCCCTGAATCATCTGGGGATTCTGCTGGTAATAGCTGATCACCTGCTGTTCCTGGCCGGGATAGCGGGCGGCCTCGGCCTGCAGGGCCTTCATGACTTCCGCGTCTTCCACCTTGACGTTGTTGCGGTGGCCGAGCTCGGCTAGGACCAGGGCAAGGAGAATGCGCCGTTCGGCGGCGCTACGGACCTCCGCGCGCCGGGCCTCTTCGTCTTTCTTATCTTCGTCCTGTTCGCCGCCCTCTTTCCTTGCTTCCTCCTGCCTCTCCCAGAGAGACTGGAACTCGTCCTCCACCATGCCCTCGGGCAGGTCGATCTTGCATTTCTCCAACAGGATGTCGGAGATGGTCCTCTTCAGGCGGATACGGGAGATTTCCCCGTATTCACGCTCGAGCCGGCTCGCCACCATCTGTTTGAGTTCCTCGAGATTTTCCAGCTCCATATCCTTGGCCAGCACATCGTCAATGGCGATGGGAGCGGATATACGCACTTCCTTGAGGGCGACATCGAAGATGGCCTCTTTTCCGGCCACTTCCGGCGCATGATAGGTTTCCGGAAACGTCACCTTGACCTCGAGTGCGTCACCGGCGGACGCGCCCACCATCTGTTCCTCGTAGCCGGGAATGAAACGTCCCGAACCGAGTTCGATCTCTTCGTCCTGGCCAGTTCCGCCGTTAAAGGCCACGCCGTCGATCTTGCCCACATAGTCGAACAGGACCTGGTCGCCCATCTCGGCCTTGTGAGAGGCCTTGGCCGGCTCGAAACGCTTGTGGACCTTGACCAGCTCTTCCAGCCCCTCGGTGACCTTGGCCTCGTCGGGTTCGGCGTAGAGACGCTCCAGGGAGAGCTTACCCAGATCGAGATCGGGAATCTCGGGCATGATTTCCAGCACCATCTTGTATTCCAGATCGGCACCCTCTTCGTAAGAGGTGATCTCGATCTTGGGCTGGCTTGCAGGACGCAGGCTCTTATCCTCCATGGCGCGCTGGGAACTGGAGCTGACGGTGGATTCAAGGATATCGCCCATGACCGACGAGGTGTAACGCTGTTTCAGCATGTCCATGGGTATTTTGCCGGGACGGAACCCGGGTATCTTCGCCGTTCTGCCTATTTCCTGTAGACGCAGCTCGAGCTGGCGGTCCAGCTCCGAGGCGGGAACCACCACTTTGTATTCACGGGACAGTCCCTCGGATTTGATTTCTGTTATCTGCATGTACCCTTATCTCTATTCCTGTTTATATGATAAATATCAATGTATTAACAATATAAACATAATCTAAAATATTAACATCAAGACGGGAGCTCCCCCTCGAAGAATCCTGGTGCGGGCGGAGGGACTCGAACCCCCAAGGATTGCTCCACTGGCACCTAAAGCCAGCGCGTCTACCAGTTCCGCCACGCCCGCGAAGTTGGCCCAGACATATGAACACCGGACATACCAACGGTTGGCAAACTCTTTCGAGGCGCATAACCCCCCGCAACCGGCACTCGCTCTACCGATGGTTCACCAGCCCAGAGAATGCGGACCTTCTATAGCACAGTGGAAATCCGGGCCACAAGCAGCCGCCCGCCGATGCAAAAAAAGCGGCGATAACATGGATCGTCTGGAAACAGAAATCAGCATGGAGGCGGCCCGACCCCCGGGGAGATCAAAGAGAGCCCCCGAAAGCCTGGCCCCAGGAAAGCCCCAGATAGAGCCTAGGCCCCGAAACAGCCCGATTTACATGCGGTCGGGATACTGGCGGGCAAAGGAAGAAAGGGCGAGAACGCGGGAATCGTGGACACGGCTGAAAGAGGGATGCCTGAAGCTGACCTCGAAACGCACATGGGGAATGCCGTAGCCGTCCTTTCCCACGGAAAGAACGCGCGCGGTCTCCACAAGATCGCCTGCGCCGTTCCGGCAAAACACCGATCCCGGAGTCACGTCCCGGCTCGAAAGCCCGCGACCGAACAGCATTGTCATTCCCCTCCCGCTTGGGTCTTTTTGCGTGGCGGATACCCGGAATGAAGGACGGGTGAAAACCCGGAAACACTCAACGCCAAGTACGCCACCTTCTCCTCATAGCAAATAACCTGATTTAAATAAAGAGAAATCATCACTTAACGCACTCATATAAATGGATTTTTATGCGTTCAAAGCAGGGCGAAAAATTCTTAGATGGCGACTTGGGCAAACAGCTCGCGCAGGACCGCGGGCAAAAGATCGGGAAGGTCTTCGGCGATCAGGCCGGGGCCAAAAGAAGCACCCGCCGCACCATGTATCCAGGCCCCGGCGCAAGCAGCGGCAAAGGGCGGCATACCCTGGGCCATGAGGCCGGCGATAAACCCGGCGAGAACGTCCCCGGACCCCGCCGTGGCGAGCGTGGCCGGCGCATTGCCGTTGATGACGGCATTGCCCTGGGGGTCGGCGATCACCGTATCGGCGCCCTTGAGAAGGACCGTGGCGCCACTGCGCCGCGCCGCCGCGCGCACCCGCGCCAGTTTTCCTTCTTCGCCTTCCATATGGCCGAACAGGCGCTGGAACTCGCCCTCATGGGGGGTCAGCACGCAAGGCGAACGGATGGAATCGAACAGAACCTCCGGTGACTCCGCGAACACGCTGAGAGCGTCGGCATCCAAAACACAGGCCCGTCCCTCCCCCAGCACCGCCAGCACCCGCGCCCGGGTCTCGCCGCTGATACCGTTGCCCGGACCCAGGAGGTAGAGATTCTTGCGCTCGTCGGCCAACAGAGCGGAGAGGGAATCGAGACCCGCCAGCGGAACCGCGAGAACGCCGGGCGTGGTGGCGGCGTAGACCGGCCAGACCTCGGCCGGGCAGGCGATGCTCACCAGCCCGGCCCCGGCGCGTAAGGCCGCCCGCGCCGCCAGCCGCGCCGCGCCGGTCATCTCCGCGCCGCCCATGACCACGGCGTGGCCGCGGCTGTATTTGTGGTCCTCGGCGGTTGGAACCGGGTACATCTCGCGCCACAAAGCGGGGCCGTTTTCGTACTGTTGGGGGGCGATCTCGTCGAGAACCGCCACCGGAGTGCCGATATCCGCCACCACCACCTCGCCACACAGGCTGCGCCCGGGAAGCAGGAGGTGGCCCGGCTTGCGGCGGAAGAAGGTCACCGTCAACTGAGCCCGCACCGCCACGCCCCGATCATCGCCACCCAAAACATGACCCGTGTCGCCGTCAATCCCGCTGGGCACGTCCACAGCCACCACCGGCAGACCACGGCGCTCCAGTTCCTCCACCACCCAGGCCGCCGCCCCCTCCAGGGGCCGCGTCAACCCGGCCCCGAACAAGGCGTCCACCACCAGTTCACCGCCTTGCGGCGCGTTTTTAAAGAGACCCTCATTGAGGCCACCCACCACTCCTTCCCAGCGCCCGGCATTGGTGGCGGCATCGCCCTTGAGTTTCTCTTTGTCGCCCAACAGAACCAGCCGCACGGGCCAGCCCTCGGCCTCGAGCAGACGCGCCGCCACAAATCCGTCGCCGCCGTTATTGCCCGGCCCGCACAGAATCAGCACCGGCATTTTGCGCCAGCGCTGGGTAATTTCACGGGCAATGGCGGCGCCCGCCGCCTCCATCAGTTCCAGCCCCGCTATCCCCGCCTCCGTGGCCAGGGCGTCGGCCCGGTACATCTCCTCCACCGAGAGCAGGACCGACTGGCCCGCCGCATCCCGGGGAGAAATGTCCTCGCGGGTTGGCGCGGCGGCCTGATGCACCTGTTTTTCCCCGGTGCCGAAGGTGAGCCAGACCTCGCTCACCCCCAGCGCCTGGGAGATAGCGCGCAGATTATCGCCACGCGGCTTGTGGATGCTTCCGGCGAGATATTTGTAGATGCTTTCCCTGGAGATGCCGCTCTGCCGGGCAAGCTCGGCCCGCGACCATCCCAATTCGCGGAGAACCTGCAAGGCCCGTTCATGCCAGGTTGTGGGAGGCTCGTTTTGCACCATGATCCGGGGAGTACTTTCTAAAATCCAATCTGGAATTTAAATCCATAGTGTGGGGGAATCGTCCTCTCTTCAACTGCTAAAGGCAAAAAGACAAAGGGCCGCAATGATGGATTGCCGGAGCCGGGCGGTAGAGATATGGTGCCCCTCTGTTCCCCCCGTGTGGGAAGACACCCCGGTGTCGTCCCGCTCGCGGTCACTACCAACCCCTGTTTTCAACGGAACACCCCCTCCCAGGTCATGAGCGACGCCCTCCGTCACGACTGGTCCACCGAAGAGGTTCTTGCGGTCCTGCAATCGCCGCTTCTTAAGCTCGTGGAACGCGCCCGCACCGTTCACGGCGATCATCACGGCGACGATTCGGTTCAGCTGGCGAGCCTGTTGAGCGTGAAGACCGGCGGCTGCTCGGAAGATTGCGGCTACTGTCCACAATCTTCCCACCATTCCTCCGATGTGGAAAACGGCGGCCTCATGGCCCATGACCAGGTTCTTGAGGCCGCCCGCGAGGCCAAGGAACTTGGCGCCTCGCGCTTTTGCATGGGCGCGGCCTGGCGTCAGGTGCGCGACGGCGATGAATTCGACCGCGTTCTGGATATGGTGCGGGACGTGGGCAAGTTGGGCATGGAAACCTGTGTCACTTTGGGTATGCTGACTCAAGTTCAGGCCGGGCGCCTGGGCGAGGCCGGGCTCACCGCCTATAACCACAATCTCGACACCAGCCCCGAATATTACGACAAGATCATTTCCACCCGCGATTTCGAAGACCGCATGGAGACCATCCACCATGTACGCGAGGCGGGCATTTCCCTGTGTGTGGGCGGCATTATCGGCATGGGCGAAAGCGACCACGACCGCGCGCGCATGCTGGAAATTCTCGCCGCTCTCGACCCCCATCCCGAAAGCGTGCCCATCAACGCATTGGTGGCGGTGGCGGGAACGCCGCTGGAAGACAGGCCGCCGGTGGACCCGCTCGATCTGGTGCGTATGTGCGCCACGGCGCGGATTTTGATGCCGGAGTCCCGTGTGCGGCTGAGCGCGGGCCGCCGCCAGCTAAGCCGCGAGGCCCAGGTGCTGTGTTTCCTGGCCGGCGCCAATTCCATCTTTTACGGTGAAACGCTGCTTACCACGGCCAACGCCGAATGCGAGGAAGACCGCCGCCTGTTGCGGGAACTGGGCCTTTCCCCGCTTGCCCCCGATGTTGAAAAACCCGCCCCGGTCCCCTCCGCTGCATAAGGGCGACAAGGTCATGAACATAAAGACCTGGGGGCTGTTGGCTCTGAAGATCACTCTTTCGGGAGCGCTGATCTGGTATTTTGTGGGCAAGTCCGACCTTGGCGCGGCCATGGAAAACCTGCGGCGGGTGGATGCGGCAACGGTTGTGGCCGCCCTTATCATCTTCCTGACCCAAATGGTTCTTGTGGCGCGGCGCTGGAGCACACTCATGCACCTGGTGGGCGTGGGCGACGGATTCTCTTTCCCGCGGGTGGTTCAGATTATGTGGACCGCCACCTTTCTCAACACCACCCTGGTTTCCAGTGTGGGCGGCGACGCCTTCCGCTTGTGGACCGTGGTGCGCGGAGGCAACCCGCTGGGAAAATCCATTAACAGCATCTTCCTCGACCGTATTGCGGCATTGATGGCGCTGGTGGTTCTGATCATCATCAGCCTGCCTTATGTGAAGGAGCTTCTTCCCGACCAAGCCTTCTGGAGCTACGCCACAGTTATCGCAATTTCCCTGGCGGGGTTTGCCGCCCTGCTCCACGCCGACCAGCTGCCGCGGCGCATCCGACACTGGCGGCTGGTGCAGGGGCTGGCCAACCTTGCCGCCGACACCCGCAAGCTGTCCCTGCATATGGATAATCTTTTGCCGGTGGCGGGGCTGTCGCTTCTGGTGCATGTGCTCAGTATTCTCGTGGTCTATGTTCTGGCCACCGGGCTGGAGATCGAGATTTCCTTTCTCGATTGTTTTTTCCTGGTGCCTCCCGTCATTCTCGCCATGACCCTGCCCATTTCCATCGCCGGCTGGGGCGTACGCGAAGGGGCCATGATCGTCGCCCTGGGCCTGGTGGGCGTGCCCCAGGAAAGCGCCCTGGTGCTTTCCATCCTGTTCGGGCTGGGCATAACCCTCGCCGCCCTTCCCGGCGGCGTCATCTGGCTGTTCAGCCGCAACCGAACCGTTCCCGCCATGCCCGGCGAGGAAATGAAAAGCTGACCATAACCGGCGGGAACAGGGGCAAAGGATGACATCTGTTTTTGCGGTTTTTTCAAAGCTCTTCTCCCTTCCGGTCTCTTCTCATAAAGGTAGAAGCCTGGCCGCCCTCCTCGTGCTTCCAGCCTGTTTTCTCTTCTCCGCCCTGATTCTGAGAGAGAGCGCCGGGCCGTTCTGGATGTGGCACAGCATCGATCCCGACTATGCCTATCTCGTCAACGCCCTGAAAATCCTCAATCTGACCACACCGGGCCATGTGGACCATCCGGGAACGCCCGTGCAATGGCTCGGCGCTTTAGTTCTCAAGGCCGGCACTCCCACCGCTTCGGGCGCCCAGATCATCGAGACCGTGCTGGCCGATCCCGAGACCCATATGCGCCGCATCACCCTGGTGATCGCCTGGCTCAACACCGGGATTTTGTTGCTGGCGGGGCTGGCGGGGCTTGCCGTATTCAGGGATATTCTGCCGGCACTGATGGTACAGGCCGCCCCTTTTATTTCCTCGCAAATCCTCAAGCACGGCATCGCCCTGAAGCCGGAATCCCTCCTTATTTTTTCGGTCATGGCGCTGGTTATGGTCACTGTTTTGGCGCTGCGTCCCGGCGCATTGGAGACCAACCGCCGGGGTTTCGCCATCGCCTTCGGCGTGGTTCTGGGATTCGGCGTCGCCTGCAAGATCACCTTCGCGCCGCTGTTCCTGTTACCGCTGTTCCTGCTGGAAAGCCGCAAGGCCATTCTTACTTTCGCCGCCGCCTGCCTTTTCGCCTTCCTCCTCTTCACGCTGCCGGCGCTGGGCGCCTATGAACAATTCACCGACTGGATCGTCAGGTTGTTCCTGGGCAGCGAGCATCACGGTGGTGGGGCCGCCACCGTCATCAGCCTGGAGAACTATCCCCGTAATATCTACCGCCTGTTCACCCGGCCCTTCTTCAGCATCACCTTCATCCTTGCCGTGCTTACCCTGGTGGCGGCGCGGCGGCGCGGCGGAGACATCCCCGGACCTGAACTGAAGGCGCTCAAAGGCGTGGTTCTGGCGCAGACGGTCATGGTGCTGATGGTGGCCAAACAGCTGTCGTCCCATTACATGATCCCGGCCTATATGCTGACTGCCCTTTCGGTTGCTCTGATGTATCGGATTGTCCCGGCGTTGGGCCTGGGCAACGACATAATGCGGCGGCGGTTCGCCCGCGTTTTTCCGGGCCTTCTGGTGGCCATCGTCATCGCCCAGGCCTTCGGGGTGGCGAAGCTGGAGCGAAAGTTACAGGACATGCGCGAAACGGCACTTGCGGTGGATAACGAACGCTTTGGCGCCTGCGCGCGCATCTATGGCTATTCCGCCTCCAGCCTCAGCTTCGCCCTCTATAACGGCAACCTTCAGAGCGGGTTTCCCTTTTCGCAGCAGTTGAAGGCACTGCGGCCGGAGAATGATTTCTGGCTCAACATTTTCACCGCCAACAAGCCCAGCGGCGATCTGCGCGACTGGAGCGGCGCGCGCGATCTTTCCCAGCTGCGCTCCGATTACCCCTGCGTCCTGTTGCGGGGATCACGCAGGGGGGCGCTGGCCGCCTTCCTCGCGGCGCAAGCTCCGGGCGCCGCCTATGACACCTCGTGCTCCACCCGCCAGGAGGAAGTGTTCACCATGGGCGTGGATTGCCAGGGCCGCCTTACGGACCCCGGCGGGAATAACACGCCCTAGCCCTTTGCCCGCATCCGGTCTATATCTCCCCCCATCATGAGCAGAAAAAATAAACCCGAGCTTTCTCCGCGCAAGGCCGCCAACCGTGATCTCGCCGACCGGCTGGCCCCGGAGCGCGACGCCTGGATCGACCGCAACGCCTTTTATTACCAGGACCATTGGCGCTATCTGCGTTTCCTCGTGGGCGAAGGGCGCAGTGTACTCGACCTCGGCTGCGGCACCGGGCGTATGCTTGAGGCGCTGGCCCCGGAGCGCGGCGTGGGGGTGGACCTGAGTGGCGAGATGATCCGCATCGCCGGGGAGAATAATCCCGATTTCACCTTTCTCCAGGGCGATATCGAAGACTCGGAATTCATGAAAACCCTCAAAGGGCCCTTCGACGTCATCATCCTTTCCGACACCATCGGTTTCCTCGAGGACTGTGAGACCACGCTGGCCGGGCTGCAAACTCTGTGCACGCGCGACACCAGAATCATCCTTTCCTATTATTCGAAAGCCTGGGAGCCGGTCTTGAAACTGGCCGAGTTCTGCGGCCTGAAAATCCCCCAGAAGGAACAGAACTGGCTCACCGCCAAGGATCTTGAGGGGCTGTTGAATCTCGCCGATTTCGATGTGGTGAAGAAGGAATGGCGCCAGCTCATGCCCAAACCGCTGTTGGGTCTGGGACGCCTGATTAACGGCACCCTGGGGACGCTGCCGGGTGTGCGGCGGCTGTGCCTGCGCAACTATCTGGTGGCGCGATCCATGAACCACGCGGCCCAGCCCGGCCTGTCGGCCACCGTTCTCGTCCCCTGCCGCAACGAGCGCGGCAATATCGAGGCCGCGGTACAGCGCCTGCCCCGGTTCTGCGACGATCTGGAAATCCTGTTTGTGGAGGGCGGCAGCGAAGACGGTACCTGGCGCGAAATCGAGCGCGTTATCGAGGCCTATCCCGACCTCAACATCAAGGCGGCGCAACAGGAGGGATCAGGCAAGAGCGATGCGGTGCGCAAGGGATTTGCCATGGCGCGGGGCGAGGTGCTGATGATTCTCGACGCCGACCTTACGGTCCCGCCCGAGGATATTCCTAAATTCTATCGCGCCCTGGTCAACGGCAAGGGAGAGTTCATCAACGGCACGCGGCTGGTCTATCCCATGGAAAGCCAAGCCATGCGGACCCTCAACTATCTCGCAAACCATATTTTTTCCCTTATTTTCTCCTGGCTTCTCAACCAGCGTTTTACCGACACCCTGTGCGGCACCAAGGTGCTGACCAAGGCCAATTACGAGAAAATCGCCGCCGGCCGCAGCTATTTCGGAGAGTTCGACCCCTTCGGCGATTTCGACCTCATCTTCGGCGCCGCCAAACAGAACCTCAAGGTGGTGGAATTGCCCATACGCTACGCCGACCGCACCTATGGCGAGACCCAGATTTCCCGTTTCCGCCACGGGCTGTTGCTGATACGCATGGTGATCTTCGCCTTCCGCAAGCTGAAGGCCATTTAAAGCGGGTGGCGACGTTGGTGGCGGGGAGGGATTCCTGGCTGTTGCGGAGTGTTCAATGAGCCGTCATCGTTATTATTTCCATCGTTCTCGCGGGCCGGGGATCTTATCGGCGGCCCTGTTCCTGATGATGGCGCTGGCCGCCTGCGCGGCGGAGAAACAACGGGCGCTCTACTCCGCGCTCGATCCGGAAACGCCCTATTACGACAATTACGGGTACAGCGAGAGCGAAATCACGGGCGATACCATTGAAGTCACCTATCTCAGCCGTGACGAGAGCGCCATTCCCTATCTCGATTACGTGGAACGAACGAAAGAAGCACTGGAACAACGGGCCCATGATTTCGCCCTCTGGCGGGTGGCCGAAGCCACTCTGGAAAACGGCCACACCCATTTTACCGTGGAAGAAACCACGGCGCGGACAGAGAAACATATCGTCGGCCGCGACCCCGATCTCACCTATCATCGTGATTTGAACTATATGATCCTGGTTGGCTATAGCGCCTATCGCACCAATATCTGGCTGCAGCCGATGGTTACGTTACGGGCGCGTCTTTTGCCCGAGGCGGTGGCTGGCGCCGCAAATACCCATGACGCGCAGGCCCTCATCGCCCGTTACCAAAGCGCCTACCCCCAGGCCCGCGAGCCCGTGGGCCCAGCCCATATTCCCCGCTAACGCGTTATCCATTCAAGTCTGTTCCGTCCCGCTCCCCCTCCCGGCCACCCACGGAATCGTAGCCTTGGGGTGGCCGGGAGGGGGAGTGGGCTGGTGCAGGAGTCCACGTAAGTGGATAAGGCCTTAGGCAAATTTTCAGCGCGCCATTTCGTTGATGCGCACGAAACCCTCGCGGTTGGGCATCTCCACCGCAGACAGGGTTGCCGCGTTCATTACGTCGGCCTCGGCGACAACCCCGTTTAGAAAGAGAAGATAGGCGCAGAGTGCGTATATCTCGTCACTGGTGAGAGAGAGCGGCGCGTCCTGGGGCATGGCACGGCGGATGTAATCGAACAGGGTGGTGGCGTAGGGCCAATAACTGCCCACGGTCTTTTCGGGATAGTCACCCGTGAGGCCGTCCACGCCGCCCACCAGTTCCTCCGCGCTCAGCCCCCGCCCCCGTTTGCCGTGACAGTTAATGCATCTGGCGAGATAGAGTTTCTCGCCAGCGGCCACCGTGCCGCTGCCTGGAGGCAGATTATGGCCGTCGGGGGGAATGCTGATATCCCAGGCGGCGGCGGTTTCAAGCGACACCTGGTGGCCCAGGCCGGGGCCACGCGGAGGCGCCGTTTCCGCGATTCGGTCTGCGCCACGGGAAAGAAAGAGTCCCACCGCCACCAGTACGAAAGCTCCCACCCAAATATTACGCTTATCCGTAGACATGGGACACCTTGCCCTCGGCCGACACCCGCCAGCTGACGATGGCGTTGTAATGGAAATAGCCGTGAGTGCCGCGCGCCGCCACCAGGGCTTCCCGCGTGGGCTGTACATAACCGGTCTCGTCAACGGCGCGGCTTTGCAGCACCGCCGGCGCGCCCTGCCAGTCCCAGGGAATGCGGAAACGGGTGAAACAGTGGGGCAGGACAGGCTCCTGAAGCTCCGCTTCGGCCCAGCTCGCGCCGCCATCGGCAGAGACCTCGACGCGGGCGATACGGCCGCGGCCGCTCCAGGCCAGGCCGGTGATCTGGTAAAGTCCCGGCCCCTGCATCTTCTTCCCCGGCGAGGGCGCGGTAATCAGCGATTTGGCATCCATGACGAAAGTGAACTGGCGCGCCGTGCCGTCGGGCACCAGCTCGGTATATTTGGAGGTCTCGTCGCGGGACATCATGGGCTCCGCCACCACCTTCAGACGGCGCAGCCATTTGATATTGGTCACGCCTTCCCAGCCGGGAATGAGCAGGCGCATGGGATAGCCGTTTTCCGGGCGCAGGCGCTCGCCGTTCTGGTAGAGAGCCACGAAGGCGCCGTCGAAGGCTTTGGCCACGGGGATGCTGGCCCCCACGGCGGCGGCGTCGGCCCCTTCGGCGTAGAGCCATTTGGCTTGGGTCTGGTCTATGCCCGCCTCGTCGAGGAGCACCGCCAACGGCACCCCCGACCATTCGCTGCACGAGGCCAGGCCATGCAGATGCCCGGCCCGGGCCTGGAGCGGGCGCGGATTCCAGCCCGCGTTGCTGTTGCCTCCGCATTCCACGAAACACAGCCGCGACATCATGGGATAGCGCAACAGATCGTCCACCGTGAAGGTCAGGGGCCGCGCCACCAGACCGTGGATCAGAAGGCGGTGTTGTTCCGGGACGATGGCCGGCACCCCGTTATGGTGGCGCTCGAAATGGAGGCCGTTGGGGGTCATGGCGCCTTCCAGGTCCTGGAGCGGGGTCCAGGACACGCCGTTGCCGGGCGAGGACTGGTTGCTGGTGATCCAGCGGATGACCTTTTTCTCATGGGGCGAGGGCTGGCCGTAATTGGTGAGCGGGCCGCCCGGCGTTTTCATCCAGGGCGGCGTCGCCGGCGGCATGGGGGGCATCTCCCCAGGGGGTTCCAGGGCGCTTTCTTCGCCATAGGCGGCAAAGGCGAATGTGCCGGTAACGCCGAGAGCGGCGGCGGAGCCCAGCGCCGCGCCCGACTTCAGGAACAAACGCCGGTGGAGCAGCCCGCCGCCAGCCACGGGGTCTGTGGGAAGAGGCTCGGCAGGGCCTGTTGCGGCGGCGCGGCGGCGCGGACTCTTCTTGTCCTTTGAGGGGTCGTTTCCGTCCATGACGCGAAATCATACATTGAATTAAAACAAGGCCACCAATCTATCTTTTAAATTTGTTATCATTTTGTCATCGTAGGGAAGGAGCGATGATGTTTGTGCGCAGTGTTTTTCTTCGGACGATTCTGGGGGCGGCTCTAGCTATCCTCTTTCTCGTCGCGCCCCTGGGTTCTCCTGGCTCCCTGGACGCGAAACCCTCCCCTGACGCCACCAAATCTCCTGGGCAATCCCCCAGTGAGTTCGATTCCCTCGCCGGTCAGCTTTTGGTGGCGGCGCCGGAAATGGCGGACCCCCGGTTTTCCAGAACCGTTATCGTCGTGGTTCGTCATGACCATACCGGGGCCCTGGGGCTTATTATCAACAAGCTGATCGGCTCCAGCACCGTGGCCGACCTGTTGGCGGGTTTCGGCGAGGACGGCCGTGATATGGCCGATCCCATCGATATCAATTACGGTGGGCCGGTACAGCCGTTCGTGGGCCTTTCCCTGCATTCCCCCGATTTCGCCATCGAGGACACCACCGTGGTCAACGATTATCTGTCCATGAGTGCCGGGGTGGAGGTTCTCAAGGCCATGGCCGAAGACCGGGGGCCGCGTAACACCCTCTTTATGCTCGGCTATGCCGGGTGGGGACCGGACCAGCTCGAAGGGGAGTTGCAACGGCGGGACTGGGCCGTTGCCCCCGCCGACGAGGCCTTCATCTTCGCCCCGGACCCCGAAACGGGAAGCGACGGAAGATGGCAAAAGGCCCTGAACCGCATGCAGATCGACCTGTGAAAGCGCGTTAAAAACGCCACCTGACGCGGCTTAGGCCCAGCCCCTGGTGAGCCGATAAAAATAAAAATTAGTTTTTTGTAAATTAATTCCTAGTTTTATCTTATAGTTAACAAACTATCTTCAGGCCTGCCATCAGGGAATGTTAGCAAATGTCTGAAAAGAAAAAGAGTGGGGGAGATTCCTTCCTGCGAGAGGAGCGCGATAAGTTCGTCGCCTTTTCCTTCGCCGGGGCCCATCTTCTGGTCGAGGTTACCTCGGCGGGGAAAGTCGTGTTCAGCTCCGGGGCGTCCTGCGGCCTGTGCAAGAACGGCGCCGAGAAGCTGATCGGCAAGTCGTTCAAGGACATGGTGATCAAGGACGACCACGGCTATGTGGGGGAGCTGTTCGGCCGCCTCGAGAAATCGGGACGCATTGAGCAGGCGCGGCTGCGTATGCTCTCATGCAGCGGTAAGACCATTTACGCCCTGATGGGGGGGATCAGCCTGCCCTCGAAGCCCGGCCATCACTTCCTGTCCCTGAGCATGCCGCCCCAGCTTCAGCATAAAGAGAAAGGGGACGATTCCTCAGGCCTGCTCGACAACGAGACTTTTACCGCCACCGCCACCGAACGTATGCAGGCGGCCAGCCGCATGAATTTCGACCATAACCTGACCTTTTTCATGCTCGACGGGCTGGCGGAGCTGAGTAAACAGGCCGAGCCGGAGAAGATCGAGAAAGTGATGTCGGAACTGAGCGCCGTGTTGCGGGCCAGTTCCATCGGCGGCGATTCCGCCGGCATTCTGGAGGAGGGAAAATTCGGTCTCGTCCACGACAGCGACGTGGACAGCGAGGAAGTGCGCAAGCGAATCGAGAAAATTCTCCAGTCCCATATGGAAAAACCCGAAAAGGGAAAGAAGGGCAAAAAGAAGGGGAAAACCAAGAGTTTCACCCTCGACTTCGAGATGGGAGATCTCAGCGAGATGGATGCCACCAAGGCCCTGGTCTATTCCATCCGCAAGTTCTCCGACGAAGAAGCCAGTGATTTCGACATCGATTCCCTGAGCAGCGGAGCCAAGGTCCTGCTCGAGGAAACTTCCAAGCGCGTGGAAAAGGTCCGCGCCACCATTGCCGAGCGCGATTTCGACCTGGTGTTCCAGCCCATCGTCGGCATCGACGGCGAGAAGGTCCATCATTTCGAGGCCCTGACCCGTCTGGTGGGAGTGGCTTCGCCACAGGACTTCATCACCTTCACCGAAGAGGTGGGGCTGATCGAGGATTTCGACCTTACCGTGGCGCAGATGGTGCTGGAGGACCTTGAAAACCACGCCAAGATAGGGTGGCACCCCTGTATCGCGCTCAACCTTTCGGCGCGCTCCCTGGCCAGCGACATCTTCGTGGACCAGCTGATAGAAACCGTCAAGACGCTGGGTGAAAAGGCCGATCAGCTGATGTTCGAGGTGACCGAAACCCACGCCATCACCGACATGGAGCGCATGAACGGGGTGCTACAGAAATTTCGTGATATGGGCCACACCATCGCCCTCGACGATATGGGATCGGGCACCACCACACTCAGCACCCTGCGCGAACTTCAGGTGGATTACGCCAAGCTCGACGGCCAGCTCATCCGCGACGCCGCCGCCGATGAACGGACCATGGCGCTGATGAGGTCCATCGTTAATCTGTCGAAAGGGCTGGATATCAAGATCATCGCCGAACAGATCGAAACCGAGGAACAGGCGAAAATGATCCGCAAGCTGGGCGTGGAATTCGGTCAGGGCTATCTCTATGGCCGTCCGGCCCGGGATTTCCGCGACCGCTACGCCAACACCAAAAAACACACCACCAAACGCCGGGGCCTACGCGCCGATTGGGGCTGAGTCCCCCCCCCTTCTTCCCGATCACGCCAGAGCCGCCCCCTCTCCCGACACCATATCCACTGCAACCACCGTCTGGACGGTGACACCGATTCATGCAACCTTCCCCTGCCGCCATGTTATGGGCGGCCATGCGGGGAGCATGAAACGGGGGGCATAAGCCCGCCAGGGGGGAATATCCATGAGCGAAACCCAGTCACCGGAGCCATCGAACGGGGGGCCGTCCGAAGCCGAGGTTCCGGCCAAGACCATGCGCCGCACCGTTCTCGCCGGCATCGCCGGTAATGTGATGGAATGGTACGATTTCGCCGTTTACGGCTATTTCGCCGCCATCCTGGGCCAGCATTTCTTCCCTTCCGATGATCCCACCACCTCCACCATCGCCTCCTTCGGGGCTTTCGCCGCGGGGTTTGTGGTGCGCCCCCTGGGCGCCATCGTCTTCGGCCATATCGGCGACAAGTTCGGGCGCAAACGGGCGCTGACCCTGTCGGTGGTTATGATGGCGGTGCCCACCTTCCTGATCGGGCTGTTGCCCACCTATGAACAGATCGGCGTCACCGCCGCGGTATTGCTGGTGGCGCTGCGCATGTTACAGGGGCTTTCGGTGGGCGGCGAGTACACCACTTCCATCACCTTCATGGTGGAGCGCGGCGACCAGAAGAGGCGCGGCCTGATGGGCAGCTTCAGCCCCGCCGGGGGCAGCGTGGGCTTCCTTTTCGGCTCCGCCGTCGGCGCCATTATCGCCAATGTCATGTCGCCCGAGGCCCTTCATGACTGGGGCTGGCGCCTGCCCTTCCTGGCGGGTATCTGTATCGCCTTTTGCGCCATCTACATCCGCCGTCACATGGAGGAGGATGTGATGGTCGCCGAGGAAGAAAAAGAACCCGTCTCGCCGGTGATCACCGCATTCAAGGAAGAATGGCGCAGCATCCTCAAGATCGTCGGTTTTAATATCTATAACGGCGTCAGCTTTTACCTCATCTTCGTCTATGTGAGCACATGGCTTCACCAGACGGCCCATGTCTCCACCGCCGATGCGCTGGACATCAATACCGTCATCATGGTGATCCTGGTGGTTCTTACGTTGGCGTTCGGCTGGCTTTCCGACCGCATCGGGCGCAGGCCGATCCTGATTACCGCGGGCATCGGCCTTATCCTCTTCACCTATCCCCTGATGTGGCTCATGCATCATGAATCCCTGGTCATGGTCTTCGCCGGCCAGTTGGGGCTGACGGTGATCGCCGCTATGATCCCCGGCTGTGCCCCGGCCACCATGGTGGAGCTGCTGCCGCACCATGTACGCGTCACCTGCATGTCCATCGGCTATAACCTGTCGCTGGGGCTGATCGGCGGCACCACGCCGCTGGTGGCGGCTTACCTGGTGTCGCGCACCCATGCGGACCTGGCGCCGGCCTTCTATCTTATGGCGGCGGCGGCGGTATCGCTGGCCTTCGTTCTGAGTATGAAGGACAACTCGAAGGCGCCCCTGAAATAGAGGCGGCAGGATTCCGGATTTAAGGGAAAATGGGGTGGCTGATGGGATTTGAACCCACGACATCCGGCTCCACAAGCCGGCGCTCTAACCAACTGAGCTACAGCCACCACACCCGCGGTTTGTAAGCGCAATCGCGCAAAGGGTCAAGACGCGTCCCGAGAAGAGGGCGCGGGGAAAAACCGGGGCTTTTCCCGGCCCCCTCCTTACGGCATAGTGCGCGCCGCACTAATTAAATGGGGTGCGCCCCGCACAAACCGAACAAAGCGCGCCCCGCACCTATTCCCGCAACCAACCGACGGAACCCCATTCATGCTCACCCCGGCCACGGCCATGTCCCGGCTCGGCACCGACAGCGCCTTCGAGGTACTGGCCCGCGCCAAGGCCCTGGAAGCCCAGGGCAAGCACATCATCCATATGGGTATCGGCCAACCCGATTTCCCGACCCCGGATCATATTGTGGAGGCCGCCTGTAAGGCGTTGAAAGACGGCCATCACGGCTATACCCCGGCGGGCGGAATCCCTGAACTGCGCGCGGCGGTGGCCGCCGATGTGGCCACATACAGGGGCGTGGAAATTGATCCGGGATCGGTTCTGATCGCGCCCGGCGGCAAGGCGATCCTGTTCTATACCGCGCTCATGTTCGGTGAAGAGGGCGCCGAGATCATCTATCCCGATCCCGGGTTTCTGTCTTATGAATCGGTCATTACCTTTTCCGGAGCGACCCCGGTTCCCCTCCATTACCGCGAGGAAAACGACTTTTCCTTCAATGCCGAGGAAATGCTTTCCCTGATTACGCCGCGCACCCGGCTCATCATTCTCAACAGCCCCGCCAACCCCACCGGCGGCGTGGTGCCGCGCGCGGAAATGGAACGTCTGGTGGCGGGACTGGCCGATCACCCGCATGTAGCGGTGCTGAGCGACGAGATTTACAGCCGCATGCTCTATGACGGGCACGAACATGTGAGCCTGCTCGAGTTCGAGGATATCCGCGACCGCGTGATCCTTCTCGACGGCTGGAGCAAGACCTACGCCATGACCGGATGGCGGCTGGCCTATGGGGTCTATCCGCCGAAACTCTTCGAACATGCCGAGCGGCTGGCCATCAATTGCCATTCCTGTGTCAGCACGGCCTCGCAATATGCGGGGGTGGCGGCGCTGGAGGGGCCTCAGGACGATGTGGACCGCATGGTGGCGGCCTTTGACGAGCGCCGCAAGCGGCTGGTGGCGGGCCTCAATGACCTGCCCGGATTCTCCTGCCAGGAACCGGGCGGCGCCTTCTACGCCTTTCCCAATATCAGCGCCACCGGT
>JADHSZ010000027.1 GCA_016776635.1 Alphaproteobacteria bacterium
GCCGAATACAGGCCCGCCACCGAGGCCCTGGCCGACACATGAGCGGTCTTGGGGCGTTAAGGGGTTGGGGAACTAAACCGCTTCGAAGGCGTAGCCGGCGGAGCGCACGGTGCGGATGACGTCTTTCCCGCCGCCGTCGTTCAGGGCCTTGCGCAGGCGGCGGATATGGGTATCCACGGTGCGCTGTTCCACATAGACATCGTGGCCCCAGACCTGGTCGAGGAGTTGTTCGCGGGAAAAAACGCGCCCCGGATTTTTCATGAAATGACGCAGCAGGTTGAACTCTGTGGGGCCGAGATGTACCTCTTGGCCCGCGCGCGTGACGCGATGGCTGGCGAGGTCCATTTCGATGTCGCCCCCGCTTAGGGTCTCGTCATCGCCGGCGGGATGGGCGCGGCGCAGCACGGCGCGGATGCGGGCCACCAATTCGCTGGGGCTGAAGGGCTTGGTGACGTAGTCATCGGCGCCCGACGTCAGCCCCCGCACCCGGTCTTCCTCTTCGCCGCGCGCCGTGAGCATGATGATGGGAAGATGTTTGGTTTCGGGCGCGCGCCTAAGCTGGCGGCACAACTCCAGCCCCGAGATATGGGGCAGCATCCAGTCCAGCAGCACCAGGTCGGGCTTTTCCTCGGCGATGCGCAGGCGCGCCTCTTCCCCGTCCAGCGCCGTGCTGGCCTCGAACCCTTCCTGTTCCAGGTTATAGCGGATCATATCCGCCAGGGCGGGCTCGTCCTCGGCTATGAGGATCAGCGGTTTCATGAGCGCGCGCGCCTATTTCCTCGCAGGTTTCTTAGCGGGCGCTTTCTTAGCCTTCTTTTTTACCGTTTCTTCGTTTTCGGATTTTCCGTCTTCAGGGAAAGCATCGTGTTCGGCCTGTTTCATGACCGTGTAATAGCTTTCCTCGAATTTCGGGCGATTTTCCGGCATCGGTTTGCCGTGGACGAAGAAATAAATGTTTTCGGCGATATTGGTCACATGATCGCCCACCCGTTCCAGGTTCTTGGCCATGAACAGGAGGTGAGTGCATACCGTAATGCTCCGCGGGTCTTCCATCATATAGGTCAGAAGCTCGCGGAAGACGCTGGTATACATCTCGTCCACCTCTTCATCGCTTTCCCATACCCGCATGGCTTTTTCCGCGTCGCGCTGGGCGTAGGCGTCAAGGATGTCCTTGAACATCTGCTGTACCTGGCGGCCCATGCGTGGCACGGTCTGGACAAGGTTGACCTCGGGAAACTGGGACAGGGCGATGGAGCGCTTGGCCACGTTGGAGGCGTAATCGGCGATACGTTCGATATCGCTTGAAATCTTCAGCGCCGCCACAATGTTGCGCAGGTCCACTGCCATGGGCTGGCGCAGCGCCAGCAGGCGCACGGTAAAGGTGGCTACCTCGTGTTCCAGGTCATCCACCTTATGGTCGGTTTCCACCACCTCCTGGGCCATGGCGCTGTCGCGCTTGAGGATGGCCTGAATGGCCCGGTCGAGCTGTGATTCGGCGATCCCACCCATCTGCATGATGGTCTTGTTGAGATGCTCCAGCTCTTCGTCATAGGAGGAAACGATATGTTGCTGCGTGGCCATGGTCATGTTCCTTAAAGGGTCGGGTTAGCCGAAACGCCCGGTAATATAGCCTTGGGTGCGTTCGTCGCGGGGACTGGTGAAGACCCGTTCGGTGTCACCGAATTCCACCAACACGCCGAGATGAAAGAAGGCCGTGCGCTGGGATACCCGCGCCGCCTGTTGCATGGAATGGGTGACGATGATGATGGTGTAATTTTGCCTGAGTTCGTCGATCAGCTCTTCGATGCGCGCCGTGGCGATGGGGTCGAGCGCCGAACAGGGCTCGTCCATCAGGATCACTTCCGGATTGACGGCGATGGCCCTGGCGATGCATAGGCGCTGTTGCTGGCCGCCGGAAAGGCCGGTGCCGGGCTCGTGCAGGCGGTCGCGCACCTCGTTCAGCAGCCCCGCTTTGGTCAGCGAGGTCATGACGACCTCATCGAGGGCGTCCCGTGACGACACCAGCCCGTGAATCTGCGGCCCATAGGCCACGTTGTCGTAAATGGATTTAGGGAACGGATTGGGCTTCTGGAAGACCATGCCGATGCGCGCGCGCAGATGCACCACGTCCACCGCGCGGTCGTAGATATCTTCGCCGTCCAAGGTCACCGTGCCCTCGACCCGGCATTCCTCGATGGTGTCGTTCATGCGGTTGAGACAGCGCAGATAGGTGGACTTGCCACAGCCCGAAGGCCCTATAAGCGCTGTCACCTCGTTCTCGCGGATGTCGAGATCAACCTCGGTGAGCGCCTGATTGTCGCCATAGAACACGTTGACGCCGGCGGTACGAATCTTGACCGGCTTTTTCCCGGCGGGTTCCGTCTGTCCATTATTGGGCATGGCGATATTTACTCGCGGGGCCTCCCGGGTGGTTTCCCTGGGGGTCTCCTGGGGGGCCTGCGTACCCACAACTTGCGCCTCTTGTTTGCTCATGGTTTCGGTCTCATGTTTTTTCCGGGCACTACCACCGCTTTTCGAACTTGCGGCGCAGAATAACCGCCGTGGCGTTCATAATAACCAGAAAGGCCAGCAGAACCAGCGTCGCGGCGGCGGTCTTTTCGACAAAGGCGCGTTCGGGGCTGTCGGCCCAAAGGTAAATCTGTACCGGCAGCACGGTGGCCGGATCAAAGGGCCCCTGGGGGATGTCGACGATGAAGGCGACCATGCCGATCATCAACAGCGGCGCCGATTCGCCTAATGCCCGGGACATGCCGATAATGGTGCCGGTGAGGATTCCCGGCATCGCCAGCGGCAACACGTGGTGCAGCACCACCTGTACCGGGGAAGCGCCCAGGCCGCGCGCGGCCTCGCGAATGGAAGGTGGCACTGCTTTCAGCGCGGCGCGGGTGGCGATGATGATGGTGGGAAAGGTCATCAGCGCCAGCACGATGCCGCCCACCAGGGGGGCGGAACGGGGCAGGTGCATGACATTGAGAAACACCGCTAAGCCCAGAAGGCCGTATATGATGCTGGGCACGGCGGCCATGTTGTTGATGTTGACCTCGAGAAAGTCGGTCCAGCGGTTTTTGACCGAAAGCTCTTCCAAGTACACCGCCGCGGTAACGCCCAAGGGAAAGGAGAGAATCAACGTCACAACGAGCGTCAGCGCCGAGCCGACGATAGCGCCCCAGATGCCGGCCTGTTCGGGTTCGCGGGAATCGCCGGTGGTGAAGAAAGTGACATTGAACCGCTTGCGCAAGGCGCCAGATTCTTCCAGGGCGTCGAGCCAGGCGATCTGGCGGTCATTGATGCGCCGGGTCTTTTCCGGAATGTCACGGGCGATGGCCCCCTTGTTGAACATATCGGCGTCGCCGGAAGCCGTGAGCCAGACCCTCCGGGTAGCTCCGATCAGGGACGGGTCATTCGCCACCATGGCCTGAAGCTGGCGCCGCGCGCCGCGGCTCACCAGCGCGGAGAGCTTTTTGATCTCGCGGCGTTTCTTCACATGGGGAAACCGGGCCTGCAGGGCATTGCGCACAAGCTTCTGGTAATTTGCGCGGGCGATGACTTGGCCGTCTCCGGTTTTCTTGGGGTCGATCACATCTTGGGAAAAAACAATGGAAAGACTGATCTGGGTCTGAAAAAAGGCGCCATATCCCTTGGCGAGAATGCTGGAAAGCAGGACAACCAGGAACACCAGAGCGGTGGCAATGGCGATGATGCCATAGGCGCGGAACCGTTTCTCGGCGGCATGGCGGCTGCGCAGCGAGGCGGTAATCAGCGCCGATGTGGATGTATTCGGGGCGGTCATAGAATCACGCGCCGGGTCACGCGCCTTTCAGGGAAATTTTGCGGAATATATCTCATGCCGGTCTCAATCGTACTGTTCCCTGAATTTCTGAACCACCCGCAGGGCAATCACGTTAAGGGCCAGGGTCACGACGAACAGAACCAGCCCCAGGGCGAATGCGGCCAGCGTCTTGGCGCTGTCGAATTCCTGGTCGCCCACCAACAGGGTGACGATCTGGACCGTCACCGTGGTCACAGATTCCAAGGGGTTGGCCGTCAGATTAGCGGCGAGTCCCGCCGCCATGACCACGATCATGGTCTCGCCGATGGCGCGTGAAACGCCGAGAAGACAGGCGCTGATGACACCCGGAAGGGCGGCGGGCAGAACCACCCGGCGCACCGTCTCCGAACGCGTCGCGCCCAAGGCGTAGGAGCCGTCGCGCAGGGATTGGGGAACCGCGACGATGATGTCGTCGGACAATGAGGAAATAAAGGGAATGATCATGATCCCCATCACTCCGCCGGCCGCAAGGGCGCTCTCGGAAGCCACGTCCAGCCCCAGCCCCATACCCAGATCGCGCAGGAACGGTCCCACGGTCAACGCCGCGAAGAAGCCGTAAACCACGGTGGGAATGCCGGCCAGCACTTCGAGCACCGGCTTGACCACATTGCGCGTCCCTGGGGAGGCGTAATCGGCCATATAGATGGCCGACATAAGGCCCACGGGCACGGCCACCACCATGGCGATGAATGTCACCAGCAACGTGCCGGCAAACAGGGGGATGGCGCCGAATTCCCCGGAACTGCCCACCTGGTCGGCACGGATGGAGGTTTGGGGACTCCAATTAAGGCCGAACAGAAAATCCCAGAACGGGATAAGCCGGAAAAAACGGATGGCCTCGAAGAAAAGCGAAAGGACAATGCCGATGGTGGTGAGAACGGCAATGGTGGCGCTGGCCACGAGCAGCCAGCGCAGGGCATGTTCCACCCGGTTGCGGGCGCGCATGTCCGGCGTGATGCGCCGCAATCCCCAGGCCAAACCCGCCGCGGCTAGGCTCGCCATGGCGGCGGCCAGCCCCGCGAAACTGATTTGTCTCAGGGAATTGTAATGATCTGCGGCTTCCTCTAGTGCGGGCGTCACCTCGCCGGGCACGGGGTGGCCGGCGGCGAGGCTGTGTACCAGGCTGAGAATCAGATCAAGGGAACCGGCGCCGCCACCAGGAAGGGTGGTGGGCATTTGGCCGATGACGAGGAAGTCAACGAGGTAGGGTTCGGCCAGAAGCCACAGCAGAAACAATCCGAAGGAAGGAAGGCCGCACCACAGGGCCAGGTACCATCCGTAATAGTCGGGCAGGGAATGGAGATTTTTTGCCCTGCCGGAAACACTTGCCAGGGCGCGGCTGCGGCCAAAGAAGAAGCCAATTCCCGTGAGCACCACAAGCGTTACGGCAAGGACGAAAAACTGCATGGTTCCTCAACCGTTTTCTGGCAGGTTTCCAGCGAGGCTGGATTCCCACATGGACAATGGCGCCATTTTGGCGGCGTCTTCCGTCTGTTGTTTGCGATCTTCATCGCTTAAGGGGATCAGCCCCTTATCGGTGAGATAGCCGTATTCACCAAGGGCGTTGTCACTGGTAAATTCGGCGACGAAAGCCTCGATACCGGGAATGATGCCCACATGGGCGTTCTTCACGTAGAAATAGAGCGACCGCGCCACCGGATACTTGCCGTCGGCGATGTTCTCGAACTCAGGGGTTACACCGTTCACAAGGGAACCCTGGACCTTGTCCTGGTTCTGGTCGAGGAAGCTGAAGCCGAAGACGCCGAAGGCGGCCGCGTTGGATTCCAGCTTCTGGACGATGAGGTTGTCGTTCTCTCCGGCCTCCACATAGGCGCCGTCCTCGCGGATGGAATGGCACAGCGCCCTATAGGTTCTCTTGTCTTTCTTTTTCAGGGCCTTTATCCCGGGGAAGGTCTTGCATCCGCCCTCAAGGGCCAGTTCGGCGAAGGCGTCACGGGTGCCCGAGGTGGGCGGCGGGCCCAGCACCTCGATCTTGACCCCGGGAAGGGAGGGATCGATATCGCTCCATTTCTTATAGGGGTTGGGTTGCAGCCTGGCCCCGGTCTCGTCGGCGGGCACCTGTTTGGCGAGGCCCAGAAAGATGTGGCGCAGGGTAAAGGAGGCCCTAGGCGACTTAAGAGAATTAGCCAGCACAATGCCATCGAAACCGATCTTGACCTCGGTGATGTTGGTGACGCCGTTTTTGGCGCAGTTTTCCACCTCTGATTTTTTAATGCGGCGCGAGGCGTTGGTCACATCGGGATGGCCGGTGCCGATCCCGGCGCAGAACAGTTTCATGCCGCCGCCGGTGCCGGTGCTTTCCACCACCGGGGTGCGGAACGAGGTAGTGATGCCGAATTCCTCGGCCACGGCGGTGGAGAAGGGGAAGACGGTGGAGGAGCCGACGATGCGGATCTGGTCGCGCGCCTGGGCCGGCATGGCCATGAATCCCACCAGCGTGGCGGAAAGGATGAATGTCTTTTTCATGAGGGCTGTCATGCTCCAAGGGGAGGGCTATAAAGACGAAGCCCGAGAGCGGCACGCCGCCCGGAAACCGCCCCGGGAATTACCGGATCGAACCCAACCTAGCGACCGTCGGCGGCTATCATATGACAGTTATGTGACAGTTTTATTGCAGCGGGCTCCACGCTTCTGGTGTCACGTAACACCAGGGTTGTGGTATATAGTCAATTAGGCTGTCAGCCGCATACCATTAGACAAGGGAAAGCCCCCAAGCTATCGGCAAGGGGGCTTTTTCTTATGGGAAAATCGATGGTGGGTCAGTTTTGTGAATGCCTGCAAGCAGTCTCTTTTTTAGGGCCGACGTACCCTGGCCCATTTAGGGCCGCCACAGCTGACGTGCCCTGGCCCATTTAGGGCCGACGTACCCTGGCCCATTTAGGGCCGCCACAGCTGACGTACCCTGGCCCATTTAGGGCCGCCACAGCTGACGTGCCCTGGCCCTGTGCGAATATCCGAGCCCGGCTCAGGCGGCGTCATCGAGAACTTCGCGTACCATAAAAGCCAGTTCCCGTTTTCTGAATGGCTTTTTAATGAGCGGCAGCGTCGTCTCGTTATTGGCGGATTGCTCCACCTCCTCGGGGTTATAGCCGGTGGCCAGAAGGACTTTGAGGTGGGGGTGCAGGGCCAGGGCCTTTTTGGCCAGTTCCGTTCCTTGCATACCCCCCGGCATCACCACATCGCTGAGCAACAGGTCTATGTGTCGCTTCCCCTCGAGCAGCGCCAGGCCCGACGGCCCGTCTTCTGCTTCCAAAACCGTATAGCCTAGACTCTCCAGCATGGTGGTGCCGATCATCAGAACCACGGGGTCATCCTCCACACAAAGGACGGTTTCCGTGCCGATGGGAAGGTCTGGCGTCTCCCCGGCGGTTTTTGTGGCTGGCTTGCCCTTGGCTTGCGGCAGGTAAAGCCTCACCGTGGCGCCGTGGCCGGGCTCGCTCTCGATCTCGGCGGTGCCCCCGGCTTCCTTGGCAAAACCCAGGACCATGGAAAGGCCAAGCCCGGCACCCTCTCCCACCTCCTTGGTGGTGAAGAAGGGATCGAACGCGCGCGCGATCACCTCGGGAGCGATACCGCAGCCGCTGTCGCTGACTGATACGGTGACGTAATTACCGGGTGTCAGGTCGGGCAATGTGGCCAGGTCTTTTTCCGTCAGCTCTTTATTGGCGGTTTCGATGGTGATGGCGCCGACCCCGGCCATGGCGTCACGGGCATTGATAACCAGATTGAGCAGCGCCCCCTCGAATTCGCCACCGTCAATCATCACCGGCCACAGGTCAGGGCGGGTTTTGGTCTCAATGGTGATGGTCTTCACCAGGGCCTGATTAAACATCCGGCAGGAATGGGGGATCAATTCGTTGAGGTCCGTCAGTTCGGGGCGGAGCGATCCCGTGCGTGAATAGGCCAACAGCTGTTGGGTCAGGCTCTTGCCCCGTAATGCGCCCTCCATGGCCATGGACAGTTTCTTAGCGACGCTCTCGTTACCCGTGATCTCGTCATCAATCAGTTCAAGATTGCCGAGAATGGCCATCAACAGATTATTGAACTCATGGGCGACTCCGCCGGTGAGATTGCCCAGCGCCTCCATTTTCTGGGTCTGCTGGAGATGTTCCTCGGTCTTCTTGCGCTCGGAAATATCGTGCAGCATGACGGTGAGGATGATCTCGCCGCCGGAGTCCAGCTTGGTGATTGAGGCCTCGGCGGGAAACTCTTCTCCGTCCTTGCGCAGGCCGGAAATCTCTCCACGGCGATTCATGAGGAGACTGGCCTCGGGAGAAGAGATGAAGTGCTTGATATATTGGTGGTGAGTCTCCCGGAACCGTTCGGGAATAAGAAGATCAAGGGGTTGGCCCAGCATGTCCCGGGACTCATAGCCGAAAATCTCTTCAGCGCCCCGATTGTAAATGCGGATGAGCCCCTTCTCGTCTATGGAGATGATGGCCTCGCGCGCGAGTTCGAGAATGCCTGAAAACCGCTGTTCGCTTTTGCGCAGGGCTTTTTCCGCCCGCATGCGCTCGGCCAGTTCCCGGCGGGCTTCATGGGCTCGACGGAAGGCGAATACCGTGAGCGCGCCCACAAGCACGACCATGGTCGGGAACAACTCGACGGTGACGGAATGTGGCTCCCAGGCCAGTGAATGGTACAGGCTGTCCGAAAACCCGGTCATTGTGAACAGGACAAAACTGGCCATCGTCACCGATAAGATCACCCACATCTCGGCAAGTCCGGAAATCATCGCAAGCATCGCCATGGTAACGACGAACACAGCCGACAGACCGACAAGGGTCGCCATCGACGATGGGTTAACCGCGGCCGTTGGCGGGAAAAGCTCCGTCTGCGGAATAAAATAGGTCGCCGCCATGCCCGTGTAGTGCATAAGGGTAATCGCCAGTCCCATTATCCCGGCCAGGCCGAGCAGCGGCACCAGTTTTGCCGATGCTTCTTGGGCGAGGCTACGCGCCAGGAGCCACAGTGCAAGCGAGGCCAACGCGATGGCGATGAGGATCGAAAGCGCGAACAAGGCAGGATCGTAGCGGATGTCGGCCGCCAAACGTATCGACGCCATGCCCGTATAGTGCATCGCGCCGATGCCACCGCCCAGAATCAAGCCGCCGCTAAGCATGACGCGCGTCGTTGACCCCTGGGGGGGCGCCGTCACCATATGAAACGCCGCGCCACTGGCGAGTACGGCGAACAGCATTGACAGCGCCGTCAGCCCGATATCGAAAGTCGCTTTCGCACAGATGTCGACGGAGAGCATGGCGATAAAGTGCATGCTCCAAACACCGGCGCCGAGCGCAAACGCCGCCGTTACCAGCCACCCCAGACGAATCCTCGGGTCAACCGAGCCATGCACCTGTCTCACCAGCCGGAAGGCCGCAAACGACGCAAACGCGGCGACCAGATAGGAAGCCACCACCAGTTTCAGGTCGTAATTATAGGGGATCGCAATCGCAGTATCGTCGAGGATAAACATAGGCGCACACCAGAAAGGTTATCCACGGGCCGTGCTGAGACGAGTACCCTTGTATGTAACCCTATAGGATTGAAGGAATGGTTAAGTGTGCGTTTCCGAAGAGCCACGGTTACAACCGTGATGCCGAACGGAACGCTATATTTTAAGCCTCAATGACAAACCCCGATTTTCCGTGCCAACGGCCGGATCACATAACCCAAGGCGGGGAGTGCGGTGGCCCGGGACGTTGCGGTGGGTTTGTCTTATCCGCCCGCCACCTGACGAATAAAGGTCTCCACGTCTTCGCTAAGTGTTTCCGCCTGCCGCGACAGGCCGGAAGAGGCGGTTTTGACCTCCTCCACGGAGGAACTGGATTCTTTTGCTCCTTCCGCCACTTGACCGATGGTATCCGCAACCACGCGCACGCCGTCCACGGCTTGGTTGACGCTGCCGCTGATTTCCGTCACCGCGGTGCGTTGCTCCTCGATGGCTCCGCTGATGGCCACGGCGTTTTTCTCTATTTCCCGGATCGTCTCGCCGATTTCATGGATGGAGGTGACGGCATCACCGGTGACGGAGCGGACGTTGCTGACCTGCTGGCCGATTTCATCGGTGGCCTTGGCGGTCTGGTTGGCCAGACTCTTAACCTCGTTGGCGACCACCGCGAAGCCCTTGCCGGCATCGCCGGCACGGGCCGCCTCGATGGTGGCGTTCAAGGCCAGCAGATTGGTTTGCGAAGCAATGTCATTGATCAGCTCCACCACCTCGCCGATGGTTTCAGCGGCGCTGGAGAGGGTCTGGATGGTTTCGTCGGCCTTGGAAACGCGGGTGACGGCGTCCTGGGCCATCTCCGCGGAATTTTGGATCTGGCCGGCCACCTCGCCGATGGAGGCCGAGAACTCTTCCGTCGCCGCGGCCACGCTCGATACGTTGTTCGACGCATTCTGTGCCGCGTCGGAAACCTTGGATGACTGGTCGCTGGTGCTGTTGGCGATGTCCGCTAGACTGTTGGAGGAAGCCTCCAACTCGGTGGAGGAAGAAGAAATGGTATGGACCACGTCCTTGATTTTCGCGCCCATGCTGTTGGCCATCTCCGAGAATTCCGTCGTTTTCCGTTCCATGGCGTCGAGGCCATTGTTGACGACCTCGGCCCGTGCCTTGAAACCACCCACCATGCCGGTGAGTAGGATCTTGCGGAAATATTTCCCTTCCGCGGCGTATTCCAGGGCCGCCCCGGCTTCGCGCACGAAGGCCTCGGTGCGGTCGAGAAGCCGGTTGATGCCGTGCTGGAGGTCGGCCACGGCGCCGCTCTCGCCGATGTCCAGAATCCGCACGCCCAAATCGCCTCCGTTGACCTGTTCGAAGACATCCAGCGCCTTTTGAATTTCTTCATCGGCGCCACCGGCGGCGGCGCCGCTACCCAGCGTGGTGGGAATTTTAAAGAGAGAGGACAAATTGGTCATAGGGCACTCCGTTCTCTTCGAGAAGATCGGTAAGAATTTTAATTGAGGCGTCGAGCCCGGCCTTGGGGTCGGAATGACGCCGCTCCTCCGCGCGAAGCTTTTCATAAAGCGGTTTGACTTTGGCAAGCGCCGATTCTTCCGGAACACGCCGGTTTGAATGGTATCCCGAGACATTGCCGCCGGCGTCAAAATCCGGAGTCACATGGGCGAGCACCCAATAGTGATCACCCCCCTTGGTGCGGTTGATCACATAGGCGAAAATTTCCTTGCCCGCCTGAACGGTGTTCCACAGAAGTTTAAAGACGGCACGCGGCATTTCAGGATGACGGATAAGGCTGTGGGGCGCCCCCATTACCTCGTTCTCGGTATAATCGGCTATTTCCAGGAAAGTATCATTGGCATAGGTGATCTTTCCCTTGAGGTCGGTCTTGCTGACGATGATGTCATCCTTGTCGAAGCTGCGCTCCACACCCGTTAAAGGAATATCCTCGGACACGGCCAACCCTCCCCAAAAGAAACCCAAAACAAACTAGAGCCGCTCTAAAAAACGGCTGGATTGATCCTAAGTAACCTCTATTTGGTTAATAAAACAATAAAAAAATAAGGGTATTAAGACTCTCTATATTGTGGACCAATAAATACGACAGTATGCCGCATCGCGTGGCGCCATCGGAGAAACACCCCCCCCACGCCGGGGCGCGACGGGGAGGTGTTTCGGCCTTATGGAGGCGGAAAGGAAGGGGCCGGGACTAGTCCGGAGCGTCAGGCAAGAAAACGGTAAATTTGCTGCCTTTTCCGGGCGTGCTGGTAATGGCCAGATCGCCCTGGTGACGGGTCACGATATGCTTGACGATGGCCAGGCCGAGCCCGGTACCGCCCAGTTCCCGCGACCGTGCGGCATCGGTGCGGTAGAAACGCTCGGTCAGGCGCGGCATCTGTTCGGGAGCGATGCCGACGCCGTGGTCGATGACGCTGATAGCGAGATGATCCCGGCCGTTATGCTTCTCGGGCCGCGCCACAACTTCGATGGTGGACCCGTCGCCGCCGTATTTGACGGCATTATCCATGAGGTTGAGAAAGACCTGGGTCAACTGGTCGCTTTCCCCCACCACGCAAGGCTTGTCGGGCAGGTCAATCTCGAGGGTCTGTTTTCTGGCTTCCACGGCCGGGGCCAGCATGTCGGCGATGCCATGGAGGATGTGATCCAACTCCACGGTCTTGGTGGGCGCCATGTGTTCCTGAAGTTCGATGCGTGACAGAGTCAACAGGTCGTCCACCAGCCGGCCCATGCGATCGGCCTGTTCCGCCATGGTGGCGAGGAACTTTTCCTGGGCTTCTTCGTCATCGCGGGCGGGGCCGCGCATGGTCTCGATATAGCCCGACAGCATGGCCAGAGGCGTTTTCAACTCGTGGCTGGCATTGGCGATAAAGTCGGTCTGTAATTGTTTAGTGCGTTTCTCCGCGCTCTGGTCATAGAGCGTAAGAATGGCCACGGTGCCATCGCTGGCGGGCTCGGGAAGGGGCTCGATCCAGGCCCGGAAAGAGCGCGCGATGGGCACCGGCAGGGAAAACTCCACGGCCTTTCCCTTTCCGCCTTCGCGCCCCGAAGGCCCCGCCAGAACGGTGTCCACTGTCTCCAGTACATCGGGATTCCGCAACATGGTGGCCAGATTTCGGCCCTCGGGCAGGCTTCCGAAAAGACTGTGCGCGGCGCGGTTGGAACGCAGGATCTGGCGTTCGGCCGTGAGCATGAAAAGTGGATCGGGAAGACGGTCGAGAATGGTTTTCAGAACCTTCACCGATTCGGTCAGCTCCTTATGGTCGCTGTTCCACATGCGGTCGAGTCGGGCAATGGCGGCCTCCAGCCCCACCGCGGCGGAGGGAAAAGTCAGGGCCGGGGGATCCTGATGACCGCGCCACGACACTTCGCCGCCATAGTCTCGCAGGGCCAGCAGATCGGCCAGATGGGGCCGCACGATACCGCCCAGCGCCAGGGCCAGAACGATGGCGGCAAACCAGGCCGGGCCGCTTTCCAGGGCGCCGAGACTGACGAACAGAAGGAGCAGAATCACCACCGGCGCCATCAACACGGTGACGACGGACGACAAAAGCGCGAAGGGCACCTTTGGCCGGGTCATGGTCCGGAGGCTTTAGCGCACCGCATGATAGGAAGCCAGCGCCGCAAGATTGACGATATCGGATGCGGTGGCGTTCATGAGGGCAATCTGGGCCGGTTTGGAAAGACCAATGAGAAGCGGGCCGATGATATGGCCCCCACCAAGCATCAGCAACAGCTTGGAGGAGATGTTGGCGGCATTGAGGTTGGGCATGACCAGAACGTTTGCCGGCCCGGTCAGGCGGCAGAAAGGATAGGCTTGGCGCATCAACTCCATATCCAGGGCCACATCCGCCGACATCTCGCCGTCATACTCGAAATCCACTTTTCTCTGGTCAAGCACGGCGATGGCCTGGCGCAGGCGTTCGGTACCCTGGCTCGGCGGGTTGCCGAAGTTGGAATAGGACACCAGGGCCACCCTTGGCTCGTGACCGAACAACCGGGCCTCTTCCGCCGCCTGTTCGGCGATATCGGCCAGCTCTTCAGGCAATGGCGTGCCACGGATGGCGGAATCGGCGATAAAGATATTGTGGTTATGGGCCAGCAACAGGGAAAGTCCGAGAACCCGTTTGCCGGGCTCGGGATCGATGACGCGGGTAATCTCGTTATAGGTGGTGGAGAAATTACGAGTGAGGCCCGAAACCATGGCGTCGGCATCGCCCTGGGCCACCATACAGGCGGCGAACACATTGCGTTCCTGGTTCACCATGCGCCGGCAGTCGCGTTCCAGAACGCCCTGGCGTTGCAGGCGGGCATAGAGAAAATCGAGATATTTGTCTGTGTCGCGGCTGAGCTTGGCGTTGGTGATCTCGATCCCGTTTTTGTTTTTCATGCCCATGCGCTTCATGGTTTCGGCGATCAGTTTCTCGCGGCCAAGAAGGATAGGCGTGCCATAACCGGCATCGGCGAAGGCGGCTGCCGCGCGGATCATTTTCTCCTCTTCACCCTCGGCGAAAATAACGCGGCGATTGGCGCGGCTGACTTCATCAAAAATGGCATGCAGGGTCGCCGAGGTGCGGTCGAGGCGGGCCTGTAGCTCGGCCCGGTAGGCTTCCATGTCGGCGATGGGTTTGCGCGCCACCCGCGACTTGATCGCCGCCTCGGCCACGGCCATGGGCACGGCGGTCACCAGCCGCGGGTCGAAGGGCGAGGGAATGATGTAATCGGGGCCGTAACACAGATGCTTGCCCGTGGTGGCGGTGGACACCTCGTCGGGGACGTGTTCACGGGCGAGACGGGCAAGGGCGTGTACCGCGGCGATTTTCATCTCGTCGTTGATGGTGCTGGCCTGAACGTCCAGCGCCCCGCGGAAGATATAGGGAAACCCCAGAACATTGTTGACCTGGTTGGGATAGTCGGAACGGCCGGTGGCGATAATGGCGTCGGGGCACGCGGCCTTGGCTTTTTCCGGCTTGATTTCCGGGTCGGGGTTGGCCATGGCGAAAATGATGGGTTTTGCCGCCATGGACTTTACCATTTTCGAATTCAGGGCATCCTTCACCGAAAGGCCGAGAAAAACGTCGGCGCCTTTCATGGCATCGGCCAGGCTGCGCGCGTCCGTGTCCACGGCATGGGCCGATTTCCACTGGTTCATGCCTTCCTCGCGGCCTTGGTAGATCACGCCCTTGCTGTCGCAGAGCACGGCGTTGCCATGGGGCAGCCCCATGGCCTTGATGAGCTCGATACAGGCGATGGCCGCCGAGCCCGCGCCATTGACCACGACCCGGGTGTTTTTAAGTTTGCGCCCGGTGAGGTCGAGCGCGTTGAGGAACCCGGCGGCGGTGATGATGGCGGTGCCGTGCTGGTCGTCGTGAAAGACGGGAATGTCCATGACCTCGCGCAGGCGCTGTTCGATGATGAAACATTCCGGCGCCTTGATGTCCTCGAGATTGATGCCGCCGAAGCTGGGGCCGAGATAGCGCACACAGTTGATGAAGGCATCCACGTCTTCGGTATCGACCTCAAGATCAATGGCGTCGATATCGGCGAAGCGTTTGAACAGCACCGCCTTACCTTCCATCACCGGCTTCGCGGCCAGGGCGCCGAGATTGCCTAGTCCCAGAACCGCCGTGCCGTTGGAGATCACCGCCACCATATTGCCCCTGGCCGTGTAGTCCTGGGCGCATGCGGGATCCTTGGCGATGCGCAGACAGGGCGCGGCGACGCCGGGCGAATAGGCGAGCGACAGGTCACGCTGGGTGGTCAGTGCCTTGGTGGGGGTGATCTCCAGCTTGCCGGGACGCCCCGTGGCGTGAAAACGCAGCGCGTCTTCGTCACTCACATGGATGGTGGAAGAAGTACGTATGGTGGGCTTTTTGCTCATTATTTTATGTGACCTTGAGATTTGGGGCGGATGCTCAGGACTCCGGTGAGGACTCCGATGCGGTGGTATCGCGCTGGTTGATATGGGCGTTGTCACCGCCGTGGCTGGTGAGGATGTCGAGCGCCTGTGCTTCGCGCGCCGCATCGTCCACCCGTACCCAGAGAATGACCGCCCCAGCTTCCAGGGCGCGGGTGAAGTTCTCCACATGGGGGGCCGAGGTGGTTTCGTCCAGCAGTTCCTTCATGGCCAGCCCGCCGATACCGGCCGCCACCAAGGCGGTGAGGACGGCGGCCATGGGGCCGGCGGCGAGCATGATCAGCCCGGCGGCGGCAAGGGGGCCTAAATATTTAAGATCGCTGCCAAGGGCTGTTTTCATGTCCTCGAAGAGCCCGCCCTGGTGACGGGCGGCCTCAATGGACTCATGGGAACTTAGGATCGAAAGATCACTGGGCGGGAACCGCGCCTCAAGCAGGGCGTCAATGGCGCCCTGGAGTTTGTGGCGGTCGTCAAACAGGGCCACGGCCTCGCGGGCTTCGCCGGTATTGGTGGCGGCATTATCGGAATCTCTGTTGTCAGAATCTCTGGGGGCGGTGCCGGTCACGAGCACAATTCCTTTATGTTAGAAAGCGTGGGCGAAAGGGGCGTGTAGGCCATGTTGCCGTATGCGGGAAGGGAATCCTAGTCTTGTTCGTAGCCTTGGGCTTTTCCCCATGCTAATTTCCGGTGCCTTCATTGCATTGCCTAGCTTTTCCCGCCCCGTCCGCCAGCGAACCGGCTCATGAGCGAATTGACGCCAGAGACTCCCACAAAGAACCCGTCCGTGTCCCCGGCCCAAGGGACCAAGGCTTCCGCCACGACGCCGAACGGAAAAAAGGCGGATGAAAGACCATCTCCGGACAAGCCTTTAAAGGCCACGGCGCGAAAAGACAAGACAAGCGTAACGCCCATGATGGAGCAATATCTCCAGATCAAGCAGGACCATCCCGGCTCCCTGCTGTTTTACCGCATGGGGGACTTCTACGAGCTTTTTTTCGATGACGCGGTGGCCGCCGCGGGAGCCCTGGACATCACCCTGACCCGGCGCGGCAAGCACGAGGGCGAAGACATCCCCATGTGCGGCGTGCCGGTGCACAGCCACGACTCCTATCTCGCCAAGCTGATCCGCAAGGGGTTCAAGGTGGCGGTGGCCGAACAAACCGAAGACCCGGCGACGGCGCGCAAACGTGGCGGCAAGGTGCTGGTGCGGCGCGATGTGGTGCGGGTGGTGACGGCGGGTACGCTGACCGAAGACACCCTGCTCGATGCGCGCTCTCATAATTATCTGGCGGCGCTGGCTGAAATTAAGGGCGAGGCGGCCATCGCCTGGCTTGATATCTCCACCGGCGATTTCCGGGTTCAGGACGTGGCGAGAGCCGAATTCGGCGCCGCCCTGGCGCGGCTCGAACCGAAGGAACTTCTGGTCTCCGACCGGCTTCTCGACGTTCCCGAACTCTATGAGCTCTTTAATGAGTGGAAGCGGGTGCTGACCCCCCAGGCCGACAGCCGTTTCGACAGTGCCTCCGCCAAACGCCGTCTCGAAGATCTCTACGGAGTCAAGGCGCTGGACGCCTTTGGAGCCTTTTCGCGGGCCGGAATATCGGCCGCCGGCGCGGTAGTGGACTATGTGGAGTTGACCCAGAAGGGGCGCTTGCCCCGTCTCGCCGCGCCGCGGCCGTTTGCCTGTGGCTCGGTGCTGGAAATCGACCCCGCCACCATGCGTAATCTGGAATTGTTCCGGACCTTGAGCGGCGCCAGGGACGGCAGCCTCCTGCATACCGTGGACGCCACCCTGACCGGCTCCGGCGCGCGCCTTCTCGCCGCCCATCTCGCCGCCCCGCTGACAGACGTTGCAGCCATAGATGAGCGTCTCCACATGGTGGATTTTTTCATCGATGTGGGTGGCGACGGTGCTCTGCGGGGCCGGGTGCGGGAGGTCTTGCGCCGCTGCCCGGATATGGAACGGGCGCTCTCGCGACTGACATTGGGACGCGGCGGCCCCCGCGATCTGGCGGCCATTCGAGAAGCCTTGGAGGCGGCGCGGGAACTTCAAGGTCTTCTTGCCGAATCAACCAACAGCTCAGCGCAGGGAATTACGGAGTTGGCGGCTGATCTTGCTCCTGCCGGGAGTGGTCATGACGTGCTTATCGAAAGGCTGGGCCGCGCGCTGGCGGCGGAACTGCCGCCGGGCGTGCGCGACGGCGGCTTCATCTCCAGCGGGTATGCCCCCGAACTGGACGAATTGCGCACTCTGCGCGACGAATCAAAACGCCTCATCGCCGCCCTTCAGGGCCGTTACGCCGACGAAACGGGTATCGCCTCGCTGAAAGTCAGGCACAACAACGTTTTGGGCTATTTCGTGGAAGTCACGGCCACCCATGTGGGGAAAATTCCCGACGGCCCCGAAAGCCCCTTTATCCATCGCCAGACCATGGCCTCGGCCACCCGCTATACCACCACCGAACTGGCCGATCTCGAAGCCCGTATTACCAGCGCCGCCGACAAGGCCCTGGCGCTGGAGATCAAGCTGTTCGAGGACCTGGTGGGCGAAGTGACGGCCCGCGCCGAGCCCATCGCCCATACCGCAGCGGCGCTGGCGGGCCTTGATGTGGCCGCCGCCAACGGGGAGCTGGCCGTGACCAGGCGCTATTGCCGGCCCCATGTGGACGACAGTTTCGAGTGCGAAATAAAATCCGGGCGTCATCCGGTGGTGGAAGCGGCGCTGGAAAGCGACGGCGCCGCGCCTTTTGTCCCCAATGACTGTGATCTGGCGCAGGGGCAACGCCTGTGGTTGCTCACCGGCCCCAATATGGCGGGCAAAAGCACGTTTTTGCGCCAGAATGCGCTGATTGCGGTGATGGCCCATGCCGGGCTTTTCGTGCCGGCGGAAAGCGCGCGCATCGGCGTGATGGACCGTCTCTTCTCGCGGGTGGGGGCGGCCGACGATCTGGCGCGGGGGCGCTCCACTTTCATGGTGGAAATGGTGGAAACGGCGGCCATTCTCCACCGCGCCGGGCCGCGCAGTCTGGTGATCTTGGATGAAATCGGGCGCGGCACCGCCACCTATGACGGTTTGTCCATCGCCTGGGCCTGCGTCGAGCACTTGCACGACGTCAACGGCGCGCGGGCGCTGTTTGCCACCCATTATCACGAACTTACCGCGCTGGCGGCGTCGCTGACGGCGCTTTCCCTGCATACCATGCGGGTCAAGGACTGGCAGGGCGAGGTGGTGTTCCTGCACGAAGTGGCGCCGGGCGTGGCCGAAGGTTCCTACGGCATCCACGTGGCCGAACTGGCGGGGCTGCCGGGCGCCGTGGTTACCCGCGCCCGCCAGGTTCTGGGAACTCTCGAACAGGGAGAACAAAGCGGGGCGCTGAACCGGCTTGCCGACGATCTGCCGCTGTTCTCGGCGGCATCGGCCGCCACCGAGAGCGAATCCGGGACCGCGTCTTCAGCACTGGAAGAGGCGCTGGGCGGGATTAACCCCGACCATCTCTCGCCCAAGGAAGCCATGGAGCTTCTCTATCGTCTGAAAGAATTAATGGCGGAAGAGCCGTAGCCCGGCATTCGTTCCGGATGCAGAACGTTTTAAGTTTCCGGGGTCTCTATTTATTATTTTCCCCCGATTCTGGGGTCTCTATTTATTATTTTCCCCCGATTCCGGGGTCAGGGGCCCCGCGCTCGGTGCACCAGCCGGTGATGAGGTGGGCCGGGGTGACATCGAAATAGATATTGCTGACGGTAACGCCGGGCCATGGCGGCGCGCCCAGCTCCGCCGGGCTCATTTCCTCCAACTCGGGCGACTCTTCCTGCGGGCACAGCTTGAAACTCTCGCAGCAGACATAGAACGGCACGTCCTGGTCATGAGCGGCCATGGCGAGAAGAAAGGTTCCCGCCTTGTTGATGGCGCTGCCGTCGGCCAACAGGGTGTCGGCGCCAACAATGGCCATGTCGGCGCGGCCCGCGAACAGGCCGACCTGGGCGTCGGTGATATAGGTGGTGGGGATATCCCATTGGCCCAGGCGTTCGGCCAGCTCGCCGCCTTCACACAGGGGCCGGGATTCGGGAACGATGGCTTGTACGCCGCGATTTTTCAGAAGATGGAAAACCTCGAGAACGGTGGAGCTGAAGCTGTGGGTGATGATGGTCTTGTTGTCGCCCACCAGGGCGCTGGTGAGCGCCGCGGCCTCGAAACTTGCCTTGGTTGACTGTTCGGCCAGACGCAAGGCGGTTTCCGCCGCCTTGGCGCGGGCCTCCCCCACCTCGTCGGGCAAAACCTCCAGGCTTTCCTTCCAGTTCTCCATCAGGTTTTTCAACGGCGACATGCTGGGCCGGGCGGCGCCCAGGGCTTCGGCCCGCTCGGCCAGATAATGCCGCAGCTCGATGGTCTTTTTCGCCTCAGCGGATTGGGCACACTGGGCGGCCATCTCGAGACCCAGCCGCGCCAGTTCGCTGGCGCCGCTGTGCCGGTCTTCGATCAGTTCCTCCAGCCGACGTTGGAATTCTTCGTCATTCATTTTCCTTGCCGCCTTCCCCGCCACAAAAAGACTCTATACGTATTATATAGACGCTGCATATGGGGGATGCTTGCATTCCCATAAAATCAAGGGCATTTGGCACCTATGGGTTCCGATAAAACAGCTTCGACCAAAACCGTGGGCGGAAAGAAACCGGCCAAAGATTCGGACGGGAAAAAATCGGCCAAGGCTACCGCCAAGGCTGGAAAACAGGCCGGACTCTACGATGTGCCCCGGCAGCGCGAGATTTTCGACCGCCGCAAGGTCGCGGCCTTTCTTTCCGGCCTGAGGAAGGAAAAGGGGCTTTCCGATGCTGTTCTCCGCGCTCGTCTCCTTGAGTATTTCAAGGAGGTGCTGGCCGCGGGCAGCGAGGCCGTCCGCCACCGTTTCGCCGAGGGCGCGGACGGACTGGAAACGGTTCACGCCCAGACCTTTCTCATGGACCAGATCATTCGTGTCCTCCTGGAATTTGTGGAAAACGATCTCTTTCCCCTTGACCCAGCGGCGAAGGAAGAACGTTTGACGGTGGTGGCCGTGGGTGGCTATGGCCGGGCCGAACTGGCGCCCTTTTCCGATATCGACCTGCTGTTCCTGTTGCCCGAAGCCAAGACGCCGCACCGCGAAAAAGCGGTGGAATACATCCTTTATATCCTGTGGGATTTGGGCCTGAAGGTGGGACATGCCACCCGTTCCTTAAACGAATGCATGCGCACCGCGAAAGCCGATCTGGTGATCCGTACCACCCTGGTTGAATCGCGCTTTCTTGCCGGCGACAAACGTCTTTACAATACCTTGCGCCGGCGCTTCCAGGACGAGGTGGTGAGCGGCTCGGAGACCGCCTATATCGAGGCCAAGCTGGCCGAGCGCAATGCACGCCACATCACGGTAGGCGACAGCCGCTATGTGATGGAACCCAACATCAAGGAAGGGAAGGGCGGCCTGCGCGACCTGCACACCCTGTTCTGGATCGCCAAATATATTTTCGCGGTGGACGACGTGGACGAGTTGGTGGCGCTCAAGGTGCTGACCCGCTCGGAGGCCAATTTGTTCGCCAAGGCGCTGAACTTTCTCCTCACCATGCGCTGTCATCTGCACTATGTTTCGGGCCGCGCGGAGGAGCGCCTCACCTTCGACCTGCAATCGGAAATCGGCCGCCTCATGGGCTATACCGACCATGCCGGAAGCCTCGGCGTCGAACGCTTTATGAAGCATTATTTCCTGGTGGCCAAGGATGTGGGCGACCTGACTCGTATCTTCTGCGCCGCGCTTGAGGCCGAACGCAAAAGGGCGCCACGGCTCAACTGGCGGCGGCTCGCCCTGCGCGGCAAGATTCCGCAAGGGTTCAGGGTCGAGGGATCGTGGCTGGTGGTGGACAAAAGCGACGTGTTCGTCGAGGATCCGGTGAACCTGATCCGCCTCTTTCATCTGGCCCAGCAGCTGGGACTCGACATTCATCCCGTGGCCCTGCGCAAGGTGACGCGCAAGCTCGGCCTGATCGACGCGAAACTGCGCAAAGACCCACAGGCCAACGCCCTGTTCGTGGAGATTCTGACCTCGAAAAATGCACCCGACACCGCCCTGACCCGCATGAACGAGGCCGGTGTCATGGGACGTTTTATTCCCGATTTCGGGCGTGTGGTGGCGCAGACACAGCATGACATGTACCACGTCTATACGGTGGATGAGCATTCCATCCGCGCCATCGGCATCCTCAACCGCATCGAAAGGGGGGAATTAGAAGAAGACCATCCCCTGTCGACCACAATCTTTCCCAAGATCAGTTCGCGCCGCACCCTCTATCTGGCGGTTCTACTGCATGACATCGCCAAGGGACGCAGCGGCGACCACAGCATCCTCGGTGCTGAGGTCGCCGAAAAGCTGGGGCCGCGTTTGGGGCTCGATGCGGCGGAGACGGAAACCGTGTCCTGGCTCGTGCGCCATCACCTGTTGATGAGTCATACGGCCTTCCGCCGCGATATCAACGAGGCCAAGACGATTAATGATTTCATAGAAGTGGTGCAGTCTCCGGAACGGCTGCGCCTGCTCCTGGTCCTTACCGTGGTGGATATCCGCGCGGTGGGGCCCACGGTGTGGAACGGGTGGAAGGCGGTGTTGCTGCGGGAACTCTATTACAGCGCCGAGGAAGCCCTGTCGGGTGATTTCTCCCTGGTAAAGCGCGAGGACCGGATCGCCGCGGCCAAGGAGGCGCTGCACCGCGCCCTGCCCACATGGAGCAAGGCCGACTTTGCCGACTTCGAAAGGCTGGGAACCCCCGTCTACTGGCTGTCCCAGGATATCGCCAGCCACACGCGTCAGGCCAATATGGTGCGCGCCAATGCCGATACGGATCACCCGCTGGCCATCGACTGCCGCGTGGACCGGCCCCGTGACGTCACCGAAGTCACCATTTACACATCGGACCATCCGGGCCTGTTTTCGGGCATTGCCGGGGCCATCGCGCTGGCCGGCGGCAATATCGTGGACGCCCGCATCTTTACCCTGACTAATGGCATGGCCATGGATGCGTTTTCGGTACAGGAAGTGGGTGACTGGGTTCAGGAATCGGGAGGCCACGTCTTCGATGACGCCAACAAGCTCAAGGAGTTGGAGCGGTTGATCGAGGCCACGCTCACCGGCGCCTTGCGGCCGGGCGAAGAGTTGGCAAAGCGTTCCCACACCCTGCCCGAGCGTGCCCATGTTTTCACCGTGCCGCCGCAAGTGCATATGGACAACACCATCAGCGCCACCAATACCGTGATCGAGATCAACGGCCGTGACCGTCCGGGTTTGCTGTTCGAGGTGACGCAGGTGCTCACCGATTGCGGCCTGCAGGTTTCCACCGCCAAAGTCTCCACCTATGGCGAGCGGGTGGTGGACGTTTTCTACGTGAAGGATATTTTTGGCCTCAAGGTGGAAAACGATTCCAAGATAGAACAGATCAGGGAGGCCCTTCTGCGTACCCTGGAACCTTCCGAAAATGCCTCCAAACCGCCATCACGAGGCAGGGAGGAAGCCCCGGAAAAAGTCCAGCACCGCCGCCAGCGCAAGTCACGGGCAAAGGCGCGTTCAGTACGCAAAACCGCCGCCGGCTGAACGGGGCTGTGTTCTTTCCCGCTTCCACCATTTGGTAAAATCCGCTAGACCGGCTGCATGGCGTTTTTGCGCAATATCGCCACGGTGGGGGGGCTGACCCTTGTCAGCCGTGTTCTGGGGTTTCTGCGTGATATCCTGATCGCCGCCTTTCTCGGCGCCGGCCCTATCGCCGATGCTTTTTTCGTCGCTTTCAAGCTGCCCAATTTTTTCCGCCGTCTGTTTGCCGAAGGTGCGTTTTCCGCCGCTTTTATCCCGATTTTTTCCGGGGAGTTGGCGCAGCACGGCCGCGAACGGGCACTGGCGTTCGCCGCCCAGGCGGCGTCGGTGCTGTTGTGGGTTCTGTTGGGGCTGGTGGTTCTGTTCGAGATCGCCATGCCCTGGTTCATGCATGTGCTGGCTCCGGGCTTTGCCGAGGATCCGGAAAAATTCGATCTCGCGGTGGAGCTCTCACGGATCACCTTTCCCTATATCCTGTTCATTTCCCTGGTATCGCTTCAGGGCGGCGTGCTCAACACGCTGGACCGTTTCGCGGCCATGGCGGCGACGCCGATCCTGCTCAATCTGTGTTTGATCACCGCCCTGGCGGGATTCGCGCAAACCGCGACGACGCCGGGCCACGCCCTGGCCTGGGGTGTCTTCGCCGCCGGTGTGGTACAGCTGGTGTGGTTGATGGCGGCGTTGAAGCGGGAAGGGGTGGTGCTGCGCCTTCCACGTCCGCGGTTATCACCGCAAATCCGGCGGCTGCTGAAGCTGTTCTTTCCCGTAGCCCTGGGCGCGGGCGTCTACCAGGTCAATCTGGTGATTGATGTGATTATCGCCTCGCTGTTGCCTACGGGGTCCATTTCCTTCCTTTATTACGCCGACCGGGTGAACCAGCTGCCGTTGGGCGTGGTTGGGGTCGCGGTGGGCACGGCGCTGTTGCCTCTGCTCTCGCGCCAAGTCAAAAGCGGCGAAGGCGAAGCGGCGCTGGAAAGCCAGAACCGGGCCATCGAATATGTGCTGTTTCTCGCTTTGCCGGCAGCCGCCGCCCTGATTACTCTTTCCGTTCCGGTGGTGACGGTACTGTTCGAGCGTGGCGCATTCTCCGCCGCCGACGCCCAGGCCACGGCCCAGGCCCTGGCGGCCTTCGCCATCGGCCTGCCGGCCTATGTGCTGGTCAAAGTGCTGGCGCCCGGCTATTTCGCCCGCGAGGATACCAAGACACCGATCCAGATCGGGATTGTGGCCATGGTGCTGAACGTGGTGCTAAGCCTGATCCTGATGAATTTCCTGGCCCATGTGGGTCTGGCCCTGGCCACTGCCACATCGGCCTGGTTCAACGCCGCGATGCTGGCCCAGGGTCTCAAACAACGCGGCCATCTGGCCGTGGATGCGCAGTTGCGTCGACGGGTGGCGCGGATGCTGCTGTGCTCGGCGGCATTGGCGGTGGCTCTGGTTTTCCTGGCCGGTGGTTTGGAAGGGCCCCTGGCGGGGGATCAAGCCATGCGCTTTGCCGCGCTGGCGGCGCTGGTTGTGGCGGGGATGGTTCTTTATGGCGGCCTGGCGCAAGCCACGGGCGCGGCGCGGCTGGATGTGCTGTGGCGTTCGCACGGGCGCAACCTGGGATGATCCCGGGGATGATCCCGAGGATGATTCCAGGACCGCTCTTGGGGGGATGATGCCCTTGACCACCCCCCACGCAAACAGCCATAACAAACCCGCCTTTCGCCATACCTGTCCGTCATCCAACCAAGTGCCGTTTTTATGAGCCGTATTTTTTCGGGCGTGCAGCCCACCGGAAACCTCCATCTCGGTAACTATCTGGGCGCCATCCGCAATTGGGTGGCTCTGCAGGAGGATTTCGAGTGCATTTTCTGCATCGTCGACCTTCACGCCATCACCCAGCCCCAGGATCCCGACGATCTCCGCGCCCATACGCGCGAGGTAACGGCGGCCTATATTGCCGCCGGGATCGATCCCGAAAAATGTATCATTTTCAACCAAAGCATGGTGCCCGAACACAGCGAACTGGCTTGGATACTGGCTTGTACCACGCCGCTGGGCTGGCTCAACCGCATGACCCAGTTCAAGGAAAAGGCGGGCAAGCACCGCGAGAATGCGGGGCTGGGTCTGTATGCCTATCCGGTGCTGATGGCCGCAGATATTCTTCTCTATCGCGCCACTCACGTGCCGGTGGGGGATGACCAGAAACAGCATCTGGAATTGTCCCGCGATATTGCCGGCGCCTTTAACCGGCAGTACGGGGTGGATTATTTCCCCTTGCCCGAGCCACGGATTTTGGGTGCCGCCACCCGCGTCATGAGTCTGCGCGACGGCGCCAACAAGATGAGCAAGTCCGATGCTTCCGATTATTCGCGCCTCAACATGACCGATGACGCCGATGCTATCGCCCTTAAAATCCGCAAGGCGCGCACCGATGCCGACCCCCTGCCCGAAACCCCGGCCGGGCTCGAGGGCCGGGCCGAGGCCGCCAATCTGGTGGGGATTTACGCCGCCCTGGCGGAAACCGGCGCCGAGGACGTGTGTCATCAATTTGCGGGCAAGATGTTTTCCGAGTTCAAGAACGAGCTCTCTGATCTGGCGGTGGCGCGGCTTGGCCCCATCGCCGAGAAAATCGGTGAACTGAAGGCGGATACCGGCCATGTGGACGGCATCCTGCGCCGCGGCGCGGAACGGGCCGGTGCCATGGCGAAGCAGCATCTGCGTGAGATTCAGGACATCATCGGCCTGCTGCGCCCGTAGCGGCGCCCCCGGGAATGATTCGGGGGGGTGTTCGGCGCCGGGGGATGGATGGCGGCGGGGGGTTGATGCGGCCCCGCTCCGCACTCTATATTCAGAGGTGTCTCAGGGGTTTATCTGCTAAATGTGGGGGGCTATGGGAGCCGCCATGGGTTCCGGGCCTGACAGGATGAGCCGCCGCCATTGCGGTTGCGCGGGCTCGCCGAAGTGTCGCCATTTGCGCCAGGGCCGCCCCTGATGCAGGTCTACCTTCCCATTGCCGAGATTTCCGTCAACGTCTTCTATCTTCTGGGCCTGGGCGGGCTCGTGGGCGCGCTGTCGGGTCTGTTCGGCGTCGGTGGCGGCTTTCTTATGACGCCGTTCCTGATTTTCACCGGTATTCCCCCGGCCGTGGCCGTGGCCACCGAGGCCAACCAGATTCTCGGCGCCTCGGTCTCGGGGGTTTTCGCCCACTGGCGGCGCAGTAATGTGGACTTCAAGATGGGGTTCATCCTGTTGGCCGGCGGTCTGGTGGGGTCCAGTTTCGGCGTATGGCTGTTTTCCGTGCTGCGTGGGTTCGGCCAGATTGACCTGGTGATCGCCCTTGCCTATGTGGTGTTCCTGTCGGTGATCGGCGCACTGATGCTGGTGGAAAGCGGCCGCGCCATGTTCCGCCATCGCCGCCGCGAAGCGGCGCAACGCAAGCTGCATAAACATATCTGGCTGCATGGCTTGCCGCTGAAGACCCGTTTCCGCAAGTCCAAGCTCTATATCAGCGCGCTGTTGCCGGCGGGAATTGGCTTTTTCGTGGGCATTCTGGCGGCCATCATGGGCGTGGGCGGCGGCTTCGTCATGGTGCCGGCCATGATCTATCTGATCGGTATGCCCACCTCCATGGTGGTGGGCACGTCGTTGTTCCAGATCATCTTCGTTACTGCCAACGTGACCATCCTCCAGGCCTATTACAACCAGACCGTGGACGCCTTTCTGGCGCTGCTGCTGTTGGTGGGGGGCGTGATCGGCGCCCAGATCGGCACCAGGGCGGGATCGTTCCTGCGTGGCGAACAGTTGCGCGGATTGCTGGCGCTGGTGGTGCTCGGGGTTTGCGCGCGCATATTTTTCGATCTGGTGGCCACACCCGACGACCTGTTCTCCCTGGTTTCTCCGACCACTTCAACAGCTTCTTCCGGGGGGCGGTGACCATGGTCCGGGCAATTATGAAAAAATACGTAGGAGTCCGGAGCTGGCCGATCTTGATGCTGGCCGTGATGTTCCTTCTCACCGCCACGGCGACGGCGCGGGCGGAAGCCCTGGTGGCGGATTTGTCGTCGCACCTGATTGCCATCACCACCGGGTTTCAGGGTTCCGAATTGCTGCTTTTCGGCGCCACCGACGGCGACGGAGATGTGGTGGTTCTGGTGCGCGGGCCGGAAGAGCCGCTGAAAGTGCGGCGCAAGGACCGGATCGGCGGGATATGGGTCAATCGCGAGGAAGTAACCTTCGAAAAGGTGCCGGTCTTTTTCCGCATGGCAAGCAATCGTCCGGTGGGGGATTTCGTGCCCTATGCCTTGTTGTCGCGCCACCAGCTGGGCCTGTCTTTTCTTGAGATTTCGGCGGCGGCGGAGGAATCGGTGGCGCAGGCGGAAATGGTTTCCTTCCGCGCCGCCCTCATACGCGGCAAGACCCGTGAAGGGCTTTACGCGCCGGGCGAGGGCAAGGTGACGTTTCTCGGCGAGAGGCTGTTCCGCACCAATGTGGTGTTTCCGCCCAATGTTCCCACCGGCACTTACACTATCGAGGTGTTTCTTATCCGCGACGGCCATGTGGTGGGGGCACAGACGACGCCGCTCATCGTCAGCAAAGTGGGGCTGGGGGCCGAGGTCTTCCTCTTCGCCCACCGCCATGCGGCGTTCTATGGTATTCTTTCCGTGATTCTGGCCATGCTGGCGGGGTGGCTGGGCGCGGTGGCGTTCAGAAGGGTGTGATCATGGCAAAACAATCGTCACAAAGTCAGGACCGCGTCTTCCTGGTGGTGGTGGATGAAACCGAGGAAATGCGCGCGGCGTTGCGTTTTGCCAGCCTTCGCGCCAAGAGCACCGGGGGCAAGGTGGCCCTGATTTATGTGATCGAACCCACCGAATTCATGCACTGGATGGCGGCCGAAGACCTCAGCCAGGAAGAAAACCGCGAACGGGCGGAAGAAGTGATGCAGGACCTTTCGGCGGAGGTCAACGAATGGGCGGGAGAATTCCCGGTGCTGTTCCTGCGTGAAGGGAACCGCGACGAATGCGTTCTTGAATTGATCGAGGAGGAGCCCGCCATTTCCATTTTGGTGCTGGGTGCGGCCACTGGAGCCAAAGGCCCCGGCCCCCTGGTCTCGGCGCTGACGGGCAAGCTGGTGAGCAAGCTCCGTGTTCCCATTACCATCGTGCCGGGGAATCTCAGTGACGAACAGATCAAGGCCATTGCTTAGGTCTTCGGCGCGCCCTGTGTCGTACTGTTCCATCACTGCGCCGCCTTGCGTGAAACCTTGATCTTTGCGCCCCGGCAGGCCATGTAAAGGGCGCAGTCATGCAATATTATCTGGACAATGGTGAGCCATGTTTATTCAGACCGAACAGACCCCCAATCCCGCGACCCTGAAGTTCCTTCCGGGCGAACCTGTTCTGGAAGAGGGAACGGCTGATTTTCCCACGGCGGAAGCGGCCTCCCGCTCACCTCTTGCCGAGCGGCTGTTCGCGGTAGAGGGCGTGACGGGGGTTTTTCTCGGTAATGATTTTGTTTCCGTCACCAAGGCGGAAGATAAGGAATGGCAGGTTCTCAAGCCCTCCATTCTCGGCGCCATCATGGAGCATTACGCCGCGGGCGGGCCAGCGGTCCTGGCCGATGAGGGCGCGGCTGCGCAAAGCGAGGGAGAAGAGGACGACGTGGTGCGCCAGATCAAGGAGCTCATCGAGACCCGCGTGCGTCCGGCGGTTGCCCAGGATGGCGGCGACATCATCTTTCATGGCTTCGAAGAAGGGGTGGTTTACCTGCAGATGCAGGGCGCCTGTTCGGGTTGTCCTAGCTCTACCATGACCTTAAAAGCGGGAATTGAGAATATGCTTAAACATTATGTTCCCGAGGTGGAGGAAGTACGCCCCGTCACGTAGGAGAACCCCCGAGAGAGGTGCTGAAAAGGCGCTTTTGAAGGCTCTGTAAGACCCAAATCCCACACTGGAAATTTTTTCTCCCGATTCGGTTTTCTGAGTCTGGACGCACTGGCTTTGTGTTGCTACATTCCGCCCACGGGACTGCCACGGGGGGAGTTGTTCTTGTTTATTTCATCGTATGAAAGTTCATCTGCTTACCCTAGGTTCTGTTTCTCATGACATCATTTGATTCCAAGGATAGCGCCTCTCGGCAGCGTCCTAGTTACGAACAGTTTGCACTCGGCTTCGTGGGCCTGTGCGTGGTCGGCATGTATTCGGCCGCGGCGCTGAGCCCGGTCAAGCGGGCCATGTATTCCCTGCCGCTGTTGGCCGCCGATGAGACGCCGCACCGTTCGGCGCCGGTCTTTGCCATCGCTCTGCCCCCGGAAGTGCCGGTTGAAACCGTTGCCGTCGCGGCAAAGGTCTCGCTTGAGCCGGTGAAGGCGGCGGAGGAGCCTCCGGCTTTGGAAGCCGCCAGCGAGACCACCGCCGAGACTGTAGAGGTGGCCGTGGCCACGCCGCCCAAGCCTGAGCGTAAACCCGCTTATGAGCTTTCCGAGGCCCCGCTTGTGCTCGCCTCCGGCGACGATTCGTGGCTGCCGGAAGCGCACTCCCCATCCGTGGTGTCGCCGCCGAGTGGCGGATCCATTGTCAATTTGCGTGGCGGTATGGCCGTCAAGAGCGTGGCCAAGCTGGGTAGTTTCTTCAACTCACTTGATTACAGCCTGACCAAAGTGCGCTACGGCCACCAGCCGGTGCCCAGGGTTTTTCTCGATCATCTGCCCCGTGACCTGAAAACCATGTCGTCGGTCTCGGCCCGCAAGGCCCTGTTCCTCAAGGCCATGTTGCCCCTGATCCTGCAGGTGAACGACACTATTATGGCCGATCGCGGACGGCTTCTGGAGCTCAACTCCCAGGTGCGTGTTGGCGGCACTTTGTCAAAGCAGGATCGCGCCTGGCTGAAAAATTTGGCGAAGCGCTACGGCCTTGATGAGGCGCGGCTCGACAGAGCGATTTTGGTAAAACTCCTTGATCGGGTGGATGTGGTGCCGGCTTCGCTTGCTCTTTCCCAGGCGGTTGAGGAAAGCGGTTGGGGCACGTCGCGTTTTGCCCAGGATGGGAACGCGCCCTTCGGACAGTGGACCTTTAACGAGGCCCGGGGGCTGGTGCCCCTTGATCGCGATGCCGACAGCACTCATGCCGTGCGGGCCTATAGCCGGTTAATCGACGGCGTGCATGCCTATATCGACAACCTCAACACCCACCGCGCCTATCGTGAGTTTCGCAAGACCCGCGCGACCATGCGCCGTCTTGGCACCGGCCTTGACGGCCTGGATCTGGCCAAGACACTGACGCGGTATTCGGAACGCGGCCACGACTATGTGAACACCCTGCATCGCATTATGGCGGCCAACGATCTGGCGCCGCTCGATCATGCCAGGCTCCACGGCGCGCAGATGGCCGGGCTGGGGCTTTCCGGAGGCTGAGCCGGCCCTTACAAGTCACTTCTCTGAAAACGCCCCCCATTTTTTGGTGGGGCGTTTTTTGTGGGAAAGTTATTCGCCGGCAGCCGGAGGCAGCCGGTAGAACATCATGCCCAGCCAGCGCCAGCGTTCCTCGGGGCCGGGAAGGGTACAGTTGAGGCGGGAGCGCCCTTGCGGAAGGGGATTCACAAAGCGCACTTCGATGCGGCGTCCCCCCAGATGCTCAACCATGGCCTGTGGTCCGGTGGAGGGGAAACAGGCGAGCCGGTTGAGGTGGCGGATACCCTCATCCACGGTAAATCCCACCGCGGGCAGATCGGTATTCAGCACCATATCCGCGGGCAAAAGGTCGGTCACCGGAAGCGGCAGGGCATCGGCCACCCGGCGGAATCGCTCAGGCGTTCCGTATTTTTCGTTGAGGGCGAAGCGGGGCAGGTTGAAGAAATCGGACCCGGGGTAAACCACACCGGAATGCTGGCCGAAGGCGGCTTCATATCCGGCGGCTTCAGCCATCGCCGCCGCCTCCAGGCCCGATTCTCCGTAAGGGTAGGCAAACAGTCGGGGCGTATATCCCAGTTCTTCATGGAATCGTGCGTTGGAGCGGGCGATGTCGTCGCGGTTTTTTGACGTGGTGGAATCCACCATATGCAGGTGGGATGCGGTATGAGCGCCGATAGTAACGCCTTGGGCGGCGAGTTCCCGCACCTGGTCCCAACTCATGAGATTCTTGTTGCCGCTGTCGATGCCGTCGGTGGCGATGAAGACGGTGAAGGGAAAGCCCGCTTCCTGCAGCCTCGGGAAGGCTTGGGTATAAACCGAGCGGAATCCGTCATCGATGGTAATACCCACGGTGCGGTCGGGCAGACCGCGCCCCTCGCGCAGGGCGCTCAGAATTTCAGGCAGCGGAAGAACGTGGTAGCCGCCGCTGGAAAGTTCGGCGATGTGGGATTCAAACTGGTCGATGCGGATATTGGTGGAAGGCAGGCGATCTTCGCCGAATCGGTGATACATGAACACCACCGCGGAGGCGGTGGAATTTGCGAAGGTGTCGGAATCGGTGGCGGAATCTGCGGTTTGCGCCACTGCCACCGCCTGGCATGTGAGCAGGAAGCCTATGGCGAACAGGGCGTGGGCCATGAGGGAGACATGGAGATTCACCAAGGAAAAGGCAATGCCGCGTTTCATGATCTGTGTGCCGTGATACGTTCCGTGCATTTTTTCACCCGTAATGGTGGTGGAAGGCACACTAGAAGCGCCATGCCGTCTCCGCAAGCAGAGTTAACGGTCTGTTAAGCATGTTTTTCCGGTCCTCTCCTTTTACGGAACTCCTTGAAAGACTTTTCCGGGAGGGCCACTTTGAGGGACCATATTGTCCATTCCTAATGAGGGAGCATAAACAGTGAGCGCTGTTCTGAACGACGAGGGTCAGGATATTCTTTTCCGCGAGGCGCGCAGCCACAGGGGCTGGCTGGACGAGCCGGTGGCCGACGATCTTCTTCGCTCGGTTTATGATCTGACCAAGATGGGCCCCACGAGCTCCAACAGCTGTCCGCTGCGAATGATCTTCGTGGTCTCGGAGGAAGCCCGGGTGAAGTTGGTTCCCTGTGTTTCACAGGGAAATCAGGAAAAAACGGAGAGCGCGTCGGTAACGGTCATTCTTGGCTACGATACCCGCTTCTATGAGATCATGGACCGCCTTGCTCCTCACTCCTCCATGGGGTCGCATATGGCGGAAAACCCCGAAAGAGCACGGGAATTTGCCCGCACGCAGGCCACCCTACAGGCGGCTTATTTTTTTATGGCGGCGCGGGCCCTGGGTCTCGATTGCGGCCCCATAGGAGGCTATGACGCCGAGAAAACCGATGCCGAATTTTTCTCCGATGGCCGGGTGAAATCGATCATGTTGTGTAATCTGGGGCGCGGCGATGCCTCACTACTCAAGCCGCGGGCGCCAAGGCCTGAATTTGACGAGGCCTGCTCCATCGTGTGAGCTATGGCTGAAAGCGGCCTTACATGAGTCCTTGTTCCAGTTCACCATCGCTGATCAGCGGCAGACGCCGTGAATCGAAGAGCTGATAATGCCACCATTCCTTGGAATAGAAATCCCAACCCGCGGCCGTCATCAGCCCCAGAAGCAGAGAGCGGTTGGCCTGGGCCGTGGGGCTGATTTCGGTGCAGCCGTGATGGGAGAGTGGCGTAAAGGCATCGAACGGCGTGCCCATATCCAGTGCATCGCCCGCGCCATCAATAAGGGTCAAATCCACCGCCGCGCCACGGGAATGGGGCGACCCCCTGGCGGGATCGGCAAGAAACTCCGGGTCGGGAGTGTGATTCCACAAGACCTGCTGGGCCTCGGTGGGACGGAATCCATCAAAAATTTTCAGCCGGAATCCCTGAGCCGCCGCCAGTGTGATGGCCTGGGCCAGCTTTTCCGCCGCCTCCTGGTGCAGATAACAGGCGGCGCGGGCATAGACTGGTTCTCCGGTGAAGTTGTCGGCTGTGGCGTAGGCCAGATCGAGGCTCACATCAAAGTCGGGCGGGGCTATTTCTACCAGGGTCATGGACGGCTCTTGATCATGGGGCGGAAGGGGTGGCGCGACGCCGGTTTTAGCCCCGATTTTAGCATGGCATATCTTCGTCCGTCTTGCCCCATGGCTGGTTGTTATGCCGCGGGCGTTGGGGCCCGGGGGGCGTTGTCATGAGACTGTTGGCCCTCGATTCGTCGACCGCTTCCTGTTCGGTGGCTCTGTGGGATGACCAGAAGGGGGGGGACGACCGCAAGCAGGAGAACAGTACTCCGATCGTGGCCCACTGTTGCAAACCCATGGAGCGCGGTCAGTCGGAGGCGCTCATCCCCATGGTGGAAGCTGTGATGGGGGAGGCCGGCTGGGCCTTTGGGGATCTCGACCGGCTGGGGGTCACGGTGGGGCCGGGCTCCTTCACCGGGGTGCGTATCGGCCTGGCCGCCGCCCGCGGCCTGGCGCTGGCCGGGGGAGGTCTGCCGCTGGTGGGTGTGACCAGCCTTGAGGCCATCGCTCTGGAGGCGCGTGCCAGGGGCGGAGACGGAGATATAACGCCGCCCCACACCCTGTTGGTGGCGCTGTCGGCGGGGCGCAGCGATCTCTATGTTCAGATGTTTTCCCGAAACCAAGACGGCGATTCCATGTTCCCCTGGCAGCCCGTCTGGAGCCCCCTGGAGCCTCCCGGTTCGGCCATGCCCGAAGAGATTCCCGGACGGCTGCCACAGAAAGGCACGGTGCTTATTGCCGGAAACGGCGCACCACTGATCCGGAATATTCTGGCGGCGGAGGGCGCCGCCGGCTCGGGCCGCCAGATTGTCTATGGGGACGGTCCGGGGCTGCCCGATGCCGCCGCCGTGGCGGCACTTGCCGCCAGCCGTGACGCCGGGACTTCCGAATCAGAGCCCGCGCCGCTTTATATCCATTCCCATTACGCGCGCCTGCCCCAGGATGGGGTGAAAGAGGAAACGGTGTGAAAGAGGGCCGCGAGGTGGGGATCACTGCCATGGACCCGGCGGATGCCGCCGCTCTGTCTGGTGTCTCCGCCCTTCATGCCCGCTGTTTTTCCACCCCTGGCGCGGAGGGGGGGTCTTCCCGTGAGGGGGGTGGCAGCCATGGTGGCTGGAGCGGCCAGGACCTTTCCCGGGCTTTGGTATCGCCGGGCGGCTTTGGTTTCATCGCCGGGGGTTCCCTCTCTGGGGAATTTATCTCTGGTGCTGAACAGGAAACGGTAGGTGAGAGTCCCTCGCCGGCGGGGTTTATTCTCTGCCGCATAGCCGGGGAGGATTGCGAAGTGCTTACCTTCGGTGTTGATCCTCAAATCCGTGGCGCCGGGCTCGGCGTTCGTCTTCTTGAAGCCGCCATGTTTCGGGCCAAGGCCGGGGACGCCACACGCATGGTTCTGGAGGTGGCGGGAGATAACGATTCCGCCCGGGGGCTCTATGAGAGAATGGGCTTTCGGGAAATAGGGCGGCGGCCTGGTTATTGTTCACGCTGTTCCCCAGGGGTGGGAGCGGAAGGTGTGAGAACGGAGATTCCGCCACAGCGCGAACGGGCCGATGCCTGGGTCCTGGCCCGCGATATTTCCTGAAATGTAAATAAAATATTTACAAATGTAAATTAATGATTTACATAAAGTAATATATTGATCTATAAGTGATTTTTCACATCCATGGCAAAAGAGGATGAATAAAAATGGCAGATTTTCACATTCCTCCGGAGATCGAAGATAACGCCACACGGCGGCTCGATTGCCTGCAAAATGTCAGCACGCCGGAGGACCTGGACATCCCCGGCTATGGATTTCACAAGCTGAATGGCACGCCCCGGCGATGGCGCATTCACGTGGAGGGTCTGTTCTATTTAACCTTTGGGTGGGAAGGCGGACCCGTGGGTATAGAACTGGAGGCCGGTGAATAATGGCGAACAAACCCACCCATCCCGGCGCGATCCTCAGAGAGGACGTCTTTCCCGCGCTCGGGATATCCGTGTCGCAGGCAGCCCGTGATCTTGGCATTTCCCGTCAAATGCTTCACCGCATTCTGGCGGAGGAAGCGTCGGTGACCCCGGCCCTCGCCCTGCGAATTGGAAAATTATGCGGGAATGGCCCTAACCTTTGGGCCAATATGCAGACGGCCTGCGACCTTTGGCAGAAAAAAGGGGAAATGGAGAGGGAGCTTAGGGATATTCCCACATATGTTGCCGTATAGCGGGGATTGAAAAAACGGCCCCCCATAAGATGCCGGCACTGTCCTGTTTTTCAAACCAGGGCGCTTAAAAACCCCAAAAAGGTTCAGGCGCGGCGTATGTGTAGACGATAGATGGCTTTCGCGCCCTGGGTTTCCCCTTGATCGGCTTCGGGAGCCAACGAAAGAACTTCGTGTCCGTCCTCCGTCACTGACCGCGGCACATTATCGAGAGGCTCCCCCGCCCGCAGGCGCACCTCGGCGATAGCACCGGGCGCCATTCGCTCAAGCATAAGCTTGGTCTTGACGAAGGTCATGGGACAAACCTCATCCGTAATGTCGAGAAAACAGTCTGCTTTATGAAGATTAGTGGTCATATGAGAATTATTTGGCGCGTTTAAGGAATTCGTTTCTGTTCTCTTACTTAATGGGTGCGGCTTTTTGTCATTGTGAATACGGCTTTTTGTCATTGTGAACATAAGTCGCAAGACGTATATATTTGAATAACTCGTATTCTGGAGATTAATCTTACATGTCTGAACAAGTGAGTTCGAAAGAAATACTGGGCTTAACGGCACAAATTGTTGCGGCGCATGTTTCCCACAATGTTGTTCCCGTGGATGAACTGCCCAAGCTTCTTCAGCAGGTCTTTGAAACTCTGTCGGGTATTGACGGGGCTGGTGAGGCTACGGTTGCTCCCAAGCCGGCGGTTTCTGTCCGCAAATCGGTGACTCCAGATTATATTATCTGTCTTGAAGATGGAAAAAAGCTGAAAATGCTCAAACGCCACCTCAAGACGGCCTATAACATGACGCCCGACGAATACCGCATGCGCTGGGGCCTGCCTTCCGATTATCCCATGGTGGCGCCGAATTACGCGAAACAGCGCAGCAAGCTGGCCAAGGCCATCGGCCTGGGCACCAAGGCCCGTCGCCGCCGCTAAGGCGGGGAAGTTGCCGTTTCAAAATCACCGTCGTCTTTTCGGCGCCTGGGGCGTTCCCCTTGCCGTTGGAATGATTTATTTACTTCTTTCCCAGGTGTTCCGGCCTGCGCCTTTATGCTATGGAAGTCGGGATAGGTCATGAAAGTCTCGGATAAGAGGTGACCACGTGCCCTCGCGGATTGAGCGTCTTTGTTGCGATAAAGGATTGAAGATGACGGAACAGCGCCGGGTCATCGCTCGGGTGCTGTCTGAATCCGACGACCATCCAGATGTGGAAATGCTCCATCGGCGGTCCAACGCCATCGATTCCCGGATTTCAATCGCTACGGTTTATCGCACAGTGCGCCTGTTTGAGGAGGCTAATATTCTGGAGCGGCACGAATTCGGGGACGGCCGCGCCCGCTATGAAGAGGTGAGCGAAAGTCACCATGATCATCTGATTAATCTACAAAGCGGCGAGATCATTGAATTCAGAAACGATGAAATCGAAAAACTGCAACGCCAGATAGCCAAGAAGCTTGGTTATGAGCTGATCGAGCACCGGCTTGAGCTTTATGCTGTTCCCCTCGAGAAAAAAACCAAGAAGAGCTAGAAGCAGCGCCCTTCTTTAATGATGCACCACCTGAAATTACATTGTGACGGGGCGGCCGTGACGAGCCTGCGTTTATGATAACGTGCCGTATAAATGCGCTGTGTCGGCGCCGGGAATTCGATTCCTGGGGGTCTGATTCCCGGGGGTCCGGTGCAAAGCCTGGAAACTCAAAGAGACAGGTAACCTCATGAGCGGGAACGGAGTCCCGACATCTCATCTTCGCGCGGCAATGCGCCTCATTTTGTACATGGGCTGGACCATTTTCCTGTTTCCTATCCAGATGATTGTGGTGGCCTTGAATCTGCCATTGGCGAAGGCGATTCCCATGATCTATCACCGGGGATGTCTTTTCCTGTTCGGTATTTCAGTTTTCATACGGGGCGAGCCGGTGCGGGGAACTTCGATTCTGTTTGTCGCCAATCATTGCGGGTATATCGATATCGCCATCATGGGGGCGCTGGTGCCCTGCGTGTTCGTTGCCAAGATGGAAATCGGCCAGTGGCCTCTTTTCGGGATTCTGGCGCGCCTGCAACGCACGGTTTTCGTTGATCGCCAGGCTTATATGAGCGCCGGAACCCAGCGCGACATCCTGCGCACCCGTCTCGTGGCGGGAGAGAACCTCATCCTTTTTCCCGAAGGCACATCCAGCGACGGCAACCGGGCTCTTGAATTCAAAAGCAGTCTGTTCTCGGCTGCCGTACCGGGGCCGGGAGAATCCCCGGTGGTCCTGCAGCCCGTCACTATCGCCTACACCCAGCTTGACGGGTTCCCCATGGGGCGGACCATGCGCCCCTACTGTGCCTGGTACGGCGATGTGGGGCTGGTGCCTCATATGTGGCAGCTTTTGGGCCTGGGGAAAGTCAGCATCGAGGTGGAATTTCATGAGTCCATCACCGTTACCCATGAAAGCAAGCGCAAGGAACTGGCAGCCAAATGCCATCGCGTTATCTCCAAGGGCTTGTCGGAAGCTCTCTCCGGGCGTTCTCCAAAGCCTGCAAACCTTGACTCTCCCCCGCTTAGTGCTAGTTTTTCCTGAGGGTTTGGAGCCGTGAGGGGAAACGGTCTGAGCCCGCCTGGGGCGCCGGACGTAACTTCGGTGGGGACGTCCTGCACAGCATGCCGCCAGAAGATGCCTCACGGCCGCGGCAGTGGATGCTTGGAAGCTTGACCAGAAAACTCTTTATTAAAACCTACGGCTGCCAGATGAACGTCTATGATTCCGCCCGCATGGCGGATGTTCTGGCGCCCCTTGGCTTTCGTCCGGTGGATGCGCCCGACGATGCGGATATGGTCATTCTCAATACGTGCCATATCCGCGAAAAAGCCTCCGAAAAGGTCTATTCGGAGCTCGGACGGCTGCGTGACATCCGCGACCGACGGATGGAATCCGGCGGCAACCACATGGCCATTGCCGTTGCCGGTTGCGTAGCCCAGGCCGAAGGGGAGGAAATGCTCCGCCGGGCCCCTCATGTGGATATCGTTCTCGGCCCCCAGACCTATCACCGGCTGCCTGAAATGGTGGCCCGCGCCGCCCGTGCATCCACCGCGAAAGGCGGTACAGCTGGGGCGGGGATTCTCGATACGGAATTTCCGCCCGCCCCCAAATTCGATTTTCTGCCGCAGATGTCCGCCCCGGGGGCCTCGGCGTTCCTGTCGATCCAAGAGGGTTGCGACAAGTTCTGTACCTTCTGCGTGGTTCCCTATACCCGCGGCAGCGAATATTCCCGTCCCGTGGAGGACGTCACCGCCGAGGCCAAGGCGCTGGTGGCCGACGGTGCATGCGAGATCACTCTGCTTGGCCAGAACGTCAACGCCTATCACGGTGAAACGGCGGGCGGACGCGAGCGGGGGCT
>JADHSZ010000076.1 GCA_016776635.1 Alphaproteobacteria bacterium
TGGCACTTAACGCCACCATCGAGGCGGCGCGCGCCGGCGATGCCGGCAAGGGCTTCGCGGTAGTCGCCAACGAGGTCAAGTCCCTGGCCAACCAGACCGCCAAGGCCACCGACGAGATCGGTTCCCAGATCGGCGAGATTCAGAGCGCCACCAACGAGGCGGTGGGCGCCATCAAGGGCATCAGCGAGACCATCGGTAAGATCAATGAGATTTCCTCAGCCATCGCCACCGCCGTGGAGGAACAGGGCGCCGCCACCCAGGAGATCGCCCGCAACGTCCAACAGGCTTCGGCGGGAACCTCCGATGTGTCCTCTAATATCGGCGGCGTACAAGAGGCCGCCAACGAAACCGGCTCCTCGGCGGGCCAGGTCCTGGAGGCCGCCAGCGAACTGTCTTCCCAGGCCGAGAAGCTGCAAACGGAGGTCGAGAGCTTCATGGCGCAATAACGGCAACGGGCGCCACGGGCCCCCCACGGACTTCCCATCGCGCCCGCGCCGCCAGTTCTTTCTTTTCCCATAAATTAACCCGTCCGGTCCCATCAGGCCCGGGCGGGTTTTTTCTTGGTTTTACGGGGGGTTTTACGGGGGCTGTACAGGGGCCGTTGTTCAGACTATTTTCCCGCCGCCGCTCAGCTGGTTTTGGGAAAGACCTGTTTCCAGCGCCGGATGCCGACCTCAGCGAACAGCCCGGCCTTGTTATAAGGATCCCCGGCGGCAAAATTCTCAGCCGCCTCACGGCTCTCAAAATCCACGATCAGGACGCTGCCCTCGGGTTTTTCCCCGTCATCGCTCATTATGGGTCCGGCGGTGACAAGAGCATCGCCGAGGGCGTCGAGATACCCCAGGTGATCCTCGCGGTTTTCGGCGCGCACATGGCCGTGATCGGGTTTATCGAGACAGGTAATGACGAACAGCATGGGGGAAACTTCCTTTTTATTAGTGTGGATTTTGAATGATCACGGGTTTCAGGCCTCGCTGGTAAAGGGGCGGTCGAGAAGCCCGGCGATGGTCTCGTCAATATTGGCGCCGTGATTGAGAACCTGGTCCACCGCCTCGCAGATGGGCATTTCCACACCCATGCGGCGCGCCAGCGAAACCACAGGCGCTGCCGTGAAGACGCCTTCGGCCACCGTCGTGCGGCGGCCCAGCACATCCCCCAGCGCCTCACCCTCGCCGAGCCGGATACCCAGCGACATGTTGCGCGACTGGGCGCTGGTACAGGTAAGCAGAAGGTCGCCGAATCCGCAGAGTCCCATCATGGAAACCGCTTGCGCCCCCTTGGCCACGCCGAGCCGCACCATTTCCGCCAGGCCCCGGGTCACCAGCGCCGCCCGCGCGTTCTCGCCCAGTCCGCGGCCGATGACGATACCGCTGGCCACGGCCAGCACGTTTTTCACCGCGCCGCCGATCTCACAGGCGGTCACATCGTCGGAAAGATAGGGGCGGAAATACCGGGTGCCCAGTGCCGCCACCAGCGCCTTGCCGGTTTGCGCGTCACCACAGGCCAGGGTCACGGCGGCGGGTTGTTCGCGGGCCACCTCGGTGGCGAAGGTAGGCCCTGAGAGCACGGCCAGGGGGGAGTCGGGGAGGGTTTCGCGGGCCACCTCGCTCATCAGCAAGCCGCTCTCGAGTTCGATTCCCTTGGCGCAGATAACGGCGGGCAGGTGCGGCGGCAGGGTGGTCGCCAGTGTTTCCGCCGTGGCCCGAAGATGCTGTGCCGGGGTGGCCAGCAATACCGCATCGGCATCGGCAATCCCGGTGGCCAGGCCTAAGTCATTGGTGGCGTGGATTTTCTCATCCAGCGGGATGCCCGGCAGGAAGGCCGTGTTTTCGTGACCATTGTTGATGGCCGCGACGGTTTCGGCCTCAAAGGCCCACAGGGTCACGTCACGCCCGGCCCGCCGCGCCACGGTGGCCAGCGCCGTGCCCCAGGCGCCGCCGCCGATGATGGCAATGGAATTGATTTTCATGGCTTACCTTATGCCCCTGAAGCCGCTTTGGGAGCAAGTACGGCTCCTGCTGCCGTCATTGGTCAAGGGGCCAGCGCGGGCGCGGGGCAAAATCGAGATCGTCGGTCATGCCGCGCTTCAGCCGCTCCACCCCGGCCCAGGCGATCATGGCCCCGTTGTCGGTGCACAGTCCCGGCGGCGGACAGAACAGGCGCAGGCCCTCCTCCCCGGCCAAGGTTTCCAGCCGGGCGCGCAAATAGCCGTTGGCCGCCACGCCTCCGGCCAGAACCAGGCTCTTTCCGCCGTTGTTACGGTCCCGGAACGGTTTGACGGCGTTGCGGCAGCGGTCCACCAGCACGTCGCCCACGGCGGTCTGGAACCCGGCGCATAAATCGGCCACGTCCTGGGGACTGGCCGCGCCGTTTTCGCCGAATCCGTCGGCCATGCGGCGCACGGCGGTCTTGAGTCCGGAAAAAGAAAAGTCGCATCCTTTCCGGCCCACCAGCGGTCGCGGCAGGTCAAAACGCTCAGGATTGCCCTCGCGGGCTGCTTTTTCCACCGCCGGTCCGCCGGGATAGCCCAACCCCAGCACTTTCGCCGTTTTGTCGAAGGCCTCGCCGGCGGCGTCGTCCATGGTGCCGCCCAGCCGGTGATAACGCCCCACCTCTTCGACCACGAGAAGCTGACAATGGCCGCCCGAAACCAGCAACAGCAGATAGGGAAAGTCCACCTCCTCCACCAGCCGCGCCGAGAGCGCATGCCCCTCCAGATGATTGACGGCGACGAAGGGTTTCCCCGCCGCCAGGGCGATGGCCTTGGCGCACATGACGCCGACGATGACTCCGCCGATCAGGCCCGGCCCGCCCGTGACGGCAACCCCATCAAGGTCGTCATAGCTCGCCCCGGCCTGGTCCATGGCCTGTGCCACCAGGGTGTCTATATGGTCGAGATGGGAACGGGCGGCGATTTCCGGCACCACGCCGCCATAGGGACGGTGCTCTTCGGTCTGTGACAACAGCGCCTCGCCCAGGATATGGCGCTCGTCGTCCACCACCGCGGCGGCGGTTTCATCGCAACTGGTTTCTATGCCGAGAACGATCATGGCAGGGCAGGGCCGTGTGGGGGACGGAACAGGAAAGCGCAAGGATGTCCCCCCATTATCCCCTTTGCGTCGGCTAAAACCAGCCCCACCGAGAGGAAGCGCCATAGGAAGGCCTCAAGGAAGCACTTTAACATACGCGCCGGTGGCGCTACACAGGGACCATGACATCGACCCCGCATTTACGTATCGGCACCCGCGGCTCCCCCCTGGCGCTGGCTCAGGCGGAAATGGTGCGCGACCGGCTCGCTCAGGCCCACCCCCATCTCGCCGAATCCGGCGCGGTGGAAATCGCCGTCATCAAGACCTCGGGCGACAAGTTCCTCGACCGGCCCCTGGCCGATATCGGCGGCAAGGGGCTGTTCACCAAGGAGATCGAGGAAGCACTCAGCGACGGTCATATCCATATGGCGGTCCATTCCATGAAGGACGTGCCCACCTTCTTTCCCGATGGGCTCGCCATCACCTGTATCCTGCCCCGCGAGGATCCCCGCGACGCTTTTATCTCCAACCAGGCCGACAGTATCGAAGACCTGCCCCCCGGTGCGGTGGTGGGAACCGCGAGCCTGCGCCGGGCGGCCCAGATTCTGCATCTGCGGCCCGATCTCAAAGTGGAAACCCTGCGCGGCAACGTACAGACCCGGCTCAAGAAGCTCGAGGAAGGCGTGGCCGCCGCCACTCTTCTTGCGCTGGCGGGCTTGAAACGGCTGGGGCTGGAATCCTGCGCCACCGCCGTGCTCGGGGCCGACCACATGCTGCCCGCCGTGGCCCAGGGCGCCATCGGCATCGAATGCCGGGAAGACGACACCGCCACCCGGGACCTGCTGGCGCCCCTCAATCATTCCCAGAGCGAGATTTGCATCGCCGCCGAACGCGCCTTGCTGACGGCGCTGGACGGCTCCTGCCGCACCCCCATCGCGGCCCTGGCCGAATACGGGGACGAGAACGAAAATGAGTTAACCCTGCGCGGCCTTGTGGCCCGTCCCGACGGCAGCCGCCTGATCCGGGCAGAACACCGTCTTTCCCACTGTGACGGGGTTGCCCAGGCGCGGCAACTGGGCGCCCAGGCCGGGGAGGAACTGCTGCGCGAGGCCGGACCCGGATTCTTGGATTCCGGTTCCTGAAATGGAGACCAAATCCATGCGGGCGCTTATCACCCGGCCTTTGGAAGACGCCGGGGAACTAGCCGACGAATTGCGGCAAAGGGGCCTGATCCCGGTTCTCGCGCCCCTGCTCACCATACGTAACCGTACCGATGCGGCTCCCCAACTAGACGGCGTCCAGGCCCTGCTGCTGACCAGCGCCAACGGCGCGCGGGCTTTGGCGGCGGCCACCCAAATTCGGAATCTGCCGGTTTATGCGGTGGGTGACGCCTCCGCGCGCAGCGCCACGGGCTTGGGCTTTGGCGATGTAAAAAGCGCCGGCGGTGATGTGGAAGACCTGGCGCGGCTGGTTTGCGAAAATCTCGACCCGAAATCCGGCGCCCTCTATCACGCGGCGGGTACCCGGCTTGCCGGCGACCTTGCCGGAGGCCTGCGCGAAAAGGGGTTTACGGTGGTGCGCGAAGCCCTCTACGAGGCACAGGCGGCGACTGAATTGCCGGCGACGGCGAAACACGGCCTGGAGGCGGGGAGTATTGATCTCGCCCTGTTTTTTTCTCCCCGAACTGCCGCCGCCTTTGTTACGCTCGTGCTTGATGCCGGTCTTGCCTCAGGCTGCGAAGGGGTGACCGCTTATGCTCTGAGCCCGGCGGTGGGCGATGCCCTGAGTCCCTTGCCCTGGCGGGCCATCTGTACCGCCGCGCGGCCCGACCAGGAATCGCTTCTGGCGGCTCTCGACGCCGACCGCGACGACGGGTAACGCTGGAAGGCTAGAAAAGGAAAGACTCCCATGGCCACACGCAGCGGTGGCGGCAAGCCACCCGCCAAAAAGAAAAAACCTCCCGCTTCTTTTCAGGACAACCTGGAAAAGCAAGGGGGAAGCCGGCCCGAGGGAGCACAGCCCGCCAGGACCGCATCGCGCAAACGCCGGCTTTTCTCGGGATGGGCCATGATTCTGGCGCTGTTATTGATGACCCTTGCCGTGGTGATCTGGGGATTGCGGCAATCCGCCTCCCTTCAGGAATCCATGGACATCCGTTTTCCCGCCGGAACCCTGTCGCCGGTAGAATCCCCTCCTGCGGAAACCATGAAGAAAAAGGCGGCCCCCGCCGGAATTCCCACCAAGCCCCTCGCCGTTGAGGCTCCGGCCGGGGACACCCTCCACCGCGATGAAACGGAACGCCGCATGGCGGCGCTTGAAGCGGGGCTTGCCTCTCTCGAAAACAGGCCTTCTCCCACGTCTGGAAAAACAACGCCCGATCCCGCGATGGTCCGCGCCCTGGAATCCGTGGAGTCTACTCTGGCCGCGCTCATGGACCACATGATCGATCTCGAATCGCGTCTGCAACAGGCCGAGATATCCCATGAGGCGGGCTGGGCCCTGGTGGTGGCCGGGGCCGAACTGCGCGCCGTACTGCGCACGGCCAGACCGTTTGCCGCCGAACTTGCCGCGCTCCGGGAAACGCTGGCGGCGCTCCCCGGGGGCAGGGATGCGGGTGGCGACTCCCTGGACGTGGCGCTGGCGGCGCTTGAACCCTATGCCGAGGACGGCATCCCCACTCTTGAATCGCTGGGCCGGGAACTGAGTGGTCTGGCGCCGCGTCTGGTGGCCACCACCGGCCGGGAGGAAACATCCCTGGAAGAGAAAGACTGGATTACTGATCTGCGCGGACGTCTTGGATCGCTGATCACCGTCCGCCGCACCGGGTCTGGAGTTGTGGGATCCTCGGCGGAAGCCGTGACGGCCCGCGCCGAAGCCGCCCTGGCGGCGGGGGATTTAAAAACCGCCGTGGCTGAGATGGAAAGCCTTCAGGGCGAGTCGGTGCACATGGCCGCGTCGTGGCTGGCCGGGGCGCGGGCCCGTCTTGCCGCCGAGCAAAGCCTGGCCGGGATTTCGCGCCGGGTTACGGCGATTCTGGCGCGTGATGAAATTCGGCAGGCTCCCGGCGCCAAGAAAGGGCCAGCAGGGTGATCCGCACCTTGTTCCTGATTGCCCTGCTGGCGGTGGTGATCGCGTCCGCCACCTGGCTTGCCGACCACCCCGGTGTGGTGCAAATCGAATGGTGGGGCTATCGAATTACCATGGCGGTATCGGTGCTGGTGGCGCTGGTGGCGGGAGTCAGCATTCTCGCCGCGCTGGCCTATCGCCTGTGGTGGGGGCTGCGGCGAGTGCCCCGTTTTCTTGCCGCGCGCCGCCGCGAAAGCCGCCGCCGCCGGGGCACCCACGCCCTGACGCAAGGGATTCTCGCCGCCGCCGCCGGCGATGCGCGGGAAACTCAGCGCCACGCCGACAAGGCCACCGCGCTTCGTGCCGATCCCACCCTCACCTTGCTGCTTTCGGCCCAGGCGGCTCAGCTTCGTGGCGAGGAAGAAGTGGCCGCCCCGTTTTTCAACGCCATGCTGGACAAGCCGGAGACGGCGTTTCTGGGGTTGCGCGGCCTGATTGGCCAGGCCATGCGCGCAGGGTCCGAGGACGAGGCCCGCGGCCTGATCGAGAAGGCCCGCGACCTGCATCCCAAGACCCCCTGGGTGGCCACGGCGCTGTTCGACCTCCAGACCCGATCCGGGAAATGGGAACAGGCCGAGGAAACTCTCAAACAGGCGTGCCGCCACAAAACCATGCCCGACCATATGTTCGGACCCTGGCGTGCCATCCTGCTTCTCGAACAGTCGCGTGCAGCGCAAGCCGCGGGGCACTCTGTTCTCGCCCTGAGCCAGGCCGAACGGGCCTTGAAACAGGATCCCGATCTGACGGCGGCGGCGGTGCATCTGGCGGATCTGTTGTGCCGCTCCGGGCGCCAGCGCCGTGCCCGTAACGTCCTGCAAAAGCTCTGGCGCAAGGCTCCCCACCCCGCTCTGGCAACGGCTTACGCCGCCACGGACGGGGGCAACGATCCGCTGAAGCGGGTGCGGCGGCTGAAAAAGCTCACCGCTTTAAACGCCGGCCATCCCGAGAGCAAGCTGGCCCTGGGCCAAGCCGCACTGGACGCCGGTTTGTGGGGCGAAGCCCGCTCCCATCTGGGAATCATCGCCGACGGGCGGGCGCCTTCGCGGCGTGTCTGTCTCATGCTGGCGGAGCTCGAAGAGCGCGGTAACGGGAACCCCAGCCGCGCCCGGGAATGGCGCGACGAGGCCGCCCAGGCCGGCCCCGACCGCGCCTGGGTGTGCAATCATTGCGGCGCGGCGGCGCAAACCTGGGCCTCGCTCTGTGGCCAGTGCGGCGCCTTTGCCACTCTGGAATGGCGGCTTCCCGGTGCCGACAAGTCCCACCTCGCCGTGGCCGCCACCGAGCCGCTGTTCCCGGCCATGGCGGTTCCTATCAGCCCTAAACCGCTCTAAACTCACAGGCTTGAGACCCTCACCGGTAACGGGTAAGGTCGCGCCCGCCGGTTTGGCCATATGCCGCGAGGCAACGCCGCCTTAGCTCAGTTGGTAGAGCATCGCATTCGTAATGCGGGGGTCGCAGGTTCGAATCCTGCAGGCGGCACCATATCTCTCAATGAAATCAATATTTTAGTGTAAATTTCGTTTATTCATTGTATGTAACGGTTAGGTTACATACAATTGAGGTATGAAAGCACGAACGAACCCACAGGAAGTTCAGGGCGTCCCGAAATACCCTGAGTCTCTCCAGATTTACCGCATTGCTGCGTCAAGATTTTGGCAAGTGCGGCTGTTCGTTGACCGAAAATACATCCGCAAAAGTACAAAATGCTTGGATCGTGATGATGCGATTGAGTTTGCCAAGCAGTTCTACGATGAAATCCGCATTGCCCAGAGGCTGGATTTCAACGTGCACACCGACACATTTGCCGCATGTGCCAATCACCTTCTTAAAAGACAGGAAGCATTGATTAATCGTGGTGAGAGAAATGGCAGGATTAATATCGATGACAAAGGAAAGCTGGATAAGGATATCTTGCCGTTTTTTGGAACGTTG
>JADHSZ010000077.1 GCA_016776635.1 Alphaproteobacteria bacterium
CGGGCATGGGCGCCAGCACCCGGCGGCCTGTGGCCGGTGACGGGGTGGCGGCGTAAATCTGTTTCGACGCCTCGGCCAGGATCACGCCGGAAAACCCCCGGAACCAGCGTTCACCCAGTTTTTCCCAGGTCGGCGCCGAGGCCAGCGCCATCTTCGATGATAGCGGCGGCACGAACAGTGCCGATGCCTGGCGCAGGGGCGTGAACATGTTGTCGCGCAGCAAGCGCGACAACTGGCCCCCGGTAAAGGGATGCCCGTAACCCAGCGGCGTGGCGCTGCTGCGCGCCCAGATGCCCCGGCGGTTGGGGGCCACCACCAGCAAACGCCCGTCGCCGGCAAGAATGCGCCACACTTCGCGCATCATGGTCCGCAGGTGTTCGCTGGATTCCAGGGCATGAACCAGAAGGATGCGGTCCACGGAGTTGTCGGGGAAGGGAAGCGCCGTTTCGTCGACCAGCGTCACCAGCCGCGCACCGTCCGCGGGCCAGTGCAACACGCCCTGGGCGCGGGGCATAACGGCGGAAACCCGCGCCGCTTCCTCCATCAGGGGGCGCAAATACGGTGTGGCGTAGCCCAGGCCCATCACCGCATAACCCGACACGTCCGGCCACATGAGGCGGATGCGGCGGCCGATCATACGCTGGGCTACGCGCCCCAACGGGGAGAGGTAAAAATCCCGCAAATCGATAATGTCGGTCCACATGGGGTCATGATACCCTATATCTTTGTAAAGAACGCGTTTCCCCGTCAGAAATTAAGGCCCCTTCATGCTCCATATCCAGCAGATACCCGTCCTCTCCGACAACTATGTGTATCTCGTCCATGACGAGGAAAGCGCGGCTTGCGCGGCGGTGGACCCGGCCGAGGCGGAGCCGGTGCTCGCGGCGCTGCGCGAGGAGGGCCTGACGCTGAGCCATATTCTCAACACCCATCATCACGGCGACCATGTGGGCGGCAACGAGCGGCTGAAGGTGGAGACGGGCTGTGCCATCGTCGGACCCCGGGCCGATGCCTCGCGCATTCCAGGAATCGACGTGGAAGTGGGCGAGGGTGACGAATTCCGGCTCGGCAATGCGTCTGCCAGGGTCTTCGACGTGCCCGGCCATACCCGTGGCCATATCGCCTATTGGTTCGAGGGCGATAAGGCGTTGTTTTGCGGCGACACCCTGTTCGCCCTTGGCTGTGGGCGGCTGTTCGAGGGAACGCCACGGGAGATGTGGGAGTCGCTCACCTCTCTGCGCAACCTTCCCGGCGATACCAGGGTCTATTGCGCCCATGAATATACCCAGACCAACGCCCGCTTCGCGCTCACCGTGGAACCCGATAACGAGGCCCTGAAGGCGGTGGCGGAGCGGGTCGAGGTGCGCCGCGCCAAGAATCTTCCCACGGTGCCCTCGCTGATGGCCGATGAAGTGGCGGCTAATCCCTTTCTGCGCGCCGACAGCCCCGAACTGCAGCGCGCCATGGGGATGGAGAACGCCGATGCGGTGGATGTGTTCGCGGAAATCCGCCACCGCAAGGACGCGTTCTAGAGTCGGTAATACCAGCCTTAAGCCTCTTCAGGCCTAGTTTTCGGGGTTTTTTCCCGCCACCCACATTACACAGTCCCATTAACCCGCCCCGCCCATTAAGGGGATTCACAAATCCCGGACGATGTTCTACAGTTTCCGCGCAAACTGCGAATGTTGGCCGTTTGGAGCAATGCAGGGGAAAAGATGGGCGGATATCAGGCAAAGCATTCCTATACCGTAACGTGTTCGTCGCAATTTCGTGACGCGGTGAGCGCGCTGGCCGAGAAACGCAAGGTCAATGTGGCCGATCTGGCGCGCTCTATTTTGCTCGCCATGCCCAGCGATGTGATTACCTCTTTCCCCGATCCCGGCGAACCGGACAAGGAAGACCGCGACGAGGTGGTTCTGAAATCGGGACCGTCCCAGGGCCGTCCCTGGCGGCGCAAGCCGAGGCTTCAGGTGCGGCTTCCCTTCGGTGCCAGCATCCCCATGATCCGCCGCGCCCTGGGACTGGCGCTGGCCACCGATAAGGAAGATATGAAGGTTTCGCTGTCCGGGGGGGCGGGTGACGGAAAGGCGGAGAGCGAGGGAAATGGCCGTTTACGGGGCGGTAACGGGGCGGTCGCAGCGGATGAACCGGAAGAGGTTCTACAGTTACGGGATGAAAACGAACGCCTGCGCGCCCTGCTCTCGGTAATGTCCTTCGACCCCCTCCATGAGGGGGTAAAGACCCGGGATGACGCCCTTCATGTACTAGGTTTCCATCCCGAATCGAAGCCCGATATTTCTTCGGTAAAGGCCCGCTTTCGCATGCTGGCGACGGTGCATCACCCCGACAGCGATTTCGGCAACCACCAGCGCATGAGCCAGCTCAATCAAGCCATCAGCCTGTTGCAGCGGGGCCGGGGGTGAGCGCGGACGGGGATGGCGGGGGGAATGGGGACGGCGAAGCGGCGGAGATTATCAGCCGTCTCGCTCTGGCGCCCCATCCCGAAGGCGGTCATTACCGGGAAACCTGGCGCGATGATCCCGGCGACGGATCACGCGGCGCGCTGACCCTTATCTATTATCTTCTGTGCCGGGGGGAGACATCGGCCTGGCACCGCGTGGACGCCACCGAGGTATGGAATTATTACGCGGGCGCACCGTTACTGCTGCGCGTCAGCCATGATGGCGTGAAAACCGAGGAAATTCGCCTTGGCGCGGATGTGGCCGGGGGCGAGACGCCTCAGGCGGTGGTCCCGTCCGGGGCGTGGCAAAGCGCGGAAAGCACAGGGCTCTGGACGCTGACGGGATGCGCGGTGGCGCCCGCCTTTTCCTTCGAGGGGTTCGAAATGGCGCAGAAAGGATGGCAGCCGGGATAGCGACCGGGCGGGGGTTAAGCCCGGTTTAAGCCCGGTGGCTTTTAATCCCAGTAAGTGCTTAGTCCAGGTACTGGGCGCCGTTGACCGACAGGGTGGCGCCGTTGATGAAGCCGGCGGTGTCGGCGGCAAGGAAGCTCACACAGCGTGCCACTTCATCGGCCTCGCCGAGCCGTCCGGCGGGAATCTGGGCGATGATTGAGGCCATGATTTCCTCGCTCAGGGTCTTCATCATATCGGTATTGATATAGCCCGGTGACACCACGTTGGCGGTGATTCCCTTGCGTGCGCCTTCCAGCGCCAGCGATTTGGTGAAGCCGATCACGCCGGCCTTGGTGGCGGCGTAATTGGCTTGGCCGAACTGGCCCTTCTGGCCGTTGATGGAGGAAATGTTGATGATGCGGCCAAAGCCCTGTTCGCGCATGGAATCGATGACGCCCCGGCTCATGTTAAAGGCCGAGGTGAGATTGGTGGCCATCACTTCCTGCCATTGTTCCGGGGTCATCTTGTGCAGGGGCGCGTCGCGGGTGATGCCGGCGTTGTTGACGAGAATCCCGATGGCGCCATGATCGGCCGTGACCTTGGCGATGCCATCCTGGCAGGCGTCGAAATCGCCCACATCCCATTTATAGACGGAAATGCCGGTTTGGGACTTGAAGGCCTCGGCGGCCTCGTCGTTGCCGCTGTAGGTGGCGGCCACAGTATGGCCGTCGGCTTTGAGGGCCTGTGAAATTGCGGCGCCGATGCCCCGCGTTCCGCCGGTAACAAGTGCTGTACGTGCCATGATTAGTTTCTCTCCACACACATTGCGATGCCCATGCCGCCGCCGATGCACAAGGTGGTGAGGCCTTTCTTGGCGTCACGTTTGTCCATTTCGTGGAGCAGGGTGATAAGAACCCGGGCGCCCGAGGCGCCGATGGGATGGCCGAGCGCGATGGCGCCGCCATTGACGTTGACCTTGTCCGTGTCCCAGCCCATTTCCTTGTTCACCACAAGGGCCTGGGCGGCGAAAGCTTCGTTGGCCTCGATCAGGTCGAGATCGTCTACGGTCCAGCCCGCCTTTTCCAGGGCCAAGCGGCTGGCCGGGATCGGGCCGGTGCCCATGATCGAGGGATCAACTCCGGCATCGGCCCATGAGACGATGCGGGCGAGCGGGGTAATGGAACGTTTGGCGGCTTCGTCGGCGGACATGAGGACAACCGCCGCGCCACCGTCGTTGAGGCCCGAGGCGTTGCCGGCGGTCACCGAGCCTTCCTTGTCGAAGGCGGGGCGCAGCTTCGCCAGGCCTTCCACGGTGGAACCGTGATGGGGGTGCTCATCCGCTTCGATGACGGTATCGCCCTTGCGGCTGGAAATGGTCACCGGCACGATCTCGTCGGCAAACTTGCCGGCCTTCTGGGCCTCTTCCGCCTTGTTCTGGGAGGTCACCGCGAATTCGTCCTGTTGTTCGCGGGTGATCTGCCACTGTTGGGCCACGTTTTCCGCCGTGGTGCCCATGTGATAGCCGTTGGTGGCGCACCACAGGCCATCCTTGATCATGGTGTCGATGTATTGGAAGTCGCCCATTTTCTTGCCGTTGCGCATATTCGCGGCATGGGGCGACTGACTCATGCTTTCCTGGCCGCCGGCCACCACGATGGCGCTGTCGCCGGTCTTGATGGCTTGGGTGCCGAGCGCCACCGCGCGCAGGCCGGAACCGCAGACCTGATTGACGGTAAGCGCCGTTGAGTCGGCGGGAATGCCGGCGCCAAGGGCGGCCTGGCGGGCGGGGTTCTGGCCGCAGGCCGCGGTCAGCACATGGCCCATGATGACTTCATCCACATCGGCACCCTCGATACCACCCCGCTTGAGGGCTTCAGCGATGGCCACTTGGCCGAGATAGGAGGCGGGAACGCTGCTCAGCCCCCCGAGAAAAGCGCCGACAGGGGTGCGTGCGGCGCTGGCGATTACAACGTCACTCATTAGACATCTTCCTTACAAACAAAAACCTAGTTGCGGAGTGGGGTACCCTTCCCCGCGCGCGGGAATATACGTACGCACAGGGAAATGGCAAGCCCGGAAAGGGCGGTGCGGCAAAAAGTCGTCATTTGCCCCTACAAAAATTGCCCTTATGGAGTCAGGTGGTGGTTCGCAGCCACTGGGTCAATGGTTTCCATGCCAGTTGTGGCGCGCGGGCGCTGACGATCATGCCGATATGACCCAAAGGCGGATTCAGACGTTCGGCCCGGGGCAGGGCATCGGCCAGCGGCGAGGCCGAAAGCGGCGGAACGATGCGATCATGTTCGGGCACCACTACCAGGGCGGGAAGATCCACTTCTTCGGGAATCACGGGCCTGTCGCCCACCCGCCATTTTCCCCGTGCCGGTTCGTTGCGTCCGTACCAGCCGCTCATGCATTCCCGCGCCACCGGGCCGGAAAGCGGAATGCCGTCATTGAGCCAGTCTTCCAGCGAGACGAAGGTTTCCACCCGCGCCGCCGAGGCGTTGTCGTTGTTTCCCCCGTTTTTTTCACCGTTCGATTCTCCATCTGATTCGGCAGCCATGGCATCAAGCGCGATGAATTTGCGCGCCGCACCCATGGGATCGAAGCTGGCGAACATGGCCTGAAGCACATCCACCGGCAGCTCGCCGAAGCCGTCGATGAGGGGACCGAGCGGGCCGCTGTCCACTGCCGCCGCGGTGAGCCGCGCCTGGGCGGCGCTTTCCACATGGAAGTCCCAGGGCGTGGCCATGAGCACCAGGCCGCGAAGGTCATCGGGACGCAGCGCCGCCAGCCCCAGGGCCAGCAGGCCGCCCATGCAATAGCCCAGCAGCAGGGGCGGTTCTCCGGAATCTTTTGCGGCTTCGAGGACGGCGTCCAGCGCCCGCGACAGCCGTCCCGAGATATAGTCGTCGAGAGTGAAGTTTCGTTCCGTCTCGCCGGGCCGTCCCCAGTCAAGCAGCAGCGGGCGCAGGCCGTTGGCCGCGAGATGGCGCATGAGGCTGCATTTTTCCGAGAGGTCGAGGATATAGGCGCGGTTGATGAGCGAGGGGACCACCAGAAGAGGACGGCCGTTATCTTTTTGGGCATCTTTTTTGGCGCCGCCTTTTTTAGCGCCCGTTTTCTCTGGGGCGCCGTAATCGAGGAGCCGCGACGAGCCCTCGCTCCAGATCGCCGGCGGTTCGGCCATATGGCGGCGATAGGGGTGGTGGCGGTAGGTCTGGATGCCGGTGAGAAAGCGCAACATGCGGCGCTGGATTTCCCCCGTCAGGGTGACCCGGAAGGCCTCACTTTCGACGTTTTCGAGGCTTTGCCTTAGCTTTTCCGCCCGCTCCGCGAGGGCTGGATTCCAGCTCGGCGAGCCGCTTTTCAACATCTCCAAGCCGGCGAAGGAGCTCGCCCAGGTGGCCGTCGCCGTCGCCAGGTGCAGGGGCAGCGGCCTCGGTCCCAGGCGCAGGGGCGGGGTCGGTTTGGGCGCGTCCGTCATGGGCGGGGGGCTCTCCTGGTATGTTCTGTCCATAGGCCGTAGCGGCGGCGGCTCCGGCCGGTCCCGCCATGGCCATGAGCCGGTTCAGGGATTCCGCGGCCTCGGGGTCGGACGCCATGGCCGCCAACTGATCCTGCCACAGGTCGAGGAAACGGCGTGCCAAGTTCTCCAAATCCGGGGTATCCGACATGGGCGGGAGTATAAGAGGAAAAATAATGCAATGCAGCATTTTCCCGAAAACTCTGATAAAGTGGCTTTAATAAGTACTGTCATTGTCGGGCCGGGATCACGCAAAACCGGCTGGGAGAACGCAAGCCATGGCCAAAAGTAAAGCCCCGGAAAACAAACCCGGCGCGGCGGATGAAGTGGAAGAATCTGCGGAATCTGCGGCGTCTCCGGCCTCCATAGTCATCAAGAAATACGCCAACCGCCGTCTCTACAACACCGCCACCAGCAGTTACGTGACGCTGGATTATCTGTGCGGGATGGTGAAGGAGGGTATCGAGTTCACGGTGTGCGACGCCAAGACCGGCGAGGACATTACCCGTTCGGTGCTGACCCAGATCATCGTCGAGGAGGAAGCCAAGGGACAGAACCTCCTCCCCATCAGCTTTCTGCGCCAGCTCATCAGTTTTTACGGCGACAACCTGCAATATGTGGTGCCCGGCTATCTCGATTACATGATGCAGAATTTCTGCACCAACCAGGATCAGCTGCGCAACAACCTCGAAGAGGCTTTGGGCGGGTTCTCCCCGTTTTCCCAGTTCGAGGAAATGAGCAAGCAGAACCTCGCCATGTTTCAGGATGCCATGACCATGTTTTCTCCCTTTGGCAAGGAAAACAGCGGCAATCAAGGAGGCAAGGCGTCCGCGTCCGGTGAGGCTGCGGGGAATGCGGCCGGGAATACGACTGCCGGTGACGATGCCGAAAAGGTCCAGGACCTGGAAAGCCGCCTTTCCGAGATTCAGAAACGGCTCGACGAGCTGATGCCTAAATAAGCGCGCCGCTTATGCGCCGGCGCCTTGCGCTTTTCCGCCCGCGTTTTCGCCCACCGTTTCGTCCTGGCCCTGGGCAAGGGCGTCTACTTCCGGCCGAGCGAAAAAATAACCTTGAAAATAATCCACACCGAATTCTTTCAGCATCTTGGCCTCGGCCTTGGTTTCCACGCATTCGGCCACGGTCTTCATGCCGAACCCCTCGGCCAGGCCGAGCATGGTGCGCACGAAGAGCTGGTTGTCGGGGTTGTCCGGCAGACCCTGGATAAAGGAGCCGTCGATCTTGAGCACGTCCACCGGCAGGGATTTGAGGTGGTGGAACGAGGTGTAACCGGCGCCGAAATCATCCAGTGACACATGACAGCCGAGATCGCGCAGCGCCGTGATGAAGCGCGCCG
>JADHSZ010000078.1 GCA_016776635.1 Alphaproteobacteria bacterium
GTTGGAAGGCGGCGGAATCGAGGTCGCCTGCCCCTTCGTCGAGCAGCCCCGCCGTCATCACGGCCAGTCCTTCCTTGCCCACCGGGTCCAGCGCCGCACCGCCACGGAATAACAGGGAAAGGGAAATCACCGGCAACGAGGGGTCCGCCACCAGCCAAGCCTCGATTCCGCCTGCGCTCACCACCCGTTCGACCTGCGTGCCGGAGGCCTGGGATAGGGACAGCAGCCCGCGATCCTGGCGCAGGCCGAGATAGAACGCCAAAGCGAGGACCAGAAGCACCGCCATAACGATGGTCCAGCGCAGGGTGGAATTGTGTTTGCGGGCGCTCACGAGCCGGAATCCCCGGAATCGGAATCCGTAGTGGATGGCGGAGTGGATTCCGGCAGCAATTCGCCGGTGACGGAAATTTCGTCACGCAACACGGCCCGCGCCGCGGCCAGAACCTCGCCCGTGGTCACCGCAGTGATGCGGTCGGGCCAGGCTTCCACGTCGGCGACTTTGCGCCCCGTGGTCAACGCCGTGCCGAGAACACGCCCCGGATTAAACAGGCTGTCGCGGGCGTAAATAGCCGCCGCGCGCAGCCGCCGTTTGGCTTTGTCCACTTCTTCGTCGCTGACTCCGTCCTTCAGGAGCTTATCCACCTCTCCGGCCATGGCCGTTTCCATGACCCCGAGATCGCCGCCGGGAAGCGGCGTTCCGTAAAGGGTGAAACTGCCGCCGTCGAGACGGTCGCCGTCGTAATAGGCTCCGGCGGCCGCCGCCACGGCTTTTCCCATAACCAGGGAACGGTAGAGGCGGCTGGTGGCGCCGCCGCCCAATATCTCCGCCAGCACATCCAGGGCATAGGGAGATATCTTTTCTTCTCTCAGTGCCGAGGCGTAGCCGGGAGCAAGATAGGTCCGGTTCCAGCTGGGCTGGCGCACGCGCGGATCCTTCAACACCACGCGGCGCGCCGTCTTCTGGTCCGGTTCGCGCGGCCGCACCCTTGGCGGCACGTCACCCGCGGGGAGGACACCGTAATATTTCTCGGCCAGGGGTTTCAGTTCCTCGGCAGTGATATCGCCGCTGACGATGAGAATGGCGTTATTGGGAGCGTAATGGCGGCGGTAGAAGTCCAGCGCATCCTCGGTGGAGAGGCTTTCGATTTCGTGCTCCCAGCCGATGATGGGCACGCCATAGGGATGATTGTGGTAGAGCGAGGCCTGTACGCCCTCGTCGAGTCTGGCCGCCGGGTCGTTGTCGGTGCGCAGGCTGCGTTCCTCGAGGATCACCTCGCGCTCGGGAAGAACCTTGTCGTCGTCGAGCCTCAGACCGGTCATACGGTCGGATTCCAGCTCCATCACCAGTTCCAGGCGGTCGCGGGCCACGCTCTGGAAATAGGCGGTGTAGTCCTGGGAGGTGAAGGCGTTCTCGCGGCCGCCGTTGCGGGCCACGATATGGGAAAACTCGCTGGCGGCCACCTTGTCGGTGCCCTTGAACATGAGGTGTTCGAGGAAATGGGCGATGCCCGACTTGCCCGGCGCCTCGTCGGCAGCACCCACCTTGTACCACACCATATGGGTGACCACCGGCGCGCGGTGGTTGGGTATCACCACCACCTCCATGCCGTTATCCAGCGTGAAGGTTTCCGGCGAAAACACCGCGCCACGGGCGGCGGGCGAAACGGTGAACAGGAACAGGGCAAACGCCGCCAGCGCCCTGGCGGCGTTCATACGCGCCGGCGCCCGGAACGGCGGGGGTTTTTGGTCAGATATCATGATGGTTTTCATGGGGCGGGAGAATGAAACGCAAATTCGGCAGAATTACGGCAGGAAAAATCCGCTCGGGAATCGATCCCGGGACGATTACTTGCAGACGTAATTTCCTAAAACATCCACCACCACATCGTCGCATTCCTGAGACGGAGCGGCCGCATCGCTGTTGGCGACCGGGGGAATGACCTGGGACTGGCCCTGATAGCCGCTCACGTTCTGTGCCCCAGGCTGCCCAGCGTAGGGCTGTTGGGCGTAGGGCTGTTGGGAATAGACGGGCTGGCCGCCATAGGGTTGAGGATAGGGCTGGGCAGTGCCACCGTAATTATAAGCGCCACTGGGGGTGGCGGCGTAACCGCCGGTATTGGCGCGGCCGTAGGCCTGGGTCGCCTGGGCGAATACGTTCTGGGCGCCGCTTTGCGGAATCGCCTGGGGCGGAGCCTGTCCGTAGGCGGGCTGGGCCGGATAGGTTCCATAAGCGGGCTGCGCCGGGTAGGCGCCATAAGCGGGCTGGGCGGGATAGGCCCCCTGGTAAGGCTGCTGATAGGGCTGTTGCTGTTGTACCGGAATACCCTGAGGTACGGCCGCGGCCGGCGCGCCTAAATCGGCGGAAGGATAATAGAGTTCCTCGCCGCTTCCCGGCGGCCGCAGATCGAAATCGGGCGGGATCGCCAGGGGTTCGCCGGTCATCACCTCGGATTCGTTGAAATCGGGTTTTTCCAGACCCAGCGCCTTGCTGATTTCATGGCGTGTCTCTTCACAGGCGGACAGGCCAAACAAAGCCGTCACCGCGAGAACGGCGGGAAAAAGGCGGGCGCGGGGACGGTCGTGGACCGGAATAGTGGGCATGTTTTTCATGATTTAATAAGTATAAGCCATTGCGACGGATTTTTTAAGGGGTAGGGTTTTTTTAAGAATTACGGGGGGCAAAAAAAGCATCATAGAGAATCAGGGCCGCGCCCACGGTTATGGCCGAATCCGCCACGTTGAAGGCGGGCCAGTGAAGCCCGGCGGCGTGAACGTCGAAAAAATCCGCCACCGCGCCGAAACGCAGGCGGTCGATGACATTGCCCAGCGCCCCGCCCATCACCAGGCCCAGCGCCAGTATCATCAGTTTGCTCGTCATCTGGCGCAGCCACCACCCCAGGACAACCATGATCGCCAGCGCCAAGGCGGCGAGCAGCCACGGCAGCCAATGGGACGATTCCTGGCCCAGGAAGCCGAAACTGATCCCCCGGTTCCACACCAGCACAAGATTGAAGAAGGGCGTGACGGGAATAATGCGTGGCGGGTCCATGACAATTTCCAGCATCGCCCATTTGGAGAGCTGGTCGAGCACCGTCACCAGCGCCGCCACCCGCAGGCCCGATTTCAGGGGATCGGTTTTCAGGGGATCACCCATCACCCACCACATCCCCGCAGCGCGAACACAGCCCGCCCTCGTCATCGGACGCCACCTCGGGCAGCACCTTCCAGCAGCGCTGGCATTTGCCGCCTTCGGCCAAAGCTACCCGCGCCGCCACGCCGGGCACGTCCTCGAGGGTGAAAAATCCATCGGCAGGAGAGTCGGAAGAGCCGGGAGAATCGCCAGAGGAATCAAGGGGCGAGAGATCGAGGCCCGAGGTAATGGCGATTTCCGCCATGTCGAGCCCGTCTGCGGAGTCGCGATAGGCGTCATCGGCCTGGACAACAGGATGGGCCTGGAGGCTGGAGCCCAGTTGTTTCTCGGCGCGGGCGATTTCGATGGCGCCGGTGACCACGCGGCGCAGGTCGCGCACCGTCTGCCACTTGGCGGCCAGCGCATCGTCGCGCCAGTCTTCGGGAACATCCGGATAGCTGCGCAGATGCACGCTTTCTTCCGCTGCCGCCCCGCCTTCATCCGCGCGGGCACGCCAGGCCTCTTCGGCGGTGAAGCACAGCACCGGAGCGAGCCAGGCGGTGAGATGGTGAAACAGGATATCGAGCACGGTGCGCGCGGCGCGGCGGCGCGGCTCGTCGGCGCGGTCGCAGTAGAGGGCGTCCTTGCGGATGTCGAAATAGAAGGCCGACAGATCCACCGCGCAGAAGGCATGGAGCTCGGTGAAGAAGGCGTGAAAATCGAAGCCGTCCAGGACTGCGCGCATGCGCTGGTCGAGCTCCCACAGGCGATGTAAGACCCAGCGTTCGAGCTCCGGCATGTCCCCCCGCGCCACCCGTTCGTCTTCGGAAAAACCCGCGAGATTGCCCAGCACATAGCGCAGGGTGTTGCGCAGGCGGCGATAGGAATCGGCCTGGGATTTAAGAATCTCCGGCCCGATACGCAGATCCACCGTATAGTCGGAAGTGGCCACCCAGAGACGCAGGATATCGGCGCCCAGGCTGTCCATGACTTCTTGCGGAGCCACCACATTGCCCGCCGATTTCGACATCTTGTGGCCCTTTTCATCGAGCACGAAGCCGTGGGTCAAAACCGCCTCGTAGGGCGCCCGCCCCCGGGTGCCGCATGATTCCAGCAACGAGGACTGGAACCAGCCGCGATGCTGGTCGGAGCCTTCGAGATAGAGCGCCGCCGGGCTTTCCAGATCGTCGCGGGCCTCCAGCACGAAGGCATGAGTGGAGCCGCTGTCGAACCACACATCAAGAATGTCAGTGACCTGTTGGTAGGCCTCCGGATCGTGGTCATCGCCGAGGAAGCGCGCGGGATCGCCGGAGAACCAGGCGTCGGCCCCCTCTTCGGCCACCGCCGCGACAATGCGCTGTAGCACCTTTTCGTCGCGCAGGGGTTCGCCGCTTTCCTTATGGAAGAAGACGGTGATGGGCACGCCCCAGGCGCGCTGGCGCGACACGCACCAGTCGGGGCGGTCTTCCACCATGGCCCGGATGCGGTTATGGCCCGAGGGCGGCACCCAGCGCGTGTCCTCGATGGCGGCCAGGGCTTTCTCGCGCAGGCCGTCGGAGTCCATGGAGATGAACCATTGCGGCGTGGTGCGGAAGATGAGCGGCGCCTTGGAGCGCCAGGAATGGGGATAGGAATGGGTAATCTTACCGGTGGCCAGCAGCGCATCGCATTCTTTCAGCGCGTCGGCCACCGGGGCATCGGCCTTGAACACGTGAAGACCGGCAAACAGCGGCACATGGTCATAGAACAGGCCGTCGCCGCCCACCGTGCGCGGCACTTCCAGGCCTACGCCCTGACCCACCTCGAAATCTTCCGAGCCGTGGCCGGGCGCGATATGGACGAAGCCGGTGCCGGTTTCGGTGGTGACGTGGAAGCCCTCCACCAGCGGCACCTCGAAGTCATAACCCTGGCCGTGGAAGGGATGGCGGCAGATGGTGCCGGCGAGGTCGGAACCCTTGAAGCGTTCACAGACCGTAACCTCGTCAATGGCAGCGCCGGCCTTGACCTCTTCCAACAGGGCTTCGGCCACCACCAGCCGTTCGCCGGGCCGGGCCAGCGAGCCTTCGCCGATCCCGGCAATTTCCACCAGCACGTAATCCATGTCCTTGCCGTATGCCACGGCGCGGTTGCCGGGCAGGGTCCAGGGCGTGGTGGTCCAGATGACGATAGAGGCGCCGTCGAGTTCGGGCCGTGACGCCGTGACCACGGGGAAGCGCACCCAGACCTGGGTCGAGGTATGGTCGGCGTATTCCACCTCGGCCTCGGCCAGCGCCGTCTTTTCCACCACCGACCACATGACCGGTTTTGAACCGCGATAGAGGCTGCCGTTCATGAGGAACTTGCCGAGCTCGCCGACGATGGCGGCCTCGGCGGCGAAATTCATGGTGGTATAGGGATTGTCCCAGTCGCCGTCGATGCCGAGACGCTTGAATTCCTCGCTCTGGACGGTGATCCAGTGATCGGCGAATTCGCGGCATTCGCGGCGGAATTCGAGAACCGGCACCTCGTCCTTGTCGCGGCCATCGGCGCGGTATTTTTCCTCGATCTTCCATTCGATGGGCAGGCCGTGGCAGTCCCAGCCGGGCACATAGGCCACCTCGCGCCCGAGCATGCGCTGGGAACGGTTGATGATGTCCTTGAGGATCTTGTTCAGCGCATGGCCGATATGGAGATGGCCGTTGGCGTAAGGCGGGCCGTCATGGAGGATAAATTTCTCGCCGCCTTTGTTGGCTCCGTGCAGCTTTTCCGCCAGCCCGGCGTCGCGCCAGGACTCAAGGGTTTCGGGCTCGCGGTCGGGCAGCCGCGCCTTCATGGGAAAGGCCGTGGAGGGAAGAAATACCGTAGATTTGTAGTCGTTGCCCATGGGAGCGTCCGCGCCTGTCCTTATGTGGTTCCGCCGGCCGCGCCAGCCAGCGAAGGCGGAATTTCCGCCACTTCGCCAGCGCCGGGAAGTTCAGCCAGCGCCGCCTTGGCGGCATTTATGTCATCAGCGATTTGTGCCTGCAACTGGGTCACGCCGTCAAATGTCTTTTCGGGTCGCAGATAATCCGCCAGCGCCACCCGCAGGTGACGGCCGAGAAGGTCATCGCATTCCCCCCCGGAGTCTGCAAAGAAATGCACCTCGAGCACCTTTTCGCCGCCGCCGAAGGTGGGCCGTGAGCCGAAATTGGCGACGCCGTCGCGCCACAGGGTTTCTGCTCCCTCGTCAATGCCGGCGCGTATGGCGTAGACGCCGGTGGCGGGAAGCAGAAAGTCCTCGAAATGGACATTGGCGGTGGGGAAGCCAATGGTCCGTCCGCGCCCAGCCCCGGACACCACGCGGCCCTCGATCTCGAACAGGCGGCCCAACAGCGCGGCGGCGGCCACCGGTTTGCCCGCAACGATGAGGTCACGAATCTTGGTCGAGGAATAAGCGGCGCCTGAGTCGTCTGTTGCCTGGGGCACCTGGGTAAAGGCGAAACCCCTCTCGGCGGCCATGCGTTCCAACAGGTCACAGTCACCCTTGCGGCCGTGACCGAAAACGAAATCATAGCCCGCCACCACATGGCTGGCGGCCACACCCTCGCACAGCACGCCGGAGACGAAGGCCTCGGCCTCCATTTGTGCGAATTCACGGTCGAAATGCTGGACGAACAGATGGTCCACGCCCAGCGCCTCGATACAGCGCGCCTTGATGCGCAGGGGGGTCAGCCGGAAAGGCGGAATCTGGGGCTGGAAAACGCTTCGCGGGTGGGGCTCGAAAGTCATCACGGCATGGGCCAGGCCGTTCTCGCGGGCAAGGACGCCGGCGCTTTCGATCACCGCCTGGTGGCCGCGATGGACGCCGTCGAAATTGCCCAGCGCAACCACCGATCCCCGCGCTTCCTGAGGCAGCTGTGTGTAATGGCGAAAAATGCGCATGAGCGCGGTTTCCTTTTCTCCCCGCCACTGATCCACCGCTGGGCGGATGACCCTGTGATTTCCCTGGGGGTGTATTGGGAATTTTACGCGGATTTCGCCGGGAGTGTATAGCGCCGGACGGGACGTGAACAGGCCCCAGAGATCAAGAAAGAGATCAAGAAAGCAGGGAGAAAAAAGTACCGCCGTCAGCTTTTCTTGCGGGGAACCATGATGATGGCTTCGCCGTCGAGAACCACCGCATCGCCGATGCTGCATATGGTATCCATGACGACCCGTTTCTTCTCGGCCACGATCTCGCGGATGGTGACGCGGGCGGTGACGGTATCGCCGGCCTTCACCGGGGCCTTGAAATTCAGATCCTGTTTCAGGTAGATACAGCCCGGCCCCGGCAGTTTGGTGCCGATGACGGTGGAGATCAGACTCGCCGTCAGCATGCCGTGGGCGATGCGGCCTTCGAATACCGTGCCGCCGGAAAATTCCTCGTTGAGGTGGATGGGGTTGGTGTCGCCGGAAATACCCGCGAACAGGACGATATCGGCGTCGGTCATGGTCTTGGCGTAAATGGCGGTCATGCCGACGGAAAGATCGTCGAGATAATAGCCATGAAGCTCTTCATGATCGGGGGAAATCGCGGGTTTATCCATGTAAC
>JADHSZ010000079.1 GCA_016776635.1 Alphaproteobacteria bacterium
ATGAAAATTTCGCCGAGCCGTAGCGCATTACCCTTGTGGAAACAGGTGACGAGTCCATGACCGGGGGGCGTCTTCTGAAGGTAAAAAAATATCTCGATGACGAACCGTTTTGTATGACCTATGGAGACGGCCTCGGCGATGTGGATATTTCCCGTTTGGTTGCGTTTCACAACGAGCAGAAGTCTTTGGCTACCGTAACAGCCGTCCGTCCGTCGGCCCGTTTTGGCTCTATGGAGCTCAAAGACAGTATGGTGACGCGTTTTGAGGAAAAACCCATTGGCGAATCCGGATGGATTAACGGCGGTTTTTTTGTTCTCTCCCCCAAGGTGATCGACTATATCGAAAACGATATGACGATTTGGGAGCGCGCACCCTTGGAACGTCTGACCGCGGAGGGCAACCTTTCGGCATACCGCCATGATGGATTCTGGCATCCCATGGATATCCTGCGGGACAAGCTGTATCTGGAAAAGCTCTGGGAATCGGACCAGGCGCCGTGGAAGGCATGGTAGCGCCCGGAACGGAGCCCCCCTTGTTTCATTAACCGAAGTCACCGATACGTGAACAAGAAACCGGAATTGGGCGATTCGCCGGAAAGCACCGGCCCGGATGGTGTCCGAAGAAAAATCCTGTCTTTAAGCCAGGATTACTTTGGGGCCCTGGGAACACCCGTTTTCGTGCCGGGCGAATCTTCCATTCCGGCATCGGGCAAGGTTCTCGATGCAAGCGATTTGGAATATCTGGTCGATTCCGCCCTCGACCTTTGGCTTACATCCGGCCGCTTCACGGAGAAATTCGAATCCCTTCTCGCCGCGACCGTCGGCGTCAAGCACGTCATGATGACGGTATCGGGATCGGCGGCGAATCTTCTCGCGTTTTCCGCCTTGATGTCTCCCAAGTTGTCCCGCCGGATTGAGCCCGGTTCCGAGGTTCTGACCGTCGCCGCGGCTTTTCCCACCACGGTTGCTCCTATTATTCAGAATGGCTGTGTGCCCGTCTTCGTGGATATTGATCCGGCAACATACAATGTGAGGCCCGACCTGCTGGAGGCGGCAGTGACGAAAGAGACGCGGGCCATCATGCTGGCCCATACCCTGGGCAACCCTTTTGACCTGGACCAGGTGCATGACATCGCCAAACGCCATGACCTGTTTTTGGTCGAGGATTGCTGCGATGCCCTTGGCGCCACCTATCGGGGGCGCCATGTGGGCGCCTTCGGCGACGCGGCCACGCTCAGCTTTTACCCCGCCCATCAAATCACCACCGGAGAGGGCGGCGCTGTCTTTACGAACCAGAAGCCGCTTGCCCGACTGATCGAGAGCTATCGCGACTGGGGCCGTGATTGTTGGTGTCCGCCGGGGGATGAAAACACATGCCAGAAACGGTTTGGCTGGCAACTGGGTGACCTGCCGTCCGGATATGATCACAAATATACCTACACGCATCTGGGCTATAATCTGAAAGCCACGGATATGCAGGCCGCAATTGGCGTCGGCCAGATTGCGAAACTGGATCGTTTTGTCCACCAGCGACGCACGAATTTCGATACCCTCAAGAAGGCTTTCGAAAAGGAGGGCCTGGAAGAGCATTTTCGTCTTGCCGAGGCTACGGAACATTCACAACCAAGTTGGTTCGGGTTCCCCTTGACCATTCGCGACAGTTCACCTTTGCTTCGTACCGATGTGATCTCTTATCTTGAGGAAAGAAAGATCGGCACGCGCCTTCTCTTTGCCGGCAACCTGACCAGACAACCGGCTTTTGAAAATGTGAACTATCGTATTGTTGGGGAACTGCCGGAAACGGACAAAGCCATGGAACGCAGCTTCTGGATCGGGGTCTGGCCGGGTCTGGGGCGGGAACAGCTTTCATACATGATTGAAACCTTTGTCGGCATGGTCCGCCATCTGGTCCCCTGACGCCGTTTATATGGAAACGCCCTATGTTTGATGTTGTGGATACGGAGCTTCCGGGCCTTTTCGAACTTCGTCCGCAATTGTTTGAGGACAACCGGGGGCGTCTGGCGAAAATCTTTCACGCGGATTTTTTTAACAGCCATGGCCTGGAAACAGGATTTACCGAGGCTTATTCCTCTTTTTCCCATGACTGTGTTCTGCGTGGATTACATTTCCAGAGCCCGCCTCACGATCACGCAAAGCTTGTGGTGTGTCTTGCCGGAAGTGTTTTTGACGCCGTGCTTGACCTGCGGCGGAGTTCCCCCGCATACGGCCGGCATGTGACGTTCGCACTGTCGGGGGAAAAGGGAAATGTGCTCTATATCCCCCGTGGTCTTGCTCACGGGTTTTCCGTCGAAGAGGGTCCGGCCACCATGATGTATATGACCACGACCCAGCATTCGCCGGAGGCTGATGCCGGAATTGCCTGGGATTCGGCCGGCGTTTCCTGGCCCGCCGGCGATCCGGTTATTTCTGACCGTGACAGGGGGTTCCCCCGCCTGGAGGATTTCGACAGCCCCTTCGTCTACGAGGACAATGATTCATAGTGGTCTATTTGCCTTTCGGTGACATCTCTTGGATTTCCCCCCGCCAGCCAGGCCCTGTACCATTCGGCGGTCCATTCCAGAGTTTTTTCCATATCGAGGCGCGATTCCCAGCCCAGAGTCTCGCTAGCCAGGGCGCTGTCCAGGACAAGCTCGCTTTTCTCCCGAATATCATGCGAAGGCGCGTGCCGGCGGGGAACGGACGCGCCCATGAGGGACAGGAGTTTCTCCACGACCTCCTCGACCGTAACTGTATGCTTTCCTGAGGGCCCAAAATTAAGGCTGGGGGGGAGGTCTTTATTCGCCGCGAGTCCCTCCAGATAGCCGAAATAGCCTGAAAGCACGTCCAGCACATGCTGCCAGGGGCGCACGGAGGAAGGATCCCTGAGCTCCAGAATACTGTTTTCCGTCACGGCGCGCATCAGGTCGGGAACGAGGCGGTTGCCAGCCCAGTCACCGCCACCGATCACATTGCCCGCCCTGGCTGTCGCCAGTTTTGCTCCCTCGGGGAAAAAACTCCGGCGCCATGCCGCCGTGGCAAACTCGGTGGCGGCTTTTGACGAAGAATAGGGATCGTCTCCCCCCAACCTGTCGCTTTCAGAAAAGGCCCGGCCTCTCTCCGGGTTCTCGTAAACCTTGTCGCTGGTGACCACAAGAACGGCCTCAACCCCTTCGCAATCCCGCAGGGCATCGAGCAGGTTAATGGTTCCCATGACGTTGGTGCGCCATGTCAGGGCGGGTTCGCGATAGGATCGCGGCAGGAGGGCCTGCGCCGCCATATGGATGACGATCTCGGGACGTTCGGCATGGACGATGCTCCGGATTTTTTCGGCGTCGTTGAGATCGGCCACGTGAGTCGCCATCTCTTTGTCTATATGCAAGAGGTCATGAAGATTGGGGTCAGTATCCGGGGCTAGCGCCAATCCGGTAGTCCGCGCTCCCAACCGGGCCAGCCAGCAGGCCATCCAGGCGCCTTTAAAGCCGGTATGCCCCGTCAGCAAGACCTTGCGTTCCGACCAAAAATCCGGATTTGGCGTCATGATGGCACGTATCCTTTTAAGGAGAGTTGACAAATGAAGCCGTTTTCATCTGTCATGGCTAAGGCTTGTGACGGGTATTTCAGGGAACTATATTTCAATTTATGCCTGTGAAAACGAAAACTTTTATGCCCGCCGTCGCTCTGGTGCGCGGCCCCATCGTGTTTTCCAACGGTGCGTTCAATAACGAAGCCACACCTGCAATCGGCCTCGCCTATATAGCTGGGTTCCTGAACGAGAAAGGATACAAGACGACACTTGTGGATGCCATCGGCGAGGGGCTGAACAAGATTTATTCGCTTCCTGAATTTCCGGGATTCTCTGCCCAGGGAATAACAAATACGGAGATTATTGAACGCATTCCCAATGAAACGAAGATTATCGGTATCTCCGGGATGTTTTCCGGCGAATGGCCTGTTGTTAGAAACCTAATCTCGGAAATCAAAAAACAATTTCCAGATGCCGTAATCGTCGCCGGTGGCGAGCACGCTAGCGCTCTTCCCGAGTTTTGTTTGCGGGACTGTCCCGATCTGGATTTTATCGTCAAGGGAGAAGGCGAAAACACCTTTTACGAATTGATAGAAAGCCTCAGAAATGAAGGTAACCCAGCAGAAATATGGGGTGTTTGCTTCCTGGATGGAGGGGGCGAGTTTCATGGTAATGAAGGCGTGCCGCGTATTCGCGATCTGGAGACGCTTCCCTGGCCGGTATGGCCGGAGGGATACCTGGAAAAGTTCTGGGCCTTGGGAAAATCACACGGGGCATTGACGGAGAGGGATATGCCCATGCTGGTTTCGCGGGGCTGTCCATACCGGTGCACATTCTGTTCAAGCCCCCAGATGTGGACCACGCGGTATATCCTGCGGGAGGTCGAGGATGTGGTGCGTGAAATCGAGCACTATATCGCCACGTACGATATCACCAGCGTCCAGTTTTACGATCTGACGGCAATTACAAAGAAAAAGTGGATTGTCGATTTTTGCAGGCAGCTTATCGGCAAGGGTATCGAAATAAACTGGTCATTGCCGGCGGGCACCCGCAGCGAGGCCCTGGATCGGGAAACCCTGCGTCTGATGAAGACGGCGGGATGCCATTATCTGGTCTATGCTCCTGAAAGCGGATCTTCCGAGACGCTTGAGAACATCAAGAAACGCATATCCCTGCGTCAGATCAACGCCTCCATGATGAGCGCCAAGGGCGAAGAGATCATTCTGCGGGCCAATCTGATCATAGGGTTTCCCCATGAGAGCCGACTTAACATTTTCAAGACGCTGTTGTACGGATTTTACCTCTCTTTGAGAGGAGTTGACGAAGTGGCGGTGTTTCTTTTTTCGGCCTATCCGGGGTCTGAAATTTTTAGTGAGTTGATGGAAAACAAACAGGTGGAGCCTGGGGATGAATATTTTCTGAGCCTCACATCCCTGAACGGGAAATTCACGTCCATCTTCCCCAAAATATATAATGAATATTGTTTTTCCCTGGAGCTCGCCCTCTATCGCGGCCTTTTCATGACGCTTAATTACGTAGTGGGATATCTGTGCTATCCAAAACGTATCTATCGGACATTCGTCAATGTTACCCGCGGCAAACAGGCCGATACGGTACTTGAACACCGTCTGCGCGATTTTATCATCCGCTCCTTCGGGAAATCGAAGGCCGATCCGATTTCATAATGACAGGGGCCCCGTCCTGTCTTCATTCGTGTTCGGTAGTTTGGGTCCTCTAAAGGGTGCAGCGCAGGCTATAGAAAGCCAGAAGGCAGAGGCGGTGCCCCGAAACCCGTTCCTCTACAATTCCAATTCGAAATGGCCCACCGACGGACATTTTTCCGATTTCCCGCTTAAGACTTCGAGCCGGCTGAGGAAGAAAATTTCCTTTGAAGGAACTGGAACACAGTGAACAGCGTGCCCGATGTGGTGATCAGTATCAGAGGAAGGGAGGAATATTCGTACCGTGTGTAGATTCCGCCTCCCATGACGCCAATGACGCCTACCACGGCCAAACTGCTGCACGCGAGAAAGCCTAGAAAAATTCTGTCCCGCGCGAAGGGAATAATCCACCAGCTGAGCAACGCCAGAATGCCCGCGACATTGCGCACCATGTTTCTCAGGAAACTTGAAATGTACATGAAGGCATTGTGGGGAAGCGATTGGGACAGGCGCTCGTCAGAAAGGTTCTCTTCAATCATGGCAGGTGGGAGAGAGTTCTCCGAACACCCTCCCTTATTGTAGGGAACATTATGATAATGATAGGTTCTCCAGTATGTGAAGACAGGCATTCCTCTCGATTCCACGTCAACCCCGAACATGGTCATTCCCTGGGATGCCATAACAAGGAGGATCACGGGATGTTTCATCACCGCTTCACGGATGACCCCATTAAGTAGTTTGTCCGTTTCATAGATTCCCAATTTTTCATTCAGAAGGCTGAAAATGTAATTCGGGTAAAACATATTCGGCTTCATTATTATGTTGTTTGCCAGAGCGGCAGAATCCTCTTCGAACTGGCCGAAGGCCTTATGGTAGTAATCCAGATATTCCTGACCGGGGTAACGGTGAGCTTTGTCCAGCGGGGTCTTAAGGATGCGATATGTCTCGGGAGCCTCGGCGGCCGCTTTCGCTATCAGCGAGAAAAACCTGGAAGTGGCGGGCCCGTTTCCGGGTGCAATCAGGCGTGTGCCAAATGGGCCGCTGGCATGAGGGGTGATATCCTTATCCATAATTAACCCATCCAGCTCTCCTGGTTTGCGTTGGCCTGTCAGAATTTCCAATCTCATGACAGGGGACGGTATATGGAGATACAGGCGCCAGAATAATTGGCGGCTTGATCCGTTATGGAGACTGCCAAACAGCGCCGGTTCACCAAGGGCCACACTTCGTAGGAATGACCAGCTGGATACCGTCAGCATGACAACAACAAAACCCGCAAGGACGTGCCGCAGATGCCGGCTGGTTTTGCGGCCGATAACGAACATGGCGACAATGGCAAAGGCCAGCAGGAATACGGCCTCCCATCGCGTGAACATGGCGGCGAGTCCCGTAAAAACAGTCAGGTAAATGAACCGCGGGTTGTTCGTAAAGTAATAGCGGCTGAAAGCGTAAATAGTTGCAACCACCAGGAACATGTAGAGTTGTGTCGCCAGCATCAGCTTGGCCGCGGCGAACGGGATGCCCGAGATGATAAAGGCCCCGGAACAGGCGAGCGCCGTGACGCGATGCATGGGCGCCAGGCTGCGATAGACCAGAAGGGACGCAAGAACCCCCATCACGGCCTGAACCATGACGGTTATGATGAAGGAATCAAAAAGGAACTGCCCCGTTGTAATGAGGAATATAGGAAACCCAGGCGGCCGGTAATGCGGGAAATATCCTCCATCGATGTTGAGTAGCCCTTTGGCATAAGCGAAGTACATCGCCGCGTCGCATTCATAACCAAGCGGTATGAAAAGAAGATAGAGAGCCTGGAAGAAAATCGCCGCGGCCAGGAGGGTCTTCTGGTCGCGGCGGTTGAAAGGGTCCGGCGCCGGGGCCGGGGGCAGGGCGAAGTAGTTCCGGAGCCGTTCGATTTTTTCAGCCGCCCAGGGCCAGGTGTTTATCAACCGAACGTGAAATCGCTTGAGATTTGACAGGGCCAGTAGATTCGGCAGGGCCAGCGCCAGCCCGGCGAGGCCCGAGAAAATGCCCAACCGGAACAGGTCCGTGCGCGACCAGCCGGCCAGGCGATAGAAAAAGAATTCCTCTTTCAGGCCAAGCCCAATATACGGGGCGGCGACGGCGGCGAGAACAGCGCAACCACCCAGAGCAAGAAGTATGAGGGAAAAAACCGAGGCAATCCGGCCCGGCTTGGGGAAAGCAGTCATGCCTTGAGACCCGGCAATTGGTTTCTTCAAAAGTCTTACAGGCTATAATCCATACTATATTCCCTGCCTCAAACACAGCATCGAGATTTTGGCGCCGCGTCGCTAAAGGGGCTTGAATGGGATGGCGGGGGATGGAACCGTCTTATAGGGTACGCTGGGGCGAAAATCGTCCCAGGTTATATTTTCATACGATTGATTGTAACGGTGG
>JADHSZ010000001.1 GCA_016776635.1 Alphaproteobacteria bacterium
CCAGATTGGGCCAGGTTTCGTATCGCATCATGGGGTCGGGTGCGGCCATGTTACCTTCATGGAAGTTCTATCAAGAGACCGCCAATCGAGACCCATAACGGGCCGTATTGCAAGGGATGAATGAATTTATGAGCGCGCAACTGAAAGACTTGCCCGAATGGAACCTGGGCGATCTCTATCCCGGCCCTGAGTCGCCTGAGCTGGAGGCCGATTTCAAGGCCGCCGAGGCGGAGGCCCTGTCATTCGCCGAAACCTATCGGGGAAAGCTCGAAAGTCTCGACGGTGCGGGCTTGGGCGAAGCCATTGCCCAGTACGAAGCTTTGGGCGAGACCCTTGGCCGCATCATGAGCTATGCCCAGTTGGTTTTTGCCGGCGATCAGAGCGATCCCGAAGTCGCCCGCTTCTACCAGACCGCCCAGGAACGCATCACCGATATCTCCATCCATCTCCTCTTCTTCGCCCTGGAACTCAATCGCCTCGATGACGAAACGCTTGCCGAAAAACTGAAAGACCCCGCCACCGCCCATTACGCCCCCTGGCTGCGCGACATCCGCGTGCTGCGCCCACACCAGCTTTCCGACGATCTCGAAGCCCTGCTCCACGAGAAACATGTGGCGGGATCGGCCGCCTGGACCCGCCTCTTCGAGGAAACCATGACCGGCCTGCGCTTTCCCTTCAAAGATGGGTCCGGCGACACCAAAGACCTCACCGAGGCCGAGATTCTCAACCTCATGAGTGATCCCGACGGGCCCACCCGCAAACAGGCCGCCGAGAGTCTAGGCGACGTACTGGACCGCAATATCCGTCTCTTCGCGCTGATCACCAATACCCTGGCCAAGGACAAGGAGGTGGAGGACAAGTGGCGGCAGTACGAAAAACCCGTCTCCCAGCGCAACCGCGCCAACCATGTGGAGGACGAGGTGGTGGACGCCCTGGCCGATTCCGTGGCCCGCGCCTATCCCTCCATCTCCCACCGCTATTACACCATGAAGGCGCGCTGGTTCGGCGTCGACAAGCTCGATTACTGGGACCGCAATGCGCCCCTGCCGGAAGAAGACGACCGCCTCATTCCCTGGGACGAGGCCAAGATCACAGTGCTGGACGCCTATGGCGCGTTTTCAGGCGAAATGGCCGATCTCGGTGCCCGGTTCTTCGATAAACCCTGGATTGACGCGCCGCCGCGCGCGGGCAAGGCCTCGGGCGCTTTCTCCCATCCCACGGTGCCCTCGGCCCATCCCTATATCCTGCTCAACTACCAGGGCCGCATCCGCGATGTGATGGTGCTGGCCCATGAACTGGGCCACGGCGTGCATCAGATTCTGGCCGCGCCGCAAGGCACGCTGATGTCGGAAACGCCTTTGACCCTGGCTGAGACCGCCAGCGTCTTCGGCGAAATGCTGGTATTCCGCGCGGTGCTGGAAAAACAGCCGGACCCCGCCCGGCGCAAGGGCATGCTGGCGGCCAAGGTGGAGGACATGCTCAATACGGTGGTGCGCCAGATTGCCATGTACCGCTTCGAGGAAATAGTTCATAACGAGCGCCGTGGCGGCGAACTCACCGCCGAGCGGCTGGGCGAAATCTGGACCGACGTCCAGACCCAGGCGCTGGGCCCCGCCTTTCGCCTGGGCGGTAATTTCCGCCATTTCTGGGCCTATATCCCCCATTTCATCCATACGCCTTTCTACGTCTATGCCTATGCTTTCGGCGATTGTCTGGTGAACTCCCTCTATGCCGCCTACCAGGACAGCGATGCCGGATTCGCCGAGAAATATCTCCAGATGCTGCGCGCCGGCGGCACGCTTCGTCATAAGGAGCTTTTGGCCCCCTTCGGCCTTAACGCCGCCGATCCCGCCTTCTGGGACAAGGGCCTGGGCGTGCTCTCGGGCTTCATCGACGAGCTGGAAGCCATGGGGTGAGGGACAAGGGCCGACCCTTAGTAAGGGTAGATACCAAGATAAGATTTGCAAGTTAAGGTATAGAAAACCCAGGCTTTTTGGAAAATTACACCAGAAAAACTCAAGATTCATTTACCTATTCTCAATATTCACCTACCTATCCTGAGGATATTAGGTCTTAAAACAACTCCAGAAATTTATTTCAGGACCGGGTAGGGAATGATTTTACGGGATGAAACGGCTCTCGAGGAGCTGTTAGAGCGCGGCCCTGCGGTAACCTATACCTGCCAGGTGGTGGCGCCCTATGCGGCGACGTTTATCTCCGCGAATGTGGAGGCGCAGACTGGCTATCCGGCGGAGGATTTTACGGCGGATTCCGGCTTCTGGACCGGCCACATCCATCCCGACGACCAACAGCGCGTCTCAACGGGCCTGGAGGCCCTGTTGGATGGCGATCATCACATCCACGAGTACCGCTTCCGTCACAGGGATGGACAGTACCTGTGGATGCGCGACGAACTGAACCTTTTGCGGGACGCCAAAGGCGAACCGGAAAAGATTGTTGGTTTCTGGATCGACATCACAAAACAAAAGGACGCTCAGGAAGAATTACGCCAGGCCCACGATGATCTGGAAAAACGGGTTGAGGAACGCACGAAGACACTGCAGGAAAGCGAAGAACGGTTCCGAATCCTCGTTCAGGGGCAGTCAGACCTGATCTGCCGAAACGACATCGAAGGAAACCTGAGTTTTGTGAATGAAGCCTATTGCCAGTATTTCGGAGAGTCGGCGGAGGAACTTGTCGGTTCGAATTTTTTACATCTCCTGCCCGAGAAATTCCACGCTCAGGCCCTGGAACATTTGGCGTCTCTGAGCCCGGACTCACCCAGCGCGACCCACGAACACGAAGTGCTGACGCCGTCCGGTGAACGGCGATGGCAGCAATGGACCAACACGGCGAGCTTTGACCGTGACGGTCGCGCGACCGAGGTGGTGGCGGTGGGGCGCGACATTACCGAGCGCAAACGTGCCGAAGACTTCAGCACCCGCATGGGGCGCATTCTCGAAAATTCCTTCAATGAAATTTTCTTCTTCGACGCCGAGACTCTGTGCTTCACCCAGGTCAACCGGGGGGCGCGGGAAAATCTTGGCTATTCCCCGGAAGAATTCGCGCTTTTGACGCCGGTTGATATCAAGCCCCAATTCACGGCCGAGGCCTTTGCCGAACTGCTCGTCCCCCTGCGCAGCGGGAAAGAGCGGCTCCTCAGATTCGAGACCGTTCACCGGCGCAAGGACGGCTCCACCTATGACGTCAGCGTCAAGCTGCAGCTTTCCTCCGAGGAAAGCCCGCCCATCTTTGTGGCCATCATCGAGGACATCACCGAGCGCAAACAGGCCGAAGAGGCCCTGCGTGAAAGCGAGAAGCGGTTTCAGGAAATGGCCCATAACGTGCCGGGCATTGTCTATCAGTTCATGATGGACCCCTCAGAAAAACCTTCTTTTCCCTATGTCGGCCCCACCATCCAGAACTATTTTGGTCTTGAAGCGCGGGATGTTATGTCCGACCCCACGCTATGGATCGACTTGATACATCCCGATGACCGGGAGGACTTTGACCTTTCCGTGGAAACATCATGGAAGAACCTCTCTTCCTGGCTCTGGGAGGGGCGCTTCCTCTTGCCCTCAGGCAGGATTGTCTGGATTCAGGGCAATTCAAAACCCAGGCGACTTGAGGACGGCTCCGTCCTCTGGAACGGCATCGTAACCGACATCACCAGGCGCAAGCGTGCAGAGGAAGAGATTGTCGGCCGCAATCGGGTGCTTGAGGATTTAGTCTCCGGCAAGCCTCTCAAGGAGGTTCTTCAACGAATCGTCAACACGGCCGAACGCCTGAACCCCGAAAACGCCTATTCCATTCTGCTTGTCACCGAAGATGGAAAACATCTAATCCACGGCGCGGCGGGGACCATTTCGAAGGACTATCAGGAAGCCATCGAGGGCATGCCCATCGGCCTTGGGGAGGGCTCCTGCGGCCATGTGGCAATGACCGGCCAGCCGGTCATTGCAGAAGACGTGCAGACTCACCCCTATTGGGAAAATTATAAGGGCTTCGCCGCCGAGGCCGGTTTCAGAGCCTGTTGGTCAATACCGCTCATGTCAACCGAGGGCGAGGTTCTGGGCACCTTCGCCACATATTCAAAACCTCCGGGTTTGCCCTCGGAGAATGTCATGGCAAACAACAGGGTTTCGGCTGCTCACGCCGCCATCGCTGTGGAGCGTAAACGTGCCGAAGAGGCCCTGCAACGAAGCGAAAACCAGCTCAAGGATATTTTAGATCACTCCCCCGCCGTCGTTTACATCAAGGATACGGAGGGGTGTTATCTCTTCGTCAATCGCCAGTATGAGGTGCTTTTCGATCAAACCGATGAGTCCATCAGGGGAAAGACGGATTACGACATCTTTGAAAAACGTTTTGCGGATGTCTTCCGGAAAAACGATCTGGAGGTCATGAACAAAAAGGCCCCTGTACATATTGAGGAGACTGTCCCCCAGGCCGATGGAATACACACGTACATCACTGTGAAGTTCCCTTTAATAAACTCAAAGGGAGATATCTACGCCGTATGTGGAATTTCCACGGATATAACCGAGCGCAAACAGAAAGAGCGCGAGCTTGAGGAGAAAACGCAGTTTCTCCTTCAGGCGGAACAGTTGGGTAAAATTGGACATTGGATAGTTTATGCCAAAACCGGCCAACTCTACTGGTCGGATGAGATCTATCGTATCCATGGCCTGGAGCCCGGATGCGAGATCGACGTCGAAGCGGCGATTGGTGCCTACCATCCGGATGACCGCGAAGCAGTAGTCAAGCACGTCCGGCGAGCCATGGAGTAGAAGGAGGATTATCAGTTCGAGCTTCGGCTCGTCAGGCCTGACGGGGAGATTCGGAATGTCCGCTCGACGGGGGTCGTTTCGACAAACCCCGACGGTACGGTCGACAAGGTCTTTGGCGTTTTCCAAGACATCACCGAGCGCAAACGTACGGAAGAAGCCCTGCGTGAAAGCGAACAGCGAATCGCCAGCATTCTTAAACTCGGCCGCGAGGCCATCCTCTCCATAGACGAAAATGGTTCCATCCGCCTCTTTAACCGGGGGGCGGAAAAAGTCTTCGGCTATGATGCCCGGGAGATGCTGGGCAAACCCCTCGACCTTCTCCTTCCCGAACGGTTCCGGGAGGCCCACCACAAACATATCGAAGCATTCATTTTTTCTCCTGAATCCAACCTCCTCATGAGCCGCCGCGGGGAGATCGTGGGTCTGCGCAAGGACGGCGAGGAGTTTCCCGCCGAGGCCTCCATAGCCAAGCTGGAAACCGGCGGCGAGGTCATCATGACCGTCATACTGCACGATATCAGCGAGCGCAAAAAGACCGAGGCGCATCTCCACCGGACCCAGAAAATGGAGGCGCTGGGCAACCTCACCGGCGGCGTCGCCCATGAGTTCAATAATCTGCTGATGGCTATTCTTGGTAACCTCGAGCTGATGGATGAGGACATGGCGGGCAATGAGAGCGTCCGCAAGAGGCTGGCGCTGGCCATGGAAAGCACGTTACGGGGAAAGAGCCTGACCCAACAGCTTCTGGCTTATTCACGCACGGGGTCGCTCTACCCCGAACTGATAGACCTCAACGAGGCCGTCTTGCGTTCCTGCCGGATGTTTAGCCAGGCCCTGGTGGAGAGCATAGAGATCAGGACCAAAATCCCCGACGGGTTGTGGCCGGTGATGATTGACGCCGGCGAGTTGGAGGGGGTGCTGCTCAACCTCGCCCTTAATGCCCGCGATGCCATGCCCAAGGGCGGCACCGTCACCATCGAAACCGCCAATAAAAAACTGACCAAAAAGGCGGCGGCAACGCTGCCCGACCTGATACCCGGTGACTATGTGACCATATCGGTGACCGATACCGGCTGTGGCATCTCTCCCGAGGTGATCGAACATGTGTTCGATCCCTTCTTCACCACCAAGGAGGTGGGAAAAGGCACCGGGCTTGGCCTCAGCATGGTCTTAGGCTTTGCCAAACAGGCCGGAGGCACCGCCGAGATCAAGAGCAAGCCCGGCAAAGGCACCACGGTGCGGTTTTACCTGCCACGAGCCAAGGGTAAGATTAAGCCTAAGAAAAAATCGGCCGAAGCGACGCAGGAAATTCCTGCCGGCACGGAAACCATCCTTTGTGTGGAGGATGACCCCGTGGTGCTGGTGATCGGCGCCACCATGCTGAAAAGCCTGGGCTATGAGGTTCTGGAGGCCAGGGACGGGCCCTCGGGCCTGGCCATACTTAAAAAGAAACAGCATATAGACCTGTTGCTCAGCGATGTGGTGATGCCGGGAGGCATGAAGGGGACGGAACTGGCCAAAAAAGCCGTGGCCCTGCGCCCCCGGATCAAGGTGCTTCTGGCCACTGGCTATAACCCCGAGGAAGTGGAGCAATCCATCAGCGGCGAGACGCCGCTGCCGATCATTGAAAAGCCGTTCCGCAAACGTGAACTGGCTTTTAAGGTGCGCGAGATTCTCGACGGCGCCTCCTGAGCCGGGCCCAAACATTCGGGTCGAACGCCGCCGCCGATCCCGCTTTCTGGGACAAGGGCCTGGGCGTGCTCTCGGGCTTCATCAGCGAACTGGAAGGGATGGACTAGCCGCACGGCTCATGACGAACAGCAAAAAACCCCGCGAGGTCGGTGCTCACGGGGTTTTTCGTTAATTCCTGACGCTGGGTCAGGCGACTTCTGCCGGCTATTCAGCCGGGGAACTGCACATGTAGCATACGACGGTCGCGGGGCACGCCTGTACACCCCCAGTGACCCGGTCCAGGGTCTCGTCGCTGAGTTCTTTAAGGTCTTCGCTCTCGATTTTCTTAACGTCTGTCTTGGGCATGGGTTTCTCCCTCAACTATGGAATCAATATTTAACCGCGCCCATCCTACACTAAAACCGTGCGGCGGGGGAGCCTTATTCACGCGCCACCCGCTCCATGACGACCACCAAAAACCCCCGCGAGGGTGATCCCTGCGGGGTTTTTCGATAGTTCCTGACGCAGCGTCAGGTCATTCCTGTCGGCTATTTAAGCCGGAGAACTGCAGGCGACGCACCCGCCGGAGAAGGGGCACAGCTGTGTGGTCCCGGTGGTGCGGTCCAGGGCCTCGTCAGTGAGTTCGGCGATGTCCTCGCTCTCGGGTTTTTTTACATCGGTTTTGGGCATGGGTGCCTCCTTTTAATCTGGGCTATTCAGCCGGGGAATAGCATGGGCCGCCGCCGCATGCGAAGCACGCCTGCGTGGTCCCGGTGGTGCGGTCCAGGGCCTCGTCGCCGAGTTCGGACAAGTCTTCGCTCTCGGGTTTTTTTACATCGGTTTTGGGCATGGGTGCCTCCCGGAATATAAATCAACGTTTAGGCGCACTCATCCTAGGCCGAGTCGCCTTTTACGGCAAGGGACGGTCTCCCCGGCGCGCGCCCTTGACTCCCGCCCCATCCCATGATAGGAATATTTTCTTAGCTCTTTGACAGTGTAAATAATCCAGTGCCGCGTGCTCGCACCTGCACACCCCCACGCCCCGCGCAAACCCTGACGTGCGCGGGCGCATGTTAACAAATGATGACAAATGTTAACATTTTGCCGCCTGCTGGAGGCAATATGTATTTAAATCAATGACTTGGCTATGAATCACCCCCCTCGCGCCTGCCGCCATCCTGTCTCGGCACAGCCCTCGACCTTTGTGCCTTCCGCCCGCGATGATCTCTTTTCATGAAGGGAGTGCCCCATGAAGAGATTATTTGCCGGAAATGGAAAATACCCTCTTGGCAAATCGGTTCCGGCACGGCATTGTGTGCCGCGATTCCGCCCGGCCATGCGCCGGGCACGTTATTTTTCACTGGAAACCAGGGGTTTGGGGGGGACAATGAAAATCGCCATACCCAAGGAGATTAGGCCCGGAGAAACACGGGTGGCGGCTTCACCGGAAGTGGTGAAGAAACTCAGCGGATTCGGATTCGACGTGGCCGTGGAGAAGGGGGCCGGTGAGGCCGCCAACATCACCGATGCCGAATTCAAGGAGGCCGGCGCCACCATCGCCAAGGACGCCGCCGCCACATACAAGAACGCCGACATGGTGCTCAAGATACAGCGCCCCGTCACCGAAGGCGCCAAGGGAAAGAACGAACTTTCCCTGATGAAGAAGGGCGCCGTGGTGGTGGCCAGCATGGCCGCGCTGTCCCAGAAGAAGGACATCCAGGCCATGGCCAAGGCCGGGATCACGGCGTTTGCCATGGAACTGATGCCGCGCATCACCCGCGCCCAGTCCATGGACATCCTTTCCAGCCAGTCCAATCTCGCCGGTTACAAGGCGGTTCTCGACGGCGCCGCCGAATACGGCAGCGCCTTTCCCATGATGATGACCGCCGCCGGCACCGTTCCCCCGGCCCGGGTGTTTATCATGGGCGTGGGTGTGGCGGGGCTTCAGGCCATCGCCACCGCCAAGCGCCTGGGCGCCATCGTCACCGCCACCGACGTGCGACCGGCCACCAAGGAACAGGTGGAAAGCCTCGGCGGCAAGTTCCTCGAGGTCGACGCGGAAATGGAAAAGGACGCCCAGACCGAGGGCGGCTACGCCAAGGAAATGCCGAAGGAATATTTCAAGAAACAAAAAGAGGTGGTGTCCGAGCACATCAAGAACCAGGACATCGTCATTACCACCGCGCTGATCCCCGGCAGGCCCGCCCCGGTGCTGGTTACCGAGGACATGGTCAAGACCATGAAACACGGTTCGGTGATCGTCGATCTGGCGGTGGAGGCGGGCGGTAACTGTCCGCTCTCGCAGCTCGGCAAGGTGGTGGTCAAGCACGGCGTGACCCTGGTCGGTCACGACAACGTGCCGGGCCGTCTCGCCAAGGACACCAGCACCCTGTTCGCCAAGAACCTGTTCAATTTCCTGTCGCCCCATGTGGACGAGGAGAAAAAGACACTCAATTTCGACTGGGAGGACGAAACCGTTACCGGCACGCTGCTGTGCCGCGACGGCCAGGTGGTCCATCCCATGCTCACAGGAGGTAAGTGAGATGGAACACGCAACGCTTTCCGACAGCGCCGCGGCACTGGCCGACAAGATGCGCGAGCTCGCCGATCAGGTGGGCGCGCTGGCCAACCAGGCGGCTCAGGAGGCGGCCGTTCAGGCGTCCATGCCGATGGCCGAAGCTGCGGGGGGGGATACCTTCCTCTCGCTTTTTACCGCCTTCATTCTCGCCTGTTTCATCGGCTTCTATGTGGTGTGGAGCGTTACGCCCGCCCTGCATTCGCCGCTGATGGCGGTAACCAACGCCATTTCCAGCGTCATCATCGTCGGCGGCCTGATTGCCGCCTCGCAGGCAGGCGCGGAAGATTTCCCCAAGCTTATGGGAATTCTCGCCGTGACCCTGGCCTCGGTGAATATCTTCGGCGGTTTCATCGTCACCCAGCGCATGCTGGGCATGTTCAAGAAAAAGAAGAAATAGGGGGACGATGATATGAGTGCAACACTGACAGGATACGCCTATCTCATTGCCGGGGTGTGTTTCATCATGGCGCTGCGCGGGCTGTCTTCGCCCGAATCGGCGCGTCAGGGCAACATGTACGGCATTATCGGCATGGCCATCGCCGTCATCACCACACTCTTGAATCCGGACGTGGTGGGCTACGAGGGTATCATCATCGGCGTTCTCGTCGGCGGCAGCATCGGCACCGTGGTGGCGCGCAAGATCCAGATGACGGCCCTGCCTCAGCTGGTGGCTGCCTTCCACAGTTTGGTGGGTATGGCCGCCGTGTTCGTGGCCGCCGCCGCCTTCTACAGTCCCGATGCCTACGGTATCGGCACGGTAGGCAATATCGCCACCGCCAGCCTCATCGAGATGAGCCTGGGCGTGGTTATCGGCGCCATCACCTTCTCCGGTTCCGTGGTGGCCTTCGCCAAGCTGCAGGGTCTGGTCAGTGGCAATCCCCTGGTCTTTCCCGGCCAGCACAAGCTCAACGCCCTCCTCGGCCTGGCCATCGTCACCGCCGTGGTGGCGCTTATCTTCGACCAGACCACGGACATGTTCTGGCTGCTGGCGGGGCTCAGCTTCCTCATCGGCTTCCTCATCATCATGCCCATCGGCGGCGCCGACATGCCGGTGGTGGTCTCCATGCTCAACTCCTATTCGGGCTGGGCGGCGTGTGGCATCGGCTTTACGCTTTCCAACGTCGCCCTGATCGTCACCGGGGCGCTGGTGGGCTCCTCGGGCGCCATCCTCAGCTACATCATGTGCGTGGGTATGAACCGCTCCATCTTCAATGTGCTGTTGGGCGGTTTCGGCGGCGAAGTTGCCGGTCCCGCGGCCGGTGGTGGCGGCGACGACCGCCCGGTGAAGTCAGGCAGCGCCGACGATGCCGCCTTCCTCATGAAGAACGCCAACAAGGTCATCGTGGTGCCGGGATACGGCATGGCCGTGGCCCAAGCCCAGCACGCCTTGCGCGAGATGGCCGACAAGCTCAAGGAAGAGGGCGTGGAAGTGGCCTACGCCGTGCATCCCGTGGCCGGGCGCATGCCAGGCCATATGAACGTGCTGTTGGCCGAAGCCAACGTGCCCTATGACGAAGTGTTCGAGCTCGAGGAAATCAACCACGAATTCGCCACCGCCGACGTGGCCTTCGTCATCGGCGCCAACGACGTCACCAATCCGGCGGCCAAGACCGACCCCACCAGCGCCATCTACGGCATGCCCATCCTCGACGTGGAAAAGGCGGGGACGACGCTGTTTATCAAGCGTTCCATGGCCACCGGCTATGCCGGGGTGCATAACGAACTGTTCTTCAGGGACAAGACCATGATGCTGTTTTCCGACGCCAAGAAAATGACCGAGCAGATCGTCGTCGCGCTGGGATAAGACCGGCACACATTCCGAGAATCACGAAGGGCGGGGCCGAAACTCCCCGCCCTTTTTGTTTTTTTGGCATGTACGCGCTGGGGCTTATAAACAAAGAAAGCCTTGGTACTCAAATATCTATCATTGACCTCTGACCTGTCTTACACAGAGGAAAAAGCCTGCGTCCGCAGGCCTGAGTCTGTACAAGTATTATTGGGTGGCAAATATGGACCGTGACCGGACGACGCCTTATGGGCTTTGGCGATATGGGGATGACTTCCGCAAAGCTGCGCTTGCTGTATTGTCGCATCACAATGATCGCGTATTTATGCCTTATTATTTCCTGATCGGGCAGTCTATCGAGCTATCCTTGAAAGCGTTTCTTCTGGGGCGGGGGGTGTCACTAAAAGAGCTGCGGAGTAGCAAATATGGCCATGATTTAAAAGCGTTGTTGGATGAAGCACGTCGTCGGCGCCTTGGGCTAGAGGTTCCGCTTAAAACTACACATTGCGCGGCGATCCATATCCTGAATATGGAATATCTCGTTAAGCGTTTCCAATATGTACAGGTAGGCCCGATGCTTCTTCCAGAAGTACGCCTCGCGCAGGAAGCGGCAGATGGACTATCCGATGGCTTGGAAAAATATTGCAGAAAAATGATGAATTCGTAGATCTACCAATTCGTCCTGCGTGCATTGGCAAATAATACGTCGGGTGGCTTCGCGTTCATCGTCGCGTTCATCTGATTTGTTTATAGGGATATTATGGCAAAGCCGCCCGGTAAATGTATCTTCTGTGGCCAATTTGGCCTCTCCAAAGAGCACATAATTCCCAATTGGGTTAGGCAACTTATTCCAAGGGGAGCAAATGACCATCACCTTTTTACAATCGCTCGGGACATCCCCGCCAAAAAAAACCAAACCCCTCATATCAGGTCAAAATATGTACGACAGGGCCATCCGGGGACGAAACAGGTACGCCGTGTCTGTAAAAAATGCAACGAGGGGTGGCTAAGTACGCTCGAAGATGAATTAAAGCCAGTATTGAAGGAACTTATATCTGGTAGCTCCTTGGTGCTTACCCCTTGGATGCAACGTAGGCTCGCCACATGGGCCACGAAAACGGCAATGACGGCAGAGTTTATTGATCCGAAGAGCGCCGCTATTGTGTTTGCTCAAAGAGATTATTTGAGGCTGCATAGAGACCCGCCGCAGGAGTTTAATGTCTGGGCAGGCTTTTACACTAGTAATAAATATTCATCATCCCTCTACCATCATTCGGGGTATTTCTCATATGAAACAAAAATCTATAAAAAAGGATCGACCTCCCTTAATACGCAGGCGACGGTGATCATTGTTGGAAGGCTTTTTCTCCAAGTTGCTAGTTGCGCTATCCCCGATGCTCAATTTCGCCTTAAAAACGAGGAGGCTAGCAGACCGCGTAGAATCTGGCCGCCTAGCGACAGCGATATTGACTGGCCGCCGCCGCAGGCCATTGGAAATGATGAACTAGATATCATCCTTATGGGGCTTCATCGCGCCTTTGAAGCCACTGATTAGTACACCACTTTTCTTCTCAGACGTTGTAGGAATTCCCAAGGAAGACACTCCCTGAACACACAGCAAAGCCGCCCGCGGGGAAACCCGGAGGCGGCTCGGTGTGCGGCCGTTAAAGACGCGAAAGGGGGCTAGTAGCCCTCGCGGTCCATGCGCTTGCGCATGAGCTTGCGGTGGCGGCGCAGGGATTCGGCGCCGACGCGGGCCTTCTTCTCCGAAGGCTTCTCGTAGGCGCGGCGCAGTTTCATCTCACGGAAAACGCCCTCGCGCTGCATCTTCTTCTTGAGCGCGCGTAGAGCCTGGTCGATATTGCCGTCGCGGACGGTGACTGAAACGATGGTCTGGTCTCCTTTTTCTCAAATATAACACCCCTTTAGGGGGCGTTTACCCAGTGGGCCGCGCTTCATAACACAGCGCGCCCGGCTTGGGAAGCCCCACAAGCCTTTTTGGGGCAGGGAAAACACGCCCGAAACACATATCTCTGGTGGCGCTTTACCGCAGGCAAACCGCGCCCCATATTACTCCCATGACACTTCTCAAGATCGCGCGTATGGGCCATCCCGCGCTGCGGGGCCGGGCCGGAGCCGTGGATGACCCCGGCAGTCCGGAAATCCACGCCCTGGTGGCCGATATGATGGAAACCCTGGAAGATATCGGCGGCGCCGGGCTGGCCGCGCCCCAGGTCCATGTGCCCCTGCGGGTGGTGCTGTTCCGCGTTCCCGCCGAGCGTATCGCCGAGGAGCCGGGGGCGGAGCCCATGGACTGGACGGTTCTGGTCAATCCCGTGGTGGCGCCCCTGGGCGAGGAGACGGAACTCGGCTGGGAAGGCTGTCTCTCGGTGCCGGGACTGCGCGGGGTGGTGCCGCGCCATACCCGTGTGCGCTACGGCGGCGTCACGCCCGACGGCGAGGAAATCACCCGCGAGGCCAGCGGTTTCCACGCCCGGGTGATTCAGCACGAATGCGACCATCTCGACGGGGTGCTTTTCCCCATGCGCATGACCGATCTCTCTTTGCTCAGCTTTACCGATGAGCTGCATCACGGCCTCGCCGACGAGGTGGCCGCGCGCCGTGACACGGCGGGGAGTATCCCCTAGGCTGGGGAAAGCGGAAGGAAAGCGGATATGGGTGAATCGGATTCTTTTAGCCAGGATTTTGAGCGGGAAAAGACACAGATTCTTCTCGCCGCCCTGCCCCATGTGCCCTTCGACGGCTGGACCCAGGCGGTGATTGATGCCGGTGTGGCCGATGCCGGGCTCGACCCTGATTTAAGCTGGCGCGCCTTTCCCGGCGGTCCCGCCGATCTGGTGGAATTCTTCAGCCGTTATGCCGATTGCAAGATGGTGGCGGTGCTCGAAAACACGTCCCTGGAGGATATGCGCATACGCGACCGTATCGCCGAGGCCGTGCGCGTGCGCCTCGACCTTCTCGCCGGTCACCGCGAGGCAGTGCGCCGGGCGCTGGCCTTCCTGGCGCTGCCCGCCCATACCGCCTTGGGAGTGTCCTGTGTGGCCCGCACCGTGGACGAGATATGGCGCGCCACCGGCGATACCGCCACCGATTTCAATTTCTACACCAAGAGAGGCCTTCTGGCCGGCGTCTACGGCGCCACGCTGTTGGCCTGGCTCGATGACGAAACGGAGGATTTCTCGGAAACCTGGGCGTTTCTCGACCGCCGCATCGGTGATGTGATGGAAATCCAGAAGGCGCGCGGGCGGTTCGACAAGCTGGTGGCCGGTCTTCCCGATCCCCTGGCGTTGTTGCGCCGCTTCAGAGAGAAAAACCAGGACAAAACAGAGAATCCCGGCGATCCTTCCCCTTAAATTGGGCCAGGGTACGTCGGCCCTAAATAGAGATCAGCCTTCGGGGTTTTCGGGAACGTTTGCCGTCTGATTGGCGCGGAAATCGTCGAGCGCGGCGGCGATGGCGTCATCGCTTAATCCCAGAACCGACGCGGCGAGCAGGGCGGCGTTGATGGCTCCGGCCTTGCCCACGGCGAGCGCGCCCACGGGAATACCGCCGGGCATCTGGACCATGGCCAACAGGCTGTCCATGCCGCCGAAAGCCTTGCCGGGCAGGGGAACGCCGAAGACCGGCAAGGGCGTCAGCGCGGCGATGGCGCCGGGCAGGGCCGCGGCCATGCCGGCGCCGGCGATAAACACCTTCAGGCCCCGTTCCCTGGCTCCCGACACGTAGGATTCGAGGCGCGCCGGCGTGCGATGGGCGGAGATCACCTTGGCTTCGCAGGGAATGCCGAGCTTTTCCAGGGTTTCCACGCTGTTGCGCATAACCTCCCAGTCCGACTGGCTGCCCATGATGACGGCGACGGTGGGAGTATCCGGGGGGGATTGTTCAGCCATGAGGTGTCCTTAGCGGGTTATTGGGGCCATGAGGGCGGCCATTATAGGGAGGGGGCCCTCCAAGGCAAGGCGGGGGTGGGGAATCCGGAGGAAAATCCTGGAAAATAGCGGGAAAACAGGGGGGTTAGGCGATAATATCGGGCAGTATCTTGTTCTCAATCTGGACAATCTGATCCTTCAGCGCCAGCTTGCGTTTTTTCAGCCGCTGGACCTGTAACAGGTCATAGGGCCGGCTTTCGTCGAGTCTGGCAATGACCTCGTCGAGATCCTTGTGTTCGCTCTTGAGTTCCGCCAGCCGCTGATTCAGCTTCTCTTGGTCGTCCATGGTTTGCCGTAGCACATCCCAATCGGCCTATTATAGCAGCGTTTATACCGAAAACGCAGTGATATTAGGTTTTTACGCCTTTTTCTTTCCCTGTGAGGCCGGGGGATAAAGGGGCATTTTGCCGCAAATGCTATTTTTTTTCATATGCCGCTGGAAATATTCCGCGGTGATGCTTAACATATAAGTGTAGCGTATTGGTCGAAACATCCTAGGGAGAACGCCGATGGGGATCGAGGATCACGTTGAGCAGCTGCGGGTGAAGCATTCGGAACTGGAAGCTGCAATCGAAGAAGAAAACGGCCGCCCGCATCCCGACGATATCCACTTACATGATTTAAAGCGCAAGAAACTCCGGGTTAAGGACGAAATCACCCGCTGCGCCGCGCACTAACAGTTTCACCGACAGTTTTCCGGTGGGCCGCCTTCCGGGTAGGGAAACCCCAGAGAAAAAAGGGCGGCAGATTACTAGATTTTCACCAAAAAACCGGTGTGCCGGAATGGCGCGCCGGTATTTTTATGCCCAACCGGTTAAGGGGTTTAGCCGACTTAAGGTGTTTCAGGCGGACTTGTGGGCTCGTCCTGTGGCGGCTCTTCCTGTGGCGGCTCTTCCGGCGTTTCCTCGGGGATGCCGGGGGCTTCCCCGTTCGGGGCCACCTCTGGAGTTATCTCCGGTGCCGGTTCTTCATGAGCGGGTGCCGGTGAGTCGCTTTCCGCAGCCTCCACAGTCGTGTTTTCCGTGGCCGGGGGCTGCGAAACTGGCGCCTCGGCCACGGGCGTCTGGGCTATGGGGGCTTCGGCGGCGGGGCGGGCCTGGGTGGGGGCGTTTTTCTTCGCTTGTTTGGCTTTTCTATCCCGCGCCTTGGCGATTTCCGCGTCGATTTCCGTGCGGGTGCACAGCCCCAGCTCCACGGGATGGCGGGGCCTGAGGTTGGACGAGTTCCAATGGGTGCGATCACGTACGGCGTTGATGGTGGGTTTTGTGGTGCCCACCAGACGGCCGATCTGGGCATCGCTGAGGTCTTCCAGATTCTTGACCAGCCAGGCAATGGCGTCGGGCTTGTCGTTGCGCTTGGAGATGGGCGTATAACGCGCCCCCTTGGGCTTGGCCTCGGAAATGGGAATATCGGGTATAACCAGCTTCAGTTCGGCATTGGTATCGTCTTCGCAGCGGAGGATTTCCTCGCGGGTCAGCTGGCCATTGGTGACGGGGTCGAGCCCTATGATCCCGCTCGACACCTCGCCATCGGCAATGGCCTGGATTTCCAGAGAGTGCAGTTGGCAGAGCTTGGCGATCTGGTCGAAGGTCAGAGTGGTGTTGTCCACAAGCCAGACGGCGGTCGCTTTGGGCATCAAAAGTGCAGGCATAAAGTGTCCTCAATCTACGCTTGGGCGCCCGTCATGGGGCGCGGACAAGGGTTTTACCGCGAACCGCGGGTGTGTGCATCCTTTTTCGGGGATTTTTCCCGGTGGGGTTTTGGCTAGACCTGTTCTAGACCTCGAGAATGATTTTACCCATATGCGCCCCGCTTTCCATCAGACGATGGGCCTCGTCAGCCTGTTTTAAAGGGAAGGTGGCGTGGATCACCGGCGCCATGTCCCCGCTCTCTATATGGGGCCAGACCCGTTCTTTCAAGGCCCTGGCGATGGTGCCCTTGATCTCCACGGGGCGGATACGCAGGGTCGAGCCGGTAATGGTGAGCCGTTTCAGCATGACGGGAAGAAAGTTCACCTCTGCCTTGGGGCCTTTCTGATAGGCGATATTGACCAGCCTGCCGTCGCTGGCCAGAAGGCTGATATTGCGCGGGATGTAGTCCCCGCCCACCATGTCGAGGATCACATCCACGCCCTTGCCGCCGGTGGCTTCTTTGAGCACTTCCACGAAATCCTCCTCGTGGTAATTGACGGCTTTCTCGGCGCCCAGTTTCTCGCAGGTGGCACATTTTTCAGGGGTTCCGGCGGTGACGAAGACCCGGGCGCCGAGCAGGCGGCCGATCTGGATGGCGGTGGTGCCGATGCCGCTGGTGCCGCCGTGCACGAGCAGGGTTTCTCCCTCTTGAAGATTAGCCCGGTCCATCACATTGGCCCAGACGGTGAAGAGGGTCTCGGGCAGGGCCGCGGCCTGTGTCATATCAAGGCCCTTGGGAACGGGCAGGCATTGCGGCGCCGGGGCAAGGCAGTATTCGGCATAGCCGCCCCCGGAAACCAGCGCACATACCGCGTCGCCGGGTTTCCAGCCGGTTACGTCCTCACCAATGGCGGCGACGGTGCCGGAGATTTCAAGGCCGGGAATATCGGTAACGCCCTTGGGTGCGGGGTAAACGCCCTGGCGCTGCATGATATCAGGCCGGTTGATCCCCGCCGCCGCCACCTTCACCAGAATTTCATCCTTGCCGGGCGCCTCAACCGGACGGGTGGCCGGCGCCAGCATTTCCGGCCCTCCGGGTTCAAGGATTTCAATGGCCGTCATGGTGACGGGAATCTCAGGGGACGAGGCGGTCATGTAAGTGTCCATTGTCAGGGGAAGCAGGAGCGGAAATGCAAAGGATCAGGGAAATTCGCCGCACGGCTGTGGAATACACTCCGGTCAAATGGTTCTATGTGATCTGATAGTGCTCTAATATTATTCATACTCCCTGGCAAGGCCAGAAAGACTCTAGAGTCGCCCGGCACAGGTATTGAGGAGGCCCGGATCATGGAAGAAGAGGATAATCTTCCGCTTCATACACCCGATCAGGGGTTCACCCCCCGCAAATTGGACACCCTGTCGGTGGAGGAACTGACGGAATATATCGCCCAAATGGAGGCTGAAATCGCCCGTGTGCGCGAGATGATCGAGGCTAAGAAACAAGTGCGAGAGGGCGCGGAAGGCCTGTTCAAGAAATAACGGCAGGTATGACAAAGGATTCATTTGAATTTTTTGATGTTTTTAAACACGGGGCCTTCTTTAACTAAATATACATACATGTTTTTTAAGATATCATCGGTGAATCAGCGGCCTAGCCCCCCTAGGTAATCTGCTGACACTCATAAATACTCCTCCCTTTTAACTTGGGCCGCCATTCGTGGCGGCTTTTTTTATCCATATTTTTAAAATGGTCATTTTATATTTATCGGCGTTTTCTTTAAAACAACCCCTACGTTCAGGATGAACACGTTACCGCCTAGCCACGCCACAGACTTTCCGGGATTTTCCCAGAGGAAAGCCGGAAGAAATTCCAAACAGCGATGAATGAAGAAAATGACCGCCCCCATAAACAAGGTGGCGGGAACGCGATGCCGGAAGGTTAGAGCCTTTCTGGCTCATATTAATTCGCTCTGACCGAGAGCATTTGGGCTTGGAGCAGGAGCGCTTTGCGGAGCGTAGTGGCGCTACGGTCAATAAGCGCGACGCACTCCAATCCCAAACGCCCCGGCCCCGCTGGGGTGGCTCGTGGCGGGCGTCCGCTGTGTTGCGCCGTTTGCCCGATGCCCCACATCGCGCCGCACGGCGCGCCTAGCGGGCCGCCAAGCCACATGCCATCAGAGCGGGTCAATATGAGCCAGAAAGGCTCTAGACGCCCATCCCCTTGAAGCGCTTGTTGAAGCGGGCCACTTGGCCGCCGGAATCAACTAGATGCTGGGCGCCGCCGGTCCAGGCCGGATGAGTCTTGGGGTCGATGTCGAGCTTGAGGGTTTCCCCTTCCTTACCCATGGTGGAGCGGGTCTTGAAGGTGGTGCCGTCGGTCATGACCACGGTAATTTCGTGATATTCGGGATGGATATCTTTTTTCATGTCCCGGCTCCTCTCAAGTCTCATCAGGTCTCGCACAAATCTCGCACAAGTCTCGCCACGTCTTTGTGGCGTAAATATCCAGCGGCGGTGTGGGATTGCCGGAGGCCGGGTTTATAGCCGAGCTTTTCCGTGCCCGCAAGTCCTCCTTTTGCTGGCAGGAGGAAGGTGATATAGGGATGCGCCTAGCCATTGTTCCCTCTGTTGCGTGCCTTTTTTCCCATGATGGACGAAAACCGCTTTGCCACCCTTGCCGATGCGACCCTGACGCAGCTGTTCGAAACCATCGACAGCGCTGCGGGGGACGAGCTCGATGTGGACCAGGGTGAAGGTATCGTGACCATAGAGTTAGAGGATGGCGGCCAGTACGTGATCAACAAACATGCGCCCAACCGCCAGGTCTGGCTGTCTTCGCCGGTTTCCGGTGCCCATCATTTCGACTATGACGAAACTGCCGGAGGCTGGGTGAACGCCCGCGCCGTTTCGCGCGGAGCCGTGGCATCGGAGAGCATGCTGGAGGTGATTTTAGGCAGCGAACTCAGCGCCGTTTTGGGCCGCGAGCTTGATCTGGCCATGTCAGTGCCCATGTCGGGGCCGGGGGCGGCGTAGCATGTCCGGTTCTTCGGGAGAAAATAACGCCGCGATGGCGGGAAAGCGGGAGGGAACCCGGCCTGTGGGAAAAAGTATCCCCCATCTTGCGCGTCTGCTGCGGTTTCTGCGTCCCTATGGCGTACAGCTGGCGGGCGCCGTCATTGCCCTTACGGTGGCGGCGGGGACGGTCCTGGTGCTGGGCCAGGGGTTACGCCAGCTTGTGGATGAGGGCTTCAGCAGCGGCGACACGGCGCTTCTCGATCATGCCCTGATCGGATTGCTGATTATCATTGTGGTTCTGGCGATTGCTTCGGCCAGCCGCTTTTACCTTATTTCATGGATCGGGGAGCGCGTGGTGGCCGATCTGCGGCGCGCCGTTTATGACCATGTACTCTCTCTGTCACCCGGTTTCTTCGAGATTACCCGTGTCGGGGAGATTCTCTCCCGGCTGACCACCGATACCACCCTGATACAGGTGGTGGTGGGGTCCAGCGGCTCCATGGCGGTGCGCAATGCCCTGCTTCTTGTGGGCGGCTCGGTGATGCTGGTGGTCACCAGCCCAATACTGACGGGCATGGTGCTAATGGTGGTGCCGCTGGTGGTGCTGCCCATTGTGGTTTTCGGGCGGCGGGTGCGGGTGCTTTCCCGCGATGCCCAGGAACGCATCGCCGATGTGGGCGTTCATGTGGATGAAAGCCTGGACGCCATCCGTACGGTTCAGGCCTTCGGCCACGAATCCCTGGACCGCAGTCGTTTCGGCGAGCGCGTGGAAGAAGCCTTCGCCACCTCCATCCGCCGTATCCGGGCACGGGCCTGGCTCACGGGTTTTGTGATTCTCGTGGCTTTCGCCGCCGTCGGGGTGATTCTGTGGCTCGGTGGCAAGGAGGTGGTGGCGGGCGAGATCAGCGCCGGCGAACTTTCCGCCTTTGTTTTCTATGCCGTGGTGGTGGCCGGCGCGGTGGGGGCGTTGAGCGAGGTGGTGGGCGACGTGCAGCGGGCCATCGGCGCCACGGAAAGGCTGTTCGAGCTTCTCGATACCTTGCCCGAGGTCATGCCGCCGGTTCGGCCCCAACCCTTACCGGAACCTCCCAGGGGCGCGGTGGCCTTTTCCGGTATCGGTTTTTCCTATCCCACGGGTTCGGACGTGGCGGCGATTGAGGCGTTTGACCTGGATGTGGCGCCGGGCGAAAAGGTGGCCCTTGTGGGGCCGTCGGGGGCCGGAAAATCCACGGTATTTCAGCTTTTGCTGCGCTTCTACGACCCCCAGAAAGGCGCCATTACCCTTGACGGGGTAGACCTGCGCGACGCTGACATGGCGGCGCTGCGCCAGCGTATCGGCCTGGTGCCCCAGGAGCCCGTGATTTTTGCCGCCAGTGTCTGGGAGAACGTGCGCTACGGCAATCCTGACGCCTCCGATGACGAGGTGCGAGCCGCGGTTTCAGCCGCCGCAGCGGAGGAATTCGTCTCACGTCTGCCCGCGGGTATGGACAGCTATCTCGGCGAGCGGGGGGTGTTGTTGTCGGGTGGCGAGCGCCAGCGCCTAGCCATTGCCCGGGCCATCCTGCGCAATCCCTCGGTGCTTCTTCTCGATGAGGCCACCAGCGCGCTGGATGCTGAAAACGAGCGCCTGGTGCAGGACGCCATGGACCGGCTCATGGCCGACCGCACCACTCTGATTATCGCCCACCGCCTGGCCACGGTGTTGAAGGCCGATCGCATCGTGGTCCTTGACCAGGGGCGTATTGTCGCCACCGGCACCCATGAAGAGCTGGTGGCCCGTGGCGGTCTCTATGCCCGGCTGGCGGCGCTCCAGTTCGATGACGCCGCGGCCGCCGGCAACGGCCGTCTCCGGATCGTGGAAGACACCGGCTCCTAACACCCGCTCTAGCGCTGCGTCAGCTTGACCTCGATGCGCCGGTTGCGGCGGAAGGCGATTTCGTCCTTTTGCGGGTCCAGCGGTGAAAACTCGCCGAATCCGGTGGCTGCCAGACGGTTGGCCGGAATTCCCGCCTTGACCAGGAATTTGACCACGGAAATGGCGCGCGCCGATGAAAGCTCCCAGTTGGAGCGAAATCTCTCATTGCTGATGGGAACCAGATCGGTATGCCCGTCGATGCGCAGAATCCAGTCCAGGCCCTCGGGAATAGTGGCGGCGATTTCGAGAAGGGTTCTGGCGAGCCGGTCAAGCTGTACCTGTCCCTCGAGCCCCAGGGCATCGGAGCCGGAATCGAACAGAACCTCCGACTGGAACACGAAACGGTCGCCCACCACGCGGATGTCCTTGCGGTCGCCAAGAACCTCACGCAGCTTGCCGAAGAATTCCGAGCGGTATTTCGCCAGTTCCTGGACCTTTCCGGCCAGGGCCACGTTGAGGCGCTTGCCGAGATCGGAAATCTTGACCCGATTATCCTCATCCTTCCTTTCGGCGGCTTCCAGGGCCTGGTTGAGGGTCGCCAGCTGGTCGCGCATGGCGGCGATCTGTTGGTTGAGGAGGTCGAGAGCATCGCGCTGTTTCCTGGTCAGCTCCCGTTCCTGCATCAGCGCCGATTCGCCCTCCTGGTAGCGGGATTCCATATCCGCCAGGGCTTCGGCGTTGCGCCGTTGTTCCTCGATCAGCCTTTCCTGGAGGGACTCCATTTGCTGGCTGGCGCCTTCCAAATCGCCTATCAGGGAGGTGACCGACTGCTCGCTCTCCCGCAGGGCCGAGGTAAGCTCGCCGATGGTGGCCTCCATCCGGTCCTTTTCACCGAGGCTGCTTTGCAACTGGGCGGAAAGCTGTTCGATGCTGAGGTTAAGATCGCTATTGGCCTGACGTTCCAGAGACAGCAGTTCGGCCAGTTCGCTCACCTGCTGGGTCAGGCTGTCCAGCGCCTTCTCGCGGCCCGACAGGGTGTTCTGGAGATAGAACTGGGAGATCACGAATACCATCAGAAGAAAGATGACGATAATCAGCAATGCCGCCAGGGCATCCACGAATCCCGGCCATATATTGACTGGGGATTGGGAGCGGCGGCTGGAGGTGGAGGCGCTAAGAGTCATGGGCGTCCGGCGGCCCTGCCGTCAGTTGGAGGACTTGGAATCGGAAAGGGCGGCGACGGTGCGGGCAAGCAGCTTGATCTCGTTGCGAATCTCCTGCACCAGTTGGTCCCGTCCCGAAGGTGCGTCTTCGAGAAGCCGCACCATATGAACATCAAGGTTACGGATATGGATCCGGGTGGCCTCATCCATGCCGAAATTTCCCTCAGCCGCCGTTTCCGTAAGTTTGGAAAGAATTGGCTTCAATTCGAGCTGACTTTCGGCCAGCTTCACCATGAGGGTTTGTTCGGCCCGCATCTGGTCGGTGAGTGAGCCCAGCCTTTCATTGAGAGTCACGAAGTTGGCGGCGGCCGAAACCTGTCTCTCCTCGCTCCGTGACATGATCCGTTGCAGGTTCTCAAGATTGTCGGCGGTCTGTTCGAGAAGGGCCTGGATATAGACCGGGACCGATTGATCACCTTCCACCACGCCGGCGCCGCTGGAAAGCCGGGTCTGGCTCGCCAGCCATTCCTCCAGGTCGTTATAGAAGCGGTTTTGGGCCTGTCCCGCCTGGAGGTCGAGGAACCCCAGAACCAGGGATCCGGCCAGTCCGAACAGGGAGGAGCTGAACGCCGTCCCCATGCCCGACAAGGGCGCCTCAAGCCCCGATTTCAAGTCGCGGAAGGCGGTGCCCAGCTCCGCCGATGGCATTTCCAGGCTGGCGATAACCCCGCCTATCGAAGCCACGGTCTCCAGTAATCCCCAGAAAGTGCCGAGCAGGCCGAGGAAAATCAGCAAGCCGATGAGATAGCGAGAGATGTCCCGCGCTTCGTCGAGACGGGCGCTGATGCTGTCGAGCAGGGAGCGCAACGCCAGTGTGGAAAGGCTCAGTTTTCTCTGCTTGTCGCCGATCATGGTGGCTACCGGGCCGAGCAGCTGCGGGGGGTGGCTGGAAAGCGATCCCCGGCGATAGTTCTCGATCCACGCCACTTCGGGGTTAAGCATCAGCACCATGCGGAAAATGAACACGATACCGATGACCAACACGCCGAGAATCATGCCGTTGAGTGCCGGGTTAGCGAGAAACGCCTCCCTGAGCATGGGGAAGAGAAAGATAATCCCGACAACCACGGCCACCAGGAACAGAATCATACGGGTGAGGAAACGCTTGGGGCGGCTCATGCTGGAACGGGTCCGGAGTTAGGGTGCCGGTCTTTTGGGGAACAGGGCCACCCCGGTTTATGGAAGAAGAACGAGGTCCACGCGGTCACCGGGGGCCTCCTCGAACTTGTTGCCTAATGCGCGGACATCCATGCGGGTGCTTTTTATGCCCTTTTCCACGAGTTGGGAACGGACGGCCAGCGCCCGCGACAGGGACAGCCGCCGCGCCCGGCTGGGATTGTCATCGGTGCTGGTGGCATAGGCCACCAGCTGCAATCGCAGGGACTGGTCTGATTCCATCTTTTCGTGGACGGCGTTAATACGTTCCGAGGCCTCGGTGTTGAGAACGGCCGATCCCGGAGAAAAAAGAACGGTCAGGGGGCCCGTTGTCGGCACCTTTGTGGACGGTGGCGGCAGGGCGGCGACCTGTTTGGATTCCTCAAGCTTCGGCAGGACGGGCTCAGGCATGGGAACCGGCTCTGTGGCGTCCGTGGTATCCCCGGACTTCGCCTGTTTCTCTGCGGGTGGTGGCGGCGGCGGCAAATCGGCCGCTGCTTCTTGCACTGTTTCCTTGGGCAGCGGCGGAAGATCGAGGCTGGCCGCCGGTGGCGGCGGTGGCAGATCCGGCAAATCGGGCAACGGCGGAGGGGTCAGCCCGCCATCGTCGGCGGCGGCCATGTCGGGTGCCGGTGGTGGCGCAACGGGCGCCGGCTTCGCCACTTCGGGAGCCTTTATGGCCGGTTTTTTGGCCTTGGGCGCGGGTGGCGCGGGTGGCGGCGCAGCCGGAGGCTCCGGCGGAGCCTTCTTTTCAGCCTTGGCCGCCAGCTGGGGTTCTTTTTTGGGCTCTTTCTTTGGCTCCGGCGCAGGCTCGGCCACAGCCTTTTCCGGGGCTTTTTCCGCCACCTTTACCTTCTTGGGCTCCGCTTTTGCGGCGGGCTCTGGCTTCATGTCCATTTGCGGCGGCGCTTCCGGCGGCGCGGCGGCCATCTCGGTGGCTGCGGCGGGGGCCGGTTTTTTAGCCTTTGCGGGCGCGGGCGGCTTTGCCTTGGGCGGCTTGGGCATGGCCGGCTTGGCGCTTGAGACATCGGGAATATTCAGTTGGGGCACACCAGCCTTGGCCTGTTTTGTCCGCGGTGGCTTGAGCCTGGGCGCCTTGGCCGCGGGTTGAGATCCCGGCGGAGTCAGGACAATGCGTTCCCCGGGGGCAGCCTTCGATCCGGGCATCAGGAGGCCCTTGCTCCGGAATGCTCTGAAGGAACCAGACGCTTCGGGACGTCCTTGGGGAAATTCGATGGCGTCGAAGTCGACTTCCACCTCGGGCATACCGCTTCGACCCACCACGATGGTATCCTGGGCCAGGGCGGCGCGCGGCGGCAAAAACAGGGCCACGGCAAGAAAAGCCATGAGAATCAAGCACGGGCAGCGTCGCTCGCACCTTCGCCGCGCTAAAGGACTGAAATCAGGCATATGATCCTTGCCCCCCGTAAGCCTTCCCTGCCACATCTTCCGTCTCCCGGCGATACCGACCCATTGTCGTCTTTCCATATAGAAAAACAGGAATGTGTCAGAACTATGCCTTACGGAACCCCACCGGTTGCCCGATGCCGAGACAATAGCCCAAGGAATGGTGATGGGACAACAGGTTATGGGAGGTGCCGAGGCCTTTCCGGCCGTTTCTATTTGCCTTTTTTGCCGATGGCGTCGCGCAAAAGGCGGGAGATGGGCTGGTCGAGAAGGTCATTGGTGGCGATAATATTACCGCTTTCCATCATGGTTGCGCCGCCCTTGAGGTCGCTGACCATGCCTCCGGCCTCGCGCACCAGAAGGATTCCCGCGGCCATGTCCCACGGCTTCAGTCCGGTTTCCCAGAGTCCGTCATAACGTCCCGCCGCCACATAGGCGAGATCGAGGGCCGCCGAGCCGAACCGGCGCACGCCGGCGCAGGTGTCCATTACCGCGGAAAGCATCTCAAGACAGGCGGGATGGCGATCGCGCCCAAGGCAGGGAATGCCGGTGGCCAGCACCGAATCCTTCAGTGCCCGCCGTGCCGAAACCCGCAGCCTGCGGTCGTTGAGAAAGGCGCCCTGGCCCCGTTCGGCGCGGAACATTTCGTCACGAACGGGATCGTAAATGACGCCTGCGTTCAAGATGCCGTTGCTTTCATGGGCGATGGAAATGGCGAAATGGGGCAGACCATGGAGGAAATTAATGGTGCCGTCCAAGGGATCTATGATCCAGCGGTTGTCCGGGTCTTTGCCGGCGATGGTGCCGCTCTCTTCCATGAGAAAGCCGAAATCGGGCCGTGCCCGGCCCAGTTCCGCATGGAGGGTCTTTTCGGCCTGGATATCGGCCTGGGAGACAAAGTCAGCGGGGCCTTTCAATGACACCTGAAGCTGTTCCACCTCGCCGAAATCACGCACCAGTTTCCGCGCCGCCTTGCGTGCGGCGGCGATCATGACGGTGAGGATGGGTGACATGGTGGCCATGGGGCGGGGGGCAAAAAGCCCTAGTCCTTGGCCCGTTCGGAGTAACTGCCGTCTTCGGTGTTGACCACTACCCTGGTGCCGGCGGCGATATGGGGCGGCACCATGATGCGCATGCCGTTTTCAAGGACCGCCGGCTTGTAAGAGGAAGAGGCCGTCTGTCCCTTTACCACCGGATCGGCCTCGGTAATGGTCATGGTGACCATGGGTGGAAGCTGGACCGCCACGGGTTTGCCTTCGATAAAGTCCACAGTCACCGCCATGCCGTCCTGGAGAAACCCCGCCGATTCACCCAATGTGTCGCGGGACAGGGTCATCTGTTCATAATTCTCGGCATCCATGAAGGTGAGGGTCTCGTCGTCGGCAAAGAGGAAGGTGCTGGCCCGTTCCTCCACGGTCAGTTTTTCCACGCTGTCATTTGTGCGCCAGCGCTCGTTGGTCTTGAGCCCCGACTGGACATCGCGCATCTCCACCTGGATGAAGGCGCTTCCCTTGCCCGGCTGCAAAAGGTTGATCTTGAGAACGGCGTACTGGCGTCCCTGATGTTCGATGACGTTGCCGGAACGGATGGTATTGGCCTGGATTTTCATGGGGGAGGCCCGCGACTTGTTAAAAAATGTTTCTTTCGGGGGAAACGCGGCGCAGAAACTATCACTCCGGCTCGGTGGAGGCAACGCCGTCACGCGGGTCCGTGGCCGGGGGATAGGCGTGGACGCCGCCCTGATAGTCCTCCACCTGGTAGGTGTCCTCTGTGCCGCCATGATCGCCATCTTCCTGAGGTGTCAGATAGGCGGGGGTGAGGGGGACCTTGCCGTGTCCGCCCGGTATATCCAGCACATAGGTGGGTTGGCACAGACCCGAGATACGTCCTCTCAACTCGCGCATGAGTTCCTGGCCACGGGCGATGGGGGTGCGAAAATGGCCCGTGCCGCGCGCCAGATCGCAATGATGAAGGTAATAGGGTTTGATGCGGTGACGCACCATGGTCCGGAACAACGCTTCCAATACGTCCGTATCGTCATTGATTCCCTTGAGAAGCACGGTCTGGCCAAGCAGGGGAACGCCGGCATCACTTAAGGACCGGCAGGCGGCAAGGGCCTCGGTGTTTAACTCATCGGCGTGGTTACAGTGCACCACCACATAAGCCGCGGTTTCCTCAGGAGCCGTCAGCGCCGCCACGAGATCATCCGAGATGCGCTCCGGCTCGGCAACGGGCACACGGCTGTGCAGGCGCACCACAGCCACATGGGGGATGGAATCGAGACGCTCCAGAATGTGACTGATCTTCGCCACCGGCAGCATCAGGGGGTCGCCCCCGCTCAGGATCACCTCCCAGATTTCTTCATGGGTTTCGATATAGGCCAGCGCCACCTCCAATTCGTCCGCCGACAGGACGTTGCCGTGGTCCTCTTTGTTTGGTCCCACGGTGTCGTTGCGGAAACAGAAGCGGCAATAGGCGGGACAGAGGTGGTTGGCCTTGAGCAGGACCCGGTCGGGATAGCGGTGCACAATGCCGGTTATGGGGGAAAAGGCCTCGTCGCCGATGGGGTCGGCGCTCTCGAAGGAGCTCTCCGAAAGTTCCCGTGCGTCGGGTAGGTATTGCCGCGCCAGAGGGCCGCTGTCGCCGTCGGGGGGCAGATCCTCCATATGCTCCATACGTTCGGCGAGGCCCGCCGGCAAGCGCAGGGCAAATTTTTCCGTGACGGCACGCAGCAATTCTATTCCTTCTCTGGGGATCAGCCCCGCGGCTGCGAGTTCCTCCACCTGGCGAAAGGGCCTGGGTGAAGGTTTGTCCTGATAAGTCATGACTCGAACCTGCGTTTTGGTGCATGTATGGGGCGCACCCATCAATAGAGGAAAGCGGAGGCCAGCGTGCAAAAAAAATGGTGGTCACGGGAAAAAATTGCGGCCCGACTTCCGTTTCTCGAAGCGCGGGGCGCCGTTCTTGGCGCCGTAAGGGCTTTTTTCACCGGGTGTGATTTTCGCGAGGTGGAGACCCCGGCCCTCCAGATTTCACCCGGTATGGAACCCCATTTGCGGCCTTTTGCCACGACGCTGAATGAACCCGGCGGGGCCAGTCGCGGGTTTTACCTTCACACCTCCCCGGAATTCGCCATGAAGAAACTGCTGGTGGCGGGATTGCCCAGAATTTTCCAGCTGGCGCGGGTGTTTCGCGATGGCGAGCGTTCGGACACCCATCATCCCGAATTCACCATGCTGGAATGGTACCGCGCCGGTGATGAGACTCCGGCCCTGATCGAGGATTGCCGGAATCTTCTCTGCGCCGCGCTGGAGGCGGTTCCCGGCCGTGGCAATTTTACGTGGCGGGGACGGCATTGCGATCCGGCCAAGCCGTGGCAGGTCATGAGCGTGGCCGAGGCCTTCGACCGCTACTGCGGCATTGACCTTCTCGCCACCGCCCCCGATCCCTTGTCTCCCGACGCCGCCCTATTGGCCGAGGAGGCGCAGCGTATGGGAATCGCACCGCGAGACGAGGACCGCTGGGAAGATATTTTTTTCCGCATTTTTCTCGACCGTATCGAGCCTAATCTTGGCCTGGAGACACCCACCATACTCACCGACTATCCGCTGTCCATGGCGGCTTTGGCCCGGCCCGCGCCCCATGACCCGCGCGTGGCAGACCGCTTTGAGCTTTTTGTCTGTGGGTTGGAACTGGCCAATGCTTTTGGCGAATTGACCGATGCTGTGGAACAGCGCCGCCGCTTCGAGGCCGACCAGAAATTGCGCCGGGAGCTTTACGGAGCGCGGGTTTCCATTGACGAGGATTTCATGGCGGCGCTTGAGGCGGGGCTTCCCCAAAGCGCCGGTATTGCGCTGGGTTTCGACCGGCTAGTGATGCTTTGCGCCGGGGCGGAACATATGGAAGATGTGCTCTGGGCCCCCGTTGACGGCGGGGAAGGCGGGACGGGCTAAAACACGGTCGTCAGGCGGATGTCTCCGCGAGAACCCTGTGGAAGGCCTTGAGGGCCTTTGCGGGTCCACCTTCGTGATCCCATACGGCGGAAATCACGGCCAGGAAATCCGCCCCCGCCTCAATCAGAATCGGCGCATTGTCCGGGGTAATGCCGCCAATGGCTACCGCGGGCACATTGCCGATGTCTCGCCACCAGGAGAGGATTTCCGGAGACGGATTGCCCTCGGCTTCTTTCGTGGTGGTGGGGAAAAAGGCGCCGAAAGCCACGTAATCGGCTCCGGCTCCCGCGGCCTCGATGGCAAGATGACGCGAGTCATGGCAGGAGACGCCGATAACCGCATCTGGACCCATCATGGCGCGGGCCTCGGCGTAGGGTATGTCATCCTGGCCCAGATGAACGCCGTCGCATCCCGTCTCCCTGGCAAGGTCCGGTCTGTCGTTGAGGAGGAACGTCACATCGCGATCCTGGCAGACGGGGCGCAGAATCTCCGCGGCGCGGAGGATGGCCTCGCCCTCCATATCTTTCAGGCGCATCTGCACACAGGCCACCTTCACGGCGTCAAGGGCGGCGGCAAGGGTCTCGCCGAAGGGGACAGGGTCCAATTGTGGCGGCGTGATGAGATAGAGTTGGCAGGCGCTCACATCGGGAGCCTTTTCTAGTTCTTCCCGCGCATGAATTCTTCGGTCACATCCCTGACGCGCTGGACGAGGACGGTAATGACACGCCTCATGCTTGGATCGAGGTCAGTGAGGCGGCTGGAAAATTCCTTTTTGGATATGGCTACCAGCTTGGTGGGCTCCTTGGCGATGGCCGTCGCCATGCGCGGACGGTCGTCAAGCAACGCCATTTCACCAAGGATGTCGCCTTTTTTCAGCACCGCAATGATCTGGGGGTTATCGCCGCGCGATCCCACTCTGATCTCCACACGGCCTTCCTTGACCAGATAGGCATACTCGCCCCTGTCGCCTTCATCGAAGATGGTTTCGTCGGCGCGATAGGTTTCACGCTTGAAAGAAGGACGTTTGGATTTTTTTTGCGGTTCTGGTGATTTGGCCATGTGATGGTTGTCTCCGTTAGCGACGTTTTTCCAGCCACTTGCGGCAAGAGTCCGTGGCATTGTTTACCCCATCCAGATCAAGAGAATCCATCTTTCCATGCCATAGCTCGGCCCCGAGTTCAGCGGCGATGGCGGCAATTTTCCCGCGGCTGGCGGCGCCGCCGCTGTAGCGGATGACTTTCATTCCCTGGCGCAGGGCGCTCAGGGCGAGTCCCGGTTCATCGCCGCAATCGAGGACGGCGGTGATATGTCCCGGCGGCAGGCCGTCCTGTTCGGCCACGGCTTTCTCCACCACTTTGCGAAACCATCTGGCGCCCGCATAGGCGGCGGCGAAAGGCGCGCTGGCGATGGTGACGGGCACTCCGCACTGCATCGCGGCGGTCACCGCCGAACGGGCGTGGTCCAGGCTGTGGATGATGATGACGCGGGGTTTCATGGGAACAAGGCCAAAGATAGGAATATTGATGCAGGCACATCATGCCATGAATCCCATTGTCATTCAGTAGCGGAGGTAACGCACTCGAGTCGGCGCGGTGGATCGTTTATGATGGGGGTCCATCGGGAAAGATCGCCGCCATGCCAGAAAAAAGAAAATCCGGGTCAAAGCACCCTTCGGTCACTAAACGTCCGAGGTTCTATAGCAACAGACGGTTGCGGCCGTTCTTTCCTCTTTTTCTGGTGGCCGGGATCGCTACCTATGCCTATTACGCATGGCCGGTGGATGTTACGGCGACCCAGGTCTTCCGTGGCCGGGCGGTGGAAGCCCTGCCCCTGCGCGGAACCGTGGAGCACGAATACGCTACCGCCCACGCCGAGGCGGATGGACGCGTGGTGGAGATCACGGTGGCTGAGGGTAACGAGGTCTTCGAAGGGGAAATCCTCGCCCGTCTTGAGCGGCCCGAAAAAATCCCAGAAAAAGTCTATGTTACTGCGCCCATGTCGGGCTTCGTGCTGGGTGTTGATGCCGAGGTCGGCGCCCAGGTGGCGCCGGGTCAGCCATTGTTTCATATACGCACATGCTGTACCCGGCGTGTGGTGGTGGAAGTGGCCGAGGAGAAAATCGTCAAATTGATTGTCGGCCAGGATGCGTATGTGGCCTCGGATGCATTGCCCGAAGAAGTTTTCCGGGCCGAGCTGAAGGCCATTATTCCCCGTTCATCCTCCCCGGGACAGGGCTATCTGCTGCACATTCCCATGCAGTTGGGAGCACCGCTGGAGATTGGTTCCAGGGTCAATGTGGATGTCATCGTGCGTCAGGAGGAAGACGTTATTCTGGTTCCCCTGGACGCCTTGACGGAGGGGCGTGTCTGGGTGGTGGAGGGAAAACGGGCGGTGCGCCGGAAGGTGGAGGTAGGCAGTCTCATCGATGACAGGGCCCATATTCTGTCCGGACTCGAGGACGGCGAAGAGATTATTCTGAATGCACCGCCGGAACTTCATGCCGGGCGGCGTATCGCCGTTATAAAGGGTCCCCCTACCGAGTAAGTGCCGGGGATGCCTTGGTTCCGGTTTCCCCTACCCCAGTTTTCCCAGCGCCGCTGCCGTATCCAGCATGCGGTTGGAAAAGCCCCATTCGTTGTCGTACCAGGACAAGACCCGGCAGAAGCGGCCTTCGATAACCTGGGTCTGGGTTATATCGAAGGTGGAACTGTTGGCGTTGTGATTGAAATCAACGGACACCAGGGGCGCATCGGAAACGCCGAGGATGCCGTTGAGTTTCCCCTTTGCGGCCTCTGAAATGGCGCCGTTGATTTCCTTGATGCTGGTATCGCGCGCGGCGGTGAAGGTGAGGTCCACCAGCGAGACATTGATGGTGGGCACGCGGATGGCCGATCCGTCGAGTTTGCCCTTGAGTTCCGGCAGTACCAGCCCCACGGCGCGGGCGGCGCCGGTGGAGGTGGGAATCATGGAATTGGCCGCGGCCCGTGCCCGGCGCAGGTCCGAATGCAGGGTATCGACGATTTTCTGGTCGCCGGTATAGGCATGGATGGTGGTCATATATCCACGTTCGATACCGATGGCGTTGTTGAGGACGAAAGCCACCGGGGCCAGGCAATTAGTGGTGCATGACGCGTTGGAAACCACGGTGTGAGAATCCGCCAATTGATCGTGGTTGACGCCGTAGACCACGGTGATATCGGCGCCGTCGGCTGGAGCGGAAACCAGCACTCGCTTGGCGCCGGCCTCTATATGCTTGGCGGCCTGGTCGCGTTTGCTGAAAAACCCCGTGCATTCCAGGGCGATATCCACATCCAGGTTGCTCCATGGCAGCTTTGCGGGATCGCGTTCGGCGATGACCTTAATAGGGCCATGGCCGAGATCCATGAAGTCTTCACCGACGGTTACGTCTCCGGGCAGAGGGCCGTGGGCGGAATCGTATTTCAACAGGTGGGCGTTGGTGTCAACGGGTCCGAGGTCGTTAATGGCAACCACCTCCAGGTCCGTGCGTCCGGACTCGTGAAGAGCCCGCAGCACAAGGCGTCCAATACGCCCAAATCCATTGATCGCGAGACGAACAGCCATCCACACTCTCCTGCTTGGCCGGAATGAAAGGAAAAATAACGCGGCGTTTATGTATACCGTGTCCTTGCGGGGGGCAAGATGCCGTTGCCGATACGCGGCGTCAACCACCATGGCTATTTAAAAGGAAAAATAACTCCTTTTTTCCTGATTTTCCCATGGCGGTGTCTTGCCGGGGAGGGGACGCAGTTGACGCTCTCCGTGGGGGAAGCGTATCTTCACCGGGAAGCAGACGAGGTGTAGAGGAATGGGGGCGTAGTTCATGGCGAAGACCAATGTGGAAAAGGCCAAGAAACGCCTTGATAAGGCGGTATCCCGGCTTGAGGCTATGTCTCAGGACGACAGCGCCTTGACGGCGGCCCAGGCCGGGGAACTCGCCTCCCTGAAGAGCGAGCGCGATTCCTTGCGGGATACCGCCCGCGCCGTTTCCGAGCGTCTCGATTCCACCATCCAGAGAATCAAGGGAATCCTGGAGTCCTGAGAATGAGCCATCTCTCCATCACCATCAACGGCCAGAACTACACCATCGCCTGTGACGACGGACAGGAAGATCGCATCCGTGAACTTGCCGCCGGCATCGATACAAAAATTCAGAGCCTGGTGGGTGAGGTGGGACAGGTGGGCGATAACCGGCTTTTGGTGATGGCTGGCCTGTTGGTGGCCGACGAGTTGGCGGAACTGAAGGAAGCGGCGGGGGGGTCGCCTGGGCGGGAGAATTCCGCTCCCGGGGATGATACGGATATTGCTGAAGGGATCGACCATCTCGCCCAGCGCATCGAAGCTATTGCTTCGCGTCTGGAGCAATCCTAAAATCCTCCACAAGGCGGGCGCTGCGTGGCGCGTTAGGTTGTTTCATCCCTCGGGCCAATAATTCCATCTTGGGAACCGTCCCTGCCGGAGCCGTGGTTCCGGTATATGGTGCCCACCTGCATTGCAGGCTCAAAGGATGTCCATGACCAAACGGCCAGCGCGGCCCCGCCCTATTATTTACACTCCGGTTATTTACACTCCGGATTTTTCCCGAACCATGTCCTCCGAAATATGTCCATAGATGACACCAAGCGCGAGGCGCGGGCACAAGCGCTTGAATCCCGCAGCCGCGCCCATGAGGCGGCGCTGGCCAACCCGGCGCAAGACACGGGCCAGGCATTGCTGGGGCATTTCCTTGATGCCCTGACGCCTTCTCTGGGGATGGCCATCTCCGGTTACTGGCCGGTGCGTGGCGAGACAGACGTCATGCCGCTGCTTTCCCATTTGCACCGGCAAGGCCATCCCTGTGGCCTGCCCGTGATGGTGGGGCGGGAAAAACCGCTTTTATTTAGGCAATGGCATCCCGGACTGGAGATGAAAGAGGCCGGCTTCGCCATACCCGTGCCGGATGAGGACGCGCCGGAACTGGTGCCGGATTTGCTTTTGGTGCCGTTGCTGGCTTTCGACGGAGAAGGCTATCGTCTGGGCTATGGCGGCGGTTATTACGACCGTACCCTGGCCGCTCTGAGAGCAGTCAATAGCCGAGAACCCATGGCCGTTGGCGTTGCTTATGCGGCGCAGCAATGTGACCATGTGCCCCGCCACGACGGGGATCAGCCTCTTGATATGGTGGTGACGGAACGCGGTGTGGTGCGCCCCCGGGAACGCGTAGGGGGAGCGCGTACGGAGATGCCGCGAGGAGAAAATCCATGAAAATTCTTTGTTGCGGCGATGTGGCGGGCCGTTCGGGCCGCACCGTGGTATGCGAACATCTGCCGCGGCTGCGTTCTGATCTGGGCCTTGATTTCGTTGTTGTCAACGGCGAGAACGCGGCGCGGGGATTCGGGATCACCGAAAAGATATGCAAACAACTCTACGAAGCCGGAGTCGACGCCATCACCACCGGCAACCATGTCTGGGACCAGCGCGAGATCATCTCCTATATTAATGGCGATCCCCGTCTGTTGCGGCCTCACAATTACCCGCAGGGCACGCCCGGCCGCGGCTCAGCCGTGTTTACCCTTGGCGACGGGCGCAAGGTGCTTCTTCTCCACCTCATGACGCGGCTCTTCATGGACGCGCTGGACGATCCGTTTGCCTGCGTGCAAGCCGAACTGGCCAAATACCGGCTGGGAAAGTCGGTGGACGCAATTTTGATGGATATACACGGTGAAGCCACGTCGGAGAAAACGGCTATGGGGAATTTCCTCGATGGCCGGGCATCGGTGGTTTTCGGCACTCATTCCCACGTTCCCACCTCGGATACCCGGATTCTTCCCGGTGGCACCGCCTATCAGACGGATCTCGGCATGTGCGGCGATTATGATTCGGTTATCGGCATGAAGAAGGAAGCGGCCATCGCCCGGTTTGTCAAAAAGGTACCCGGTGAGCGGCTGACCCCGGCGGAAGGCGAGGCCACATTATGCGCGATTTACGTGGAACTGGACGATAAAACGGGACTCGCCACGGGGATAGAGCCAATACGGCTGGGCGGCTGTCTCTCCCAGATTTCACCTCTTTGATCCCGGACGGGAAGGCCAAAAGAAAACACCGGCGCCCCGAGGGACGCCGGTGTTAACTGAACCCGAAAGGGGTTAAATGCTGCTAGTAAACAACCGTCTGGGCGTTTCGGTTCTGAGCCCAGGCTTCTTCATTGGAACCGAGAGCCGTCGGCTTTTCCTTGCCGAAGCTGATGGTGTTGATACGTGAAGAATCCACACCCAGGGCGGCCAGGTAATTCTTGACCGCATTGGCCCGGCGTTCGCCGAGGCCGAGGTTATATTCGCGGGTGCCGCGCTCGTCACAATTTCCCTCAATGGTGATAGTCACTCCGGGGTTATCCTTGAGCCAGGCGGCCTGTCTTTCAAGGCGCGTGGCGGAGGCCTGATCGATATTATATTTGTCGAAGCCGAAATAGACGCGATCTCCGATATTCGTCGACAGATATTTCTGAATTTCCACATTGGGAACGGGATCGGAAATAACGTCAACCGACGACATGGGAGTTGTCGTCATGGTTTCGCCCTCACCACCGGACATCATGGTATCGGCGGGTTTGGTTTGGCAGGCGGCAACCAGGAGAACCGCGGCGAATAAGCTTAAAATCCTGAAATGCATTGTTTTAACTCCCCCTTTAAAAGCAGCTTTCGGGCATAGACAATTGCGGACACATAGTCCGAATCTCGCCATTACCTTGAGCGATTCAAGCAAAAATTACAACCTTTACTCAAAAAAGGGAATAATTTCCGAGGCGACAATGACTTATATCGCCGGAATCCTAGGGAATCAAGGGGGACCAAGCCGGATCGGAGGCGTCCAACGGGGTTACGATTTCCCGTTCGTTATGGCCGGTAATATCAATCACATGGAGCCGGCTTTCCCCGCCACGGCCTTTCTTGTCCCGTTTTCCCTGTTTGAAGAAAGACAGAACCCGTCCGTTGGGCGCCCAGGTCGGACCCTCCACCAGGAATCCCCGCGCCAGCTGGCGCTCGCCGCTGCCGTCGGGATGCATGACGCCGATGAAGAATTCCTTACCCTTTATCTTGGTAAAGGCGATGTAATCACCGCGCGGTGACCACACCGGCGTGGCATAGCGTCCCTTGCCGAAACTGATGCGCTGTACGTCATCGCCATCGGCGTCCATGATGTAAATCTGTTGGGTTCCACCACGGTCGGAATTGAAGGTGACCCGTTGGGAATCCGGGGAATAGGAAGGTGAGGTATCAATGGCCGGATTATTGGTAAGCCGCTGTGCGGTGCGGGTGCGGATATCCATGGAATAGATCTCCGAATTGCCGTCCGTGGCCAGACTCATGATCACCTTGTTGCCGTCGGGCGAAAAGCGCGGGGCATAGGTCATGCCGGGGAAATCACCGAGAACTTCCTGTTGTCCCGTGTCGATGTTGAAAATGTATACCCGCGGCTTGTTGCCGATGTAGGAAAGGTAAGTGATTTCCTGTGCCGTGGGTGAAAAACGCGGGGTCAGAACAAGATACTGGCCGTCGGTGAGAAAGCGGTGGTTGGCCCCGTCCTGGTCCATGATGGCCAGCCGCTTGATGCGTTTGTTGGCGGGCCCGCTTTCCGCGATGTAGACCATGCGGGTGTCGAAATAACCGTCCTCTCCGGTCATCCGCTTGTAAATAACGTCGGCAATGATATGGGCTACCCGGCGCCAGTTCTTGGCTACCGTGAAATAAGCCTGGCCCGCCATCTGCCGCTCCGCGAACACGTCCCAGAGACGGAATTCGATACGCAGCTTTCCATTTTCCTGAATCTCAATGCGCCCCTGTACCAGGGCCTGGGCATTAATGATACGCCAGTCGCCGAACCGGGGACGTACCGCAAGGGAGGCCCCGGTCTGGATGAATGCTTTGTGAGGGATGGGCCGGAACAGGCCGGAGCGCTCAAGATCGGCAGACAGCACGGCGGAGATATCCTTGCCGATTTGCGCCTCCTTCGATGTCTCGCCCATGAAGGGAGTAACGGCGATAGGCAGGGGGTCGATATTGCCCCGGGTAATGTCGATCACCAGTTCGGCCGCAGCCGGAGAGGCGCGCAGCACAATCAGGGCCGCCACTGCCAGCGGAAAAATCAGGCTGCGCAGGGGCAGCCCGATCCCCGAAAGAATGCCGCGAAACGTCGTCATGCTACACCTCTTCATCGTCACGTCCTTGTTATGCGCCATGAAATGACCTGTCAAACATGGCTCTGTTTATCTTTCTCCGCCAAACATGGCTCTGTTTTATCTTTCTCCGCCAAACATGGCTCGGGGATCAAACTTGAGCCGCATGGTCTTCCAGCGCTCGTATTTTTCCGGCGGCAGCTTCAACGGACTGCAAATGGGGTTGAGCACCGCCCGCAGCGCGCTTTCCGCCGCCGTGCGATAGAAGGGATCGCTGCGCATGCGGCCCTGATTAAGAATTTGCGCCCGGCGGATGGTGCCGTCGGGATTGGCCTGTACGGAGATTTCCACCAACAGGTTTTTGGCATCGCGGGCGCCCGCTGGTACGTTCCAGCATTTAAGAAACTGCCGCGCCACCGCATCCAACTCGCTGATGGTCATGGGCGCCGATTTGTCATAGGGTCGCTGTGCCGACTGTCTCAGTTTTTCGGGAATCTTGTACTTCTTCGGTTTTTCTTCCTTTTTTTCGGGTTCGAGCTGCGTTTTCTGCTTCAGTTTTTCCACGGTTTTCAGCACCGAAGTCATGAGGTTGTTCTCACGGGGCTTTTCCACCTTCTTTTTGGGCGGTTTCGGTTTGGTGGAAGGTTTCGGCGCCGGCTTTGGTTTTGGCGGCGGCGGCACGGCTTTCTTCGGCGGTTCCGGTTCGGGCTCTTTCGGTTCGGGTATCGGCTCGGGCTCGGGCTCCGGCTCCGCTACGGGCGTGGGCGCTGGCGCGGGTTCCGGCACAGGTGGTGGTGGGGGCAGAGGTTTCTCGGGCTCCGGGGGCGGTGTGGGCTCTTCCGGCTCGGGCTCGGGCATCGGCGGCGGCGCATTGGTCATCTCGGCGACGGTGACGATTTCCACCGGAATTGGCGCATCGAGCATGGGCAGATCACGGCGCAGCTCGGGCAGGCCGAACCAGGCCACCAGAAAGGCCACCACATGAAGAAGCGCCGAATAGGTTGTGCCGCGGATCATGGCTCTAACGTTTCTTCCCTTTCTTGCCCTTTCTCTTTTTCGCGGCGGGTGCGGGCGAGGGGTTCTCGGCGATCAGCGCGACCCGGCTGAATCCCGCGCTGGCGACCCTGCCCATGAGCTCCATGACCCGGCCATAGGCGATGGCCTTGTCGCCACGCACGAAGATGCGGGTGTCGGCCTTGTTCTCGGTAATGGCCTGTAGGCGTGGCACCAGGCCTTCGAGGTCGGTTTCCGTTTCCTGGAGAAAAATCTTGCCTTCGGCGTTGAGGGAAATCACCAACGGCTCGTCGGCTTCGGTGAGCACCTTGGCCTTGGTCTTGGGCAGGTCCACCGGCACCCCCACAGTCAGAAGGGGCGCGGTTACCATGAAGATAACCAGCAACACCAGCATCACATCCACCATGGGTGTGACGTTGATTTCCGACATGGGCTGGAAGACGCGACGCCTGCCCAGGCCGGGCTGTGACCGCATTGCCGGACCGAAGGCCATGTCAGTGGGACTCCTCGAGCTGGCGCGACAACACGGCGCTGAATTCACCGGCGAAGGATTCAAGGCGGTTGGCGTAGCGGCCGAGATCGTTGGATATCTTGTTATAGGCCACCACCGCGGGGATCGCCGCCACCAGCCCCAAGGCAGTGGCGAACAGGGCTTCGGCGATTCCCGGCGCGACTATGGCAAGACTCGTGTTCTTGCTCAGTCCGATGGCCTCGAAGCTGTTCATGATTCCCCATACGGTGCCAAACAGGCCGATGAAAGGGGCGGTGGAGCCGACCGAGGCCAGGAACACCATATGGCGCTCGAGAAAATCCATCTCGCGGCCCAGCGATACCTGCATCACCCGCTCGATACGCTGTTGCAGGCTTTCGCGCAGGCCCTCACTGCCGCGTATTCCCTGAGCCGTGGAGCGCCGCCATTCACGCATGGCCGCTGCGAACAGGGCGGCCATGGGATGCAGGGGGTGGTTGCCCACACGGTCGTAGAGGTCGTCGAGCGATCCCCCCGACCAGAAGGAATCCTCGAATTCCGTGGTCTGGGCGTTGAGGCGGCGCATGCGCATGACCTTGTCGAAGATAATGGCCCATGACCAGAACGAGGCCAGTATCAGGACCACGATGACCGTCTTGACCACCAGGTCGGCCTCCATGAACAGACCGAAGATGGAAAGGTCCGTTGCGGCCATGGAGGCGCCCACGGTGACAGTATCAATGACGTTTTCTTCCATGTTTTTCTAACCGTTATGATGAAGGGAGAGTCAGGGATTGAAGAGCGTTTTTCAAATCTTGAGGGATTCGCGCGGGGCGGCCGTCGCGGTTGAGGCAGACCAGCTCCACTTCCATCCGTGTTAATTCCTCGTCGCCGCGAGTGACCACCTGATGGCCGCTTAAGGAGGCACCCCGTATCCGTGACAGGGTAGTGCGAACCTCCAGAACATCGTCGAGACGGGCTGGGGCAAGGTAATCCACCTCGCAGCGCCGAACCGTGAAGGCGATTTCGCCGCTGGTGACACCTTCGGCGTATCCGGCTTCCAGAAGATGCATCATCTCGGTGCGCGCCCGTTCAGCGAATTTGAGGTAATTGGCGTAATAAACGATGCCGCCGGCGTCGGTGTCCTCGTAATAGACCCGCAGGGGATAGCGATGGACGCCACCGTCGATGACCCCGCGCGCGGGCGCGGTGGAAGGGGCTGTCTCGGCATGCATGGCGTCACGCTTCCTCCTCGTCCGTGCCGAGATCAAGCTGGCCTTCGTTGAGGTTTGGCGGTGGCGTCAGGCCGAGATGACGGAAGGCGAGATCGCCCAGTGAGCGTCCCCGCGGCGTGCGGCGCAGGAATCCCTGCTGGATGAGGTAGGGTTCGATCACGTCCTCGATCACGTCGCGCTGTTCCGACAGCGCCGCCGCCATGGCTTCCACCCCCACCGGGCCGCCGCCGTAATGTTCGGCGATACAGCGCAGATAGCGGCGGTCCATGGAATCGAGTCCGCTGCCGTCCACCTCAAGCCGGGTCAGCGCCTTGTCGGCCACCTCGGCATTGATATGCGCGGTTCCGTCGACGGCGGCGAAATCCCGCACCCGCCGCAACAGCCGCGCCGCCACCCGCGGCGTTCCCCGGGACCGGCGGGCGATTTCCTCTGCCCCGTCCTCGCCCAGATCCATGTTGAAAATATTGCCGCCACGAATGACGATCTCTTTCAGTTCCGCTACCTCGTAAAAGGCCAGCCGCAGGGGAATACCGAATCTCTCTCGCAGGGGGTTGGTGATGAGTCCCGAACGGGTGGTGGCCCCGATCAGGGTAAAAGGCGGAAGGTCGATACGCACCGAGCGCGCCGCCGGACCCTCGCCGATAATAAGATCGAGCTGAAAATCCTCCATGGCCGGGTAAAGGATTTCCTCCACCGCCGGGTTAAGGCGGTGAATCTCGTCTATGAACAATACGTCGTGGGGCTGAAGGTTGGTGAGCAGGGCCGCCAGATCTCCGGCCTTGGCGATAACCGGACCCGAGGTGGCGCGGAACCCCGTGCCCGCCTCGCGGGCGACGATCTGGGCCAGGGTCGTCTTGCCCAGCCCCGGGGGGCCGTGGAAAAGAACATGGTCCAGCGCCTCGGCGCGGCCACGGGCGGCTTCGATGAAGACCCGGAGATTGTCGCGCAACAGGTTCTGGCCGATGAAGTCATCGAGGGCCTGGGGCCGTAGCGAAACCTCAACCTCATCGCCGCTTTGTCCGCTGTCGCCGGAATCGAAGGCGCCATCCACAACGCGGCCGTCCTCTGTGGTCTCTGTGGCGGGATCGGTTGCCGGCTTGCTCATGGGCTCACCCTCATGATGCCAGTTCCTTCAGAGCTTCGGGGATCAACGTTTCCACCGGGGCGTCGGCGCCGAGCCGGCGCGCCGCCCTGGCGGCGGCGGAATAGGCGTCGGTCTGGCGATAGCCGAGATGGGCCAGGGCCGAGGCGGCATCGACTACGGGGCTGGCCTCCTCTTTCGCGCCGTCTTCGGCTATGGGAATGACGGTGCCTTCGGGGGCGATGGCGGCGATCTTGTCCTTGAGTTCGTTGATGATGCGCCCGGCGAGCTTGGGTCCGACGCCATTGGCCTGGGAGATGGCCGCCTGGTCGCGGGCGGCGATGGCCTGGGTGATTTCGTCGGAGCCGAGCACCGAAAGAATGGCCAGCGCCACCTTTGCCCCCACCCCCTGTACCGACAGCAGCAAGCGGAAGGCATCGCGTTCCGCGGTTTCGGAAAATCCGTAAAGATGGATGTGATCCTCGCGCACATGGGTGTCGATGAGAAGGCTCGCCACTTCTCCCTGGGCGGGCAGGCGCGAGAGCATGCGTCCCGAGGCGAAAACCAGATAGCCCACCCCGGCCACGTCAAGCACCAGCCAGTCGCTGCCGGTGGAATCGAGAACGCCTGTCAGCTTGGCGATCATGACCGTCCTCCGGCCACGTTACGTTCCTGCCACAGCGCCGTGGTGGCCCCATGGTGGGCATGGCAGATGGCCACCGCCAGGGCATCGGCGGCATCGGCCGTGGCGCCACAGCCGGGAAGCAGGGTGTTCACCATCATGGCCACCTGTTCCTTGGCGGCGTGGCCACTTCCCACCACCGATTTCTTCACCAGATTGGGGGCGTATTCGGCCACCGCGAGTCCAGCCTGTGCCGGGGCCAGCATGGCGATTCCGCGGGCCTGGCCGAGCTTCAGGGTCGAGGCGGGGTTGCGGTTGACGAAGGTTTCCTCCACCGCCGCCTGTTCGGGCGCGTATTGGGAAATCACCGTGGCCACGCCCTCGAAAATCTGCAACAGGCGCTGCGCCATTTCCCGCGAGGAATCGGAATCCACCACACCGTCCGCCACATGGCTCAGATGTGATCCGGCCACGTCGATGACGCCCCAGCCGGTATGCCGCAGCCCCGGGTCCAGTCCTAGGATGCGCATGGAAACCGCCTTTTATGGAAAATCATTTTCAAGGATATGCGCCCTCCGCCTTTGCGGTTTCTAAGGTTCCGCCGCTCAGGCGGTCAGTTTCGCCATGACGTCTTCGGGGATGTCGTAATTGGCGAAGACCGTCTGCACGTCGTCATTGTCGTCGAGAACATCGATCAGCTTGATCAGCGTTGATGCCGGTCCTTCCTCTACCGCCACCAGATTTTGCGGCCGCCATACCAGCCCGGCTTCCCCGGGGTCGCCGAATCGTGTCTCCAGGGCGTCGCGCACGTCATTGAATTCGTCAATTCCACAGGTGATTTCGTGGCCGTCTTCGGTGGAATTCACATCCCCGGCCCCGGCTTCGAGCGCTGCCTCGAACATGGTGTCGGCATCGGCGACGCCGGCGGGGTAGTTGATGGCGCCCATATGATCGAAGAGATAGCTGACGCTGCCCGGTTCACCCAGGTTGCCACCATATTTGACGAAGGCGGAGCGGATTTCCGAGGCTGCCCGGTTGCGGTTGTCGGTGAGTGCCTCGACGATGACCGAAATGCCGCCGGGGCCGAAACCCTCGTAGCGGATTTCCTCGTAATTGACGCCGTCCTCGTCGCCGCTGCCGCGTTTGATGGCGCGTTCGATGGTGTCCTTGGGCATATTGGCGGCCCGTGCCGTGCTGATAGCCCCGCGCAGGCGTGGATTCTGGTCGGGATCGGGCATGCCGCTGCGGGTCGCCACCGTGATCTCGCGGATCAGCTTGGAGAATATCTTGGCACGCTTTTTATCCTGCCTGCCCTTGCGGTGCATGATGTTCTTGAATTGCGAATGTCCGGCCATGCGGAAAACGACCCCACTAAATGTATTTAATGCGTTAGCTTATACCATATCTTGTATGGAAAGGGAGGAAGAGACTGAGCCTTTTCTGCTACCAGTTCAATATGGCAAGAATGGGGCGTCTCTGGGGGATGTGGGCAGAATATGGACGGGATGCGGTGACTCCGTCCTGCCCTAAAATGGAAACATGGGATGAAAAAAGCGGCGTTGTCCTGGTGCGTCCCGGCTCTGCTATGAGGGGTGCCTTAATTTCTCCAAAATTCGCGCCTAGCTTGACCGTCATGCCGAACGTTCGGACGCGCTCGGCAGTGAGTCGTGTGACGTCACCCTTGCTGGACACGGGCCTTTTGAACATCATTCTTCATGAAGATTATTCTTTATGAAAACCATTCCGGCACTCTCTTGCGCGGGGCGGAATCGGAGGAGCGCATTATGACGGGATCGGGAACACATCCCATTTCCCCTGACACTGTTCGGCCCTTGCGGCGGCGGGCGTGGGTATTCTTTCCCGGCCTTCTCGCCCTTGCCGTTTCCCTTATCCTGTCCGGTCTTCCGGTACAGGCCCAGGATAACGGTCTGCGGCCGCTTGTGGAGCGTCTCGGACGCTTGGAACGGGACATCAACCTCCTGCAGCGCCAGGTCTATACCGAGGGCGCCAAGGGGGTTCCTGGCAAAGTCCTTAAGCAGGCCGCGCCCCCAGCCACCGGCAATCCAACAGGCGTTGCCGGTGCCGGTGGCACGCCGTCCAATCTGGCGGTGCGGGTGGAGACCCGGTTTACCGAACTCGAGGATGAACTGCGCAAGGTGACGGGTCAGTTCGAGGAACTGACTTTCAAGATCAACCAGGTGCAGACCCGCCTCGACAAGCTGGTGGGCGATATTGATTTCCGCCTCACCACTCTGGAAGGGGCAACGCCACAGGCCTATGGCGGCACACCCGGAGCCGAAGGCGGCGGGGTTGCGGGGCCGGACGGAATCATCGCCGGACGCTCCGGAGAGGAAGGGGTTCTTGGCATCCTCAAGGTTCCCGTGGACAAGGACGGCAACCCCATAGAGGGGGCGGTGGCAAGCGAGAATGTTCAGGATCAACAACAGGACCGGCAGGCCGAGCCGCAGCAGGCGCTGTTGCCCGAAGGCACGCCGGAGGAGCAGTACAAATACGCCCTCGGCCTGTTGCGCCAGGCCGATTATCCCATGGCGGAAAAATCATTCCGCGCCTTCATCGCGGCCAATGGTGAGCATGAGTTGGTGGCCAATGCCCAGTACTGGCTCGGCGAAACCTTCTATGTGCGTAAGGACTACACCAATGCCGCGGTCATCTTCGCCGAAGGCTACGAAAAGTTCGCCGACAGCCCCAAGGCTCCGGACAATCTGTTGAAGCTGGGCCTGTCCCTGGCCAACATCGACGAGCAACAACAGGCCTGTAAGGCCTTTTTCGAGTTGGAGCGGCGTTTCATCAATGCGCCCTCGGTTATCATGAACCGGGCCTTAAAGGAGCGCAAAGCAATCGGTTGCGCCGAGTGACATCGCCCGGCCATCCGCCCTCCGCCGTTGTCCCACCCCTTAAGGGTAAGCCCCTCAAGGCCAGAGAATTTTCCGCCCTGATGAAGGCCCTCGGGCCGTTCGAGCCCGACCCATGCGTGGCTGTGGCCGTTTCCGGAGGCTGTGACAGCATGGCCCTGGCCCTGTTGGCCCATGACTGGGTACAAGGACTGGGCGGCCGTTCCCTGGCCTTGACCGTGGATCACCGGCTGAGGCGGGAGTCCGGGGTCGAGGCCCGGCAGGCGGGAGGATGGCTGAAGGCGCGGGGGCTGACCCATCATATTCTTCCCTGGACCGGCGACAAACCAAAGCGGGGTATCCAGGCGGCGGCGCGCGAGGCGCGCTACGGGTTGCTTTTTGACTGGTGCCGCGGCCACGGCATTCTTCATCTTTTGCTGGCCCATCATCAGGAGGACCAGGCCGAGACATTTTTGATGCGGCTCGGCCGTGGCAGCGGCATTGACGGTCTGGCGGGCATGGCGCCCTTGTCCGAAGTTCCCGCCCTGCGCCTGCTGCGCCCCCTGCTCGACGTACCCAAGGCGCGACTCGCCGCCACCTTGCGGTCCCGTGGTCAGGAATGGGCGGAGGATCCTTCCAACCGCGATCTTGCCTATGCCCGGGTGCGGATGCGCGCCCTGATTCCGGACCTTGCCCGTGAGGGACTCGGCGCGTCGCGGCTGGCCGCCACGGCGGGACTGATGGCGCGGGCGCGCCAGGCATTGGGAGAAGAGGTGGCGGAACTGTTGTCGCGGGCGGTGGAGATTTATCCTCAGGGCTATGTGCGGCTGGACCGGGCGGCGCTGGCGGCGGCGGAGACGGAAATCTCCCTGCGCGCTCTCTCAAGGATTCTCACCTGTGTGGGCGGAAGGGCCTATCCCCCGCGTTCGGAACGTCTGGCGAGACTCCATGGGGAACTCTTCTCGAAAAAAGAAAGCCGGGCCCGCACCCTTCACGGCTGCCGCCTGATTCCCGAAAAGACAAAAAAAGGCGGGGGCACCACCAAGACCATGTTTGTCTGCCGCGAGCCCGCTGCCGCCGGGGAGCGTCTGGCGTTGCGAGCGGGGATGCGGGAGGTCTGGGACGGACGTTTCCTGTTCGAAACCGACAGGGCCGGGGAAACGGGCCGGGTCCGGACCGGCAAGACGAAACGGACGCCGGTTCTCGCCCGGCTCGGCCGCGAGGGCTGGTCCCGGATCGTGGGGCGGGCACCCGAATTGCGTGATTCAACGATTCCCTGGCCGGTGCGCCTTTCTCTGCCGGCGCTGTGGTGCGGAAAAAAAGTGGGGGCGGTGCCGCATCTGGATTATGTTGACGAAACCGTTATCCAGCCCGGATTCGGGCTCCGTCTGAAGGGCTTCTGTCCGGCCAATTCCCTTGCATAATCGGGGTTTTTGGAGTTGCGTAGGCGAAATTGCGCATTATCTGTTATCCTGAACCATAGAGCAGTGAAATAACGTCTCGCGGTGAATGCGGGCGCACAAGGAAAGACAACGTGAACAATCTAGGCAAAAATCTGGCCCTCTGGGTCATTATCGGACTTCTTCTGGTGGCGCTGTTCAACCTGTTCGAGGGGGCATCCCGCCAGGAGCCGACGACGAAACTCGCTTTCTCCGAATTCCTGGGCAATGTGGAAAAGGGCGAAATCAGCGACGTCATCATCCGTGGTAACGAGATTTCCGGGCATTTCGGCGATGGCCGTGGATTCACCACCTATGCCCCCAGTGATGCCAGGCTGGTGGACCGACTGGCGGAGAAGAACGTTGTTATCCGCGCCGCGCCGCCGGAGGGCAGCTCGCCCGGCCTGTTCGATATCCTGATTTCCTGGTTCCCCATGCTGTTGCTGATCGGGGTATGGATTTTCTTCATGCGCCAGATGCAGTCGGGAGGCGGCAAGGCCATGGGCTTCGGCAAGTCGAAGGCACGTCTGCTTTCCGAGGGCCAGGGCCGGGTCACATTCGAGGACGTGGCCGGCATTGACGAGGCCAAGCAGGAACTGGAAGAAATCGTCGAGTTCCTCAGGGATCCGCATAAATTCCAGCGCCTCGGCGGCAAGATACCCAAGGGCGCGCTTCTAGTGGGGCCGCCGGGCACCGGTAAGACCCTGTTGGCTCGCGCTATCGCCGGCGAAGCCAATGTGCCCTTCTTCACCATTTCAGGTTCCGATTTTGTTGAGATGTTCGTCGGCGTCGGCGCCAGCCGCGTGCGCGATATGTTCGAACAGGGCAAGAAGAATGCGCCCTGTATCATTTTCATCGACGAAATCGACGCCGTGGGACGTCATCGTGGCGCCGGACTCGGCGGTGGCAACGACGAGCGCGAACAGACCCTCAACCAGTTGCTGGTGGAAATGGATGGTTTCGAGAGCACCGAAGGGGTGATCCTGATTGCCGCCACCAACCGTCCCGACGTGTTGGATCCGGCCCTGTTGCGTCCCGGCCGTTTCGACCGTCAGGTGGTGGTTCCCAACCCCGACATCATCGGCCGCGAAAAGATTCTCAAGGTCCATATGCGTAATGTGCAGATAGCTCCCGATATGGATGCGCGGGTGATCGCCCGCGGCACGCCCGGTTTCTCCGGCGCCGATCTTGCCAATCTCGTCAACGAGGCGGCGCTTCTGGCGGCACGGCGCAACAAGCGTATGGTGACCATGGCCGAGATGGAGGAAGCCAAGGACAAGGTGATGATGGGCGCCGAACGGCGTTCCATGGTCATGTCCGACGAGGAAAAGAAATGCACCGCCTATCACGAGGCGGGTCACGCGCTGGTGGGAATTCACGTTCCCGGCAACGACCCCCTGCACAAGGTCACCATCATCCCCCGTGGCCGTGCCTTGGGGTTGACCATGAACCTGCCCGAGCGCGACCGTTACAGCCTGTCTAAGGCCCAGATGAAGGCCAGGATCGCCATGACCTTCGGCGGACGCCTCGCCGAGGAACTCATCCTTGGGTCCGAGAACATCACCACCGGGGCGGCCAACGATATCAGCCAGGCCACGGAGATGGCCCGTTCCATGGTGACCAAGTTCGGCTTCAGCGAGAAGCTGGGGCCGTTGCGTTATGACGAGAACGAGGAGGAAATCTTCCTCGGTCATTCCGTGACCCAGCACAAGAATACTTCCGACGCCACGGCGAAGATCATCGACGAGGAAATCCGCAAGCTCGTTGATGAAGGCGAGGCCAAGGCGCGCGAAGTGTTGACCGAGAACATGGACGGGCTTCATGCCCTGGCCAAGGGGCTTCTCGAATACGAAACCCTAAGCGGCGAGGAAGTGGACGCGCTTCTCAAGGGTGAGCCGATTATGCGTGCGGACGAGGATTCCACCCCGCCCGAAGGCGGGCAAAGCTCCCCCGTTCCTTCCACCGGGAAAAAAGACAAGAAGGGCAAGGGCAAGACCGGCGGCATGCCGAAACCAGAGCCGCAGCCCGGCTCCTGAGCTTTTCGTCCGGCTCTGGTGTGACGCCTCTATGATGGTTCCCACATGACGGCTTTCACGCGCAGCTTCCACTTGCGTCCCTTGGGGATTGTCGGTGGCGCGGCTGCTGCCGCAGCCCTGGAATCCGGCGCCGGCCAGAGGCTTGCCGGGGGGCGTCTTGCCTATACCGCCTGCGGAATTTTTCTCATCAGTGAAGGGGAAGACGGTGCCGGAAAGTTGGAGACCGCCCGTGTCCTGCCCCTGGCCGAAACCATTTCCTGGGCCGACAGGGAAGGGGACGCCACTGCCGCCGCCATGCATGACTGGCTGAAGCGGGTATCGGTTTCACCCCCTCCCTTTGCCGGTTTGGCGCTGGATTGTCCGGCGGGATCGCTTCCCCTGATTATGGGCATCGTCAACGTGACTCCGGACAGTTTTTCCGATGGCGGCGATCATGCCGATTCCGCCTCCGCCATCGCCCACGGCATAGAGATGTGGGAAGCGGGCGCGGATATTCTCGATGTGGGCGGCGAATCCACCCGCCCCGGCGCCGATCCGGTGGCGGTGGAAGAAGAGCTGGAACGGATCACACCCGTGGTGCGTGGCCTGGCCGAGCGCGGCGCGCGGATTTCCATCGATACCCGGCATGCCGCGGTGATGGTGGCGGCGCTGGAAGCCGGAGCCCAGGTGATCAACGATGTGAGCGCGCTCACCCATGATCCCGAAAGTCTGGGCGTGGCGGCGAAGAGCGGCGCGCCGGTGATCCTCATGCATATGCAGGGCGAGCCGCGAACCATGCAGGATGATCCCCGCTATGGTTTTGCGCCCACCGAAATATATGAATACCTCTCGGCGCGGATCGAAGTCTGCGCCGCCGCCGGGATTGATGGCGCCAATATTCTTGTGGATCCGGGTGTGGGATTCGGCAAGAGCTTCGACCATAACGTGGATATTCTGAGCTGTCTGTCGCTGTTTCACGGGCTCGGCTGCGGCATTCTGGTGGGGGTGTCGCGCAAGCGTTTTCTCGCCTCCTTGAGCCGCGATGAAGCCCCCAAGGATCGGCTTCCCGGCTCTCTGGCGGCTGCCCTGGCGGCGGTGGATCAGGGGGTGCAGATGCTCCGTGTCCATGACGTGGCGGAAACCCGCCAGGCGCTTTCCGTGTGGGACGCGCTCAATCCTGTTCCTTAAATAAGAGGGAACGGGCTGGTGACGGAGGAAAACAATTTCCCCCCTGTGTGGAAGATGAATCTGGTATAACCCTTAACGGCAGCTTTTTTTTCGGGGCGCCCATGACTCGTGACATCTTTGGCACCGACGGTATCCGCGGTACCGCCAATATAGAACCCATGACCGCCGCCACCGCTCTGCGCGTGGCTATGGCTACGGGTCACCGATTCCTGCGCGGGGATCACCGCCATCTTGTGGTCATCGGCAAGGACACGCGGCTTTCGGGCTATATGCTGGAACCGGCCATGACCGCGGGCTTTATCTCCATGGGTATGGACGTGGTGCTGGTGGGGCCGTTACCCACCCCGGCGGTGGCCATGTTGACGCGGAGCCTGCGTGCCGATCTCGGCGTGGTGCTGTCGGCCTCCCACAACCCCTACCAGGATAACGGCATCAAGCTGTTTGGCCCCGAAGGCTACAAGCTCTCCGATACGGTGGAGCGCGAGATCGAAGAGCGCATGGATAACGGGGTGGAAGAGCACCTTGCCGCATCCGGCCAGCTGGGCAAGGCCATGCGCCTCGACGATGCCCAGGGCCGTTATATCGAATATGTGAAGAACACCTTTCCCAAGGGACTGCGCCTGGACGGCATGAAGGTGGTCATCGACTGTGCCCACGGCGCCGCATACCGGGTGGCGCCGCTGGTGCTCTGGGAACTGGGCGCCGAGGTGATTCCCATGGGAACCCAGCCTGACGGCTTTAACATCAACCACGACTGTGGCGCCACGGAGCCCCAGGCCATGTGCGCCAAGGTGGTGGATAGCAAGGCGGATATTGGTATTGCGCTCGATGGCGACGCCGACCGCCTGATTATCTCCGACGAGAAAGGCAAGGTCATTGACGGCGACCAGATCATGGCCTTGGTGGCCATGGACTGGAAGAATGCCGGCCATCTCAGGGGCGACGCCCTGGTGGCCACCGTCATGTCCAATATGGGGCTGGAGCGCTATCTGGCCAGTCTCGATCTGGGGCTGGTGCGGGCTCAGGTGGGCGACCGTTATGTGGTGGAAACCATGCGCAGCGGCGGCCACAATGTGGGCGGCGAACAGTCGGGGCATATTATACTCAGCGACTACAGCACCACCGGGGACGGTCTCATCGCCGCCCTCCAGGTGCTTTCCGTTCTCGTCAAGACAGGCCGCCCCGCAAGCGAGGTGGCGCGCTGTTTTGATCCCTTCCCCCAGATGCTGCGCTCGGTCAGTTTCAACGGCACGGAGCCGCTGGAAAACAGCGAGGTCAAGGCAGCCATCGCCGAAGGCGAGGCGAAGTTGGCCGGTAACGGCCGGCTCGTCATCCGCAAGTCGGGGACCGAGCCCCTCGTCCGGGTCATGGCCGAAGCCGAGGACGAAGCTGTTGTCGGTGGCGTGGTGAACCGCATCGTCGAGGTCATCGAACGGGTGTCGGGTTAGCTGTCATGAGCGACATCAGAGGCCGCGTTCTTATCGTCGCCGGGAGTGACTCCGGCGGTGGGGCGGGGATTCAGGGAGACATCAAGACGGTAACGGCACTGGGTGGCTATGCGGCCACGGCGGTGACGGCTCTTACCGCCCAGAATACCGAGGGCGTGGCCGAAATTCAGCCCGTGGACGCCGGTTTCGTGGCCCGCCAGATGCGCCTGGTTCTCGACGATATCGGCGCCGACTGCATCAAGCTGGGCATGCTGTACAGCGCCGAAACCATTGCCGCGGTGTGCGATGTCATAGAGGAAGCGGGGCAAGGCATTCCCCTGGTGGTGGACCCGGTGATGGCGGCCAAGGACGGACGCCCCCTGTTGGAAGACGCGGCCCTGGATATGCTGAAACAACGGCTGATTCCTCTTACCACCCTATTCATGCCCAACATTCCCGAAGCCGAGATCCTCACTGGCATGACCCTGCGCGATGTGGATCACATGCGTCACGCCGCGAGTATGCTGATTACACTGGGAGCCCGGGTGGTGATGCTAAAGGGTGGTCATATGGGAGGCGATGTTCTGACCGACCTGTTGCGCTGGGACGGCGGTGAAGAGGTATTCGAGGACCAGAGGCTGGACCGTTCCGATACCCATGGCACCGGATGCGCCCTGGCTTCGGCCGTGGCCGTGGGGCTGGCCCAGGGCATGGGGATCCATGCCGCCGTAGTGCGCGCGCGTAATTACCTGAGAGAAGCCATCCGCACCGCCCCCGATTTGGGTCATGGCCAGGGTCCGCTCAACCACGTCCACAATATCCCGTACTATACGGGGTAATTTTGAAGCCTCAGGGCTTCCCAGCCGGAGAGTATTCCGCCTTGCCGCCTAGAAGGTGCCGTAAGCAGCCTGGGTCAGGGCAATCCCGAAGAGGAGGGCAATCAGGCCGCCAACGCGGAGATTTTTTTCGTTGCGGGTGAGGGCGCCGGAAAATTTTTCGAACATATCCGGGCGGATAATGAGAAAGGCCCCCTTGGCCGTGGCCAGCCAGCCTATGACACCGACGATAATGTTGAGCGCGCCCTGCCATTCATCATGAAGGGCGAGGATCACCAGTCCAAACAGCAGGGCCATAATACCGCCGGTATAACAAAGGGCGGGGCTGGCGAAAAATTCCGCGGCCATGTCACGGTATGCCCCGGGCCGGAAGAACATGCTGAGTCCGACAACCAGATAGAACACGCCCAGAAGATGAGCGATGGTTTCCACGGTGGACATGGTTTCCATGATTTCCTCCGGTGTTTAGTCCTTATTCGGCTTCGACCTTGCCATAGATTTTGCCGCCTTCCTGCAGGAATTTCTCCGACATTTCAGCCATGCCCTTTTGCGCTTCGTCCCGTAATTCGCGGGTGATCTGCATGGAACAGAATTTAGGCCCGCACATGGAACAGAAATGAGCCAGCTTGGCGCCCTCGGCGGGCATGGTCTGGTCGTGATATCTCTCGGCGGTGGAAGGATCGAGGGAAAGGTTGAACTGGTCACGCCAGCGGAAGTCGAAGCGGGCGCGGGACAGGGCATCGTCGCGCAGCCTGGCGCCGGGATGGCCCTTGGCGAGATCGGCGGCATGGGCGGCCAGCTTGTAGGTGATGACCCCTTCCTTGACGTCGTCGCGGTCGGGCAGGCCGAGATGCTCCTTGGGCGTCACGTAGCACAGCATGGCGGTGCCGAACCAGCCGATCATGGCGGCGCCGATGGCGCTGGTGATGTGGTCATAGCCCGGCGCGATATCGGTGGCCAGCGGCCCCAGGGTATAAAAAGGCGCCTCGTCGCAGCAGGCAAGCTGGCGCTCCATGTTCTCCTTGACCTTGTGCATGGGCACATGGCCCGGCCCCTCGACCATGGTCTGGACGTCGTGCTTCCAGGCGATTTTCGTCAGTTCGCCAAGGGTCTCCAGTTCCGCGAACTGGGCGCTATCATTGGCGTCGGCGATGCAGCCGGGACGCAGGCCGTCGCCCAGGGAAAAGGCGATGTCATAGGTGCGCATGATCTCGCAGATATCCTCAAAATGGGTATAGAGGAAATTCTCCTCGTGATGGGCCAGACACCATTTGGCGAGGATCGAGCCGCCGCGCGAGACGATTCCCGTGACCCGTTCGGCGGTCAGCGGAATATGGGCCAGCCTGACCCCGGCATGGATGGTGAAATAGTCCACCCCCTGTTCGGCTTGCTCGATCAGGGTGTCGCGGAAGATATCCCAGGTCAGGTCCTCGGCGACGCCGTCCACCTTTTCCAGGGCCTGATAGATGGGCACGGTGCCGATGGGTACCGGTGAATTACGGATGATCCATTCGCGGGTGGCGTGAATGTTGCGGCCCGTGGACAGGTCCATCACCGTGTCCGAACCCCAGCGAATGGCCCATGCCATCTTGTCCACCTCTTCGGATACCGAGGAGGCGACGGCGGAATTGCCGATATTGGCGTTGATCTTCACCAGGAAATTGCGGCCGATAATCATGGGCTCGCTTTCGGGGTGGTTGATGTTGTTGGGAATGATGGCGCGGCCGCGGGCGATCTCGTCACGCACGAATTCGGCGCTGACGAATTCGGGCAGGGCGGCGCCGAAGGAGTCTCCGTCATTGGTGTCGGCAGCCTGTTTGCGGCCTTCGTTCTCGCGCAGTGCCACATATTCCATCTCCGGGGTGATGATTCCGGCACGGGCATAGGCAAGCTGGGTGGCGGCGATGCCCGCCCTGGCGCGCCGGGGTTTCCGGAGATGGGTGAATTGCGGGACGTCGGGCGTCTCCCCGGTCTTACAGCCGTCATCGAGCGCCTGTACGGTGCGTCCCTGGTATTCTTCCGTATCCCCGCGCGCCGTGATCCACGGTTCACGCAAGGGGGGGAGGCCCCGTGAAATATCAATTTTGGCGTCGCCGTCGGTATAGGGGCCGGACGGATCATAGACCAGGAAGGGCGGTTCTCCGGAGGTGGGCTCAAGCGCGATTTCGCGCATGGGAACCCTCACATCGGGGTGTTTTTCCGATGTCACATAGATTTTTTGCGATCCCGGAAGGGGGCCGGTTTCCACATCGGGGCTGATTTCCACACCATCACTGGGCGCGGGAGGAGGGGTGTGGGGGGAGCCACCTTCAGGCATTGAAATCTCCTTGCGAAATACAAACTACATCAGGAGATCCGGAAAGCGTCGGGATGGTATGGAGGCGAAGCTGCGATGCGCCGGTCTGTTCCATTCCCTACGCCGGTATAAACCGGATCAGGTTCAAAGGGTTATCTCGCGGATGGTCGTTAAAAGGCAGCACCGGCGATATCTCAGCCCCGCGATGGGTGGGGCACCCCTAGAAACAGGACCATGCTGTTACATGCGGGTCGCCGGGTCAAGCCTCTCGGGATTGCTGGCTCGTGGCTCTTATGGTTATTGGCTCAAGGCTGTTTGGTCTCTAGCTCAAGGCTACCTTTAAACACAATTAAATTGTTATTATTTTTTTATAACAAATTATATAAGGAAAATACTTGCGTCCGACGCTCTGATGCCTTATTTCCACCGGTTCCGGACCACAGGAGTCCGGGAGGGGAGACAGGATGTTACGTGAAAAATTGCTTCTGTTGATTCATCGGATTGCAATGCGGCTATCGCCGGGGCTGGTCCGGTGGTAGTCTGTCTCCTCCTGTCGGAAACGCCGTTCCGGCATGCCTTTTCCCCCACATTTCAACTGTATCCTGGGAACCAAACCGTCGAGTCGTCATGTTTGCCATAGACCCTGATATACAAATCTGGATGACGCTGTTTTTCGTCGTCGGGGCCATCGGCCTCTACATGGTAGAGAAACTGCCCATGGAATACGTCTCCATCGCGTTGATGGGGGTGTTACTCCTGTTCTTCCAGATTTTCCCGGTGCTGGGCCCTGATGGCCGTAATCTTCTTGATGCGGCACGGATACTTGAGGGCTTCGCCAATCCGGCGCTGATCGCGGTGCTGGCGCTTCTGGTGGTGGGCCAGGGGATGGTGAATACGCGGGCGCTGACCCATGTGGTCCAGTCGGTTTTCCTGCTTGGCGGGACACAGCCTGCGCTGACCCGGATTCTGGCCCTGATCTTCGTTCTCGTCATCAGCGCCTTTCTCAACAACACGCCGGTTGTGGTGATCTTCATTCCTATCATGCAGGCCCTGTCGGACCGTCTCGGCGCGTCGGCCAGTTCGGTGATGATGCCCCTGTCTTTTGCGGCGATTCTTGGCGGGATGACCACCCTGATCGGGTCGAGCACCAATCTTCTGGTTTCCAGTTCCCTGATCGAGCTGGGGGAAACCCCTTTTACTTTCTTTGAATTCACCCTGCCGGGTCTCTTCCTGGCCTCGGTGGGGCTGGTCTATGTGCTGTTCGTGGCGCCGCGGATTCTGCCGGACCGGGCCACACTGGCAAATACGCTGATCGGTGAAGGCGGCAAACAATTCATTGCCCAGATCACTGTTCTTGAGGATTCAAAACTGGTGGGAGAAGAATCCGCCGCCGGTATTTTCCCCAGCTTGCGCGATATGACGGTGCGCCTGATTCTGCGCGGCGAGCACGCCGAACTGCCGCCCTTTGACGGCTTTGCTCTGCGCCCGGGAGACGTTCTGGTGGTGGCGGCCACGCGCAAGGCCCTGACCGATGCCCTGGGGCGCGGCGCTGGGGTGATGCATACGGAATTCAGGGCCCCCGATGACGAGGAGGAGGCCAAAGAGCTTGGCCTCGGTGAAGGTGATCAGGTTCTCGCCGAGGTGATGGTGACGCCGGCTTCGAGGCTGATCGGCCAGAACCTCGAACAGATCGGCTTCCGCTACAAGTTCAGCAGTATCGTGCTTGGCCTGCAACGGCGCTCACGCATGATCCGCACGCGCATGACCGAGATTCCTCTCGAAGCAGGCGATGTGCTGTTGGTCCAGGGTGGTTCCGAAGCCGTCCAGGCCCTGCGCGGCCATCGCGATCTTCTGCCGATGGAATGGTCGGCGATGGAACTGCCCGCGCCCAATCTGGCGCGCCGCGCCAATCTGATTTTTCTGGGTGTGGTCGGTCTGGCCGCGACCGGCACTCTTCCGATCGTGGTTTCCGCGTTGCTTGGCGCCGCAGTGATGATTTTCACCGGCGTACTCAATATCCGCCAGGCGGCTCGCGCCGTGGACCGCAATCTGGTGCTCATGGTGGCTACGGCCTTGGCCTTGGGAAGCGCCATGCAGGAAACCGGCGCCGCGGCATTTATCGCCGACAACATCATCGGGTTTTTGGGGCTCTCCCACCCGGCGGTGGTGCTGTCGGTCTTTTTCCTGATGGTAGCCGTTATCTCCAACGTCATCAGCAACAATGCCTGTGCTGTTCTTTTCACGCCGATTGCCGTGGGGATTGCGGTTGGACTTGGCGTGGATCCGAAAATTTTTGCCGTGGCCGTGGTGTTCGCCGCCAACTGTTCATTCGCTACGCCGGTGGGCTACCAGACCAACCTTCTCGTCATGGGGCCGGGCCATTACCGTTTTTCCGATTTCGTGCGCGCAGGATTCCCGCTGACCGTGATCCTGTGGCTGGTGTTTTCCTTCTTCGCCCCCTGGTACTATGGTTTGTAGGCGGGGCTCCGCCCAAGGCGTCCGCCGCACAGCCGGTGCTTTCCGTTTGCCGTATGGCGTCAAAAGGAGTACTTAACCAGCGCTTGTCCGGAACGCGTTTCCCGTCTCGGGGGACAAAGGCGGCTCCGTCCATGTAGTGCCAACGGAAACTTGTCAGGTCCATGAACGAACTTCCCAACAAAGGTCTTTTGCCGGAAGGTCTGCGCGATGTACTGCCGCCGGATGCCGCCTTCGAAGCCGAGGTGACGAGCGGCCTCATGGCTTGTTTCGCCGGCCATGGCTACGAGCGCGTCAAACCGCCCCTCATCGAATTCGAGAAAAGCCTCCTTTCCGGCGTGGGCGAGGCCACGGCGCGCGACACCTTTCGCCTGATGGACCCGGTTTCACAACATATGATGGGCGTACGGCCGGACATGACGGTCCAGGTGGCGCGTATTGCCGCCACCCGCCTTAGCCAGGCGCCACGGCCCCTGCGTCTGTGTTACGCGGGGCAGGTGTTGCGTGCCCGGGGCAATCAGATTCAGCCCGAACGTCAACTCGGACAGGCCGGGGCGGAACTGATAGGTTCCCCTGCGGCTGCGGCGGATGTGGAGGTGGTGCGTCTGGCCGTGGAAGCTTTGGACGGTGTCGGTATCGAAGAAATTACGGTGGACCTCAACATGCCGACGCTGATTGCGGCGTTGATGGATGATCTCGAACTGGATGAGGCCGCCGCCGATGCCTTGCGCGCTGCGCTGGACCGCAAGGATGCCGCCGCCGTAGCGGCGGCGGGCGGTGAAGCGGCGGAGATATTGCAGCATCTCCTCGGCGTTGCGGGGCCTGCTGACAATGCCCTGGCGGCAATCGAGAATCTGGCGCTTCCCGCTGGTGCGGCGCGGGAACGTGACGCATTGCTGGAGACGGCCCGCCTGATCGCCGGGGAACTTTCCGATATACGGTTGACGGTGGACCCGGTGGAGACCCGCGGGTTCGAATACCATTGCGGCGTTACCTTTACTTTATTCGCCCGCAGCGAACGCGGGGAACTGGGCTGGGGCGGCCGCTATACGGTTGATCGCGGGGATGGCGGTAAGGATGTGGCAGAACCGGCGACAGGATTCACCCTGTTCATGGGCGCTGTTATGGGCGCGTTGCCTGGGCCGCAGCCCGCCAATCGTGTCTATCTTCCCTTCGGGACTCCGCCCGCGACCACCGCCGGACTTCGGGGCGAGGGCTGGGTCGTGGTCGGAGGGCTGGAGGAAGTGGCGGATATATGTACCGAGGCGCAGCGGATGAATTGTCCCTATGTTCTTCAGGACGATGATGTGGTGGCCGTGGACAAGCTGTCCTGACGACGGCTCGTTACGGATTTTTTCAATCGATTAAAGGAATGACATGGCGAATGTGGCGGTAGTCGGCTCCCAATGGGGAGACGAAGGTAAGGGAAAGATCGTGGATTGGCTCAGCCAGCGCGCCGACGTGGTGGTGCGCTTCCAGGGTGGGCACAATGCTGGCCATACGCTGGTTATTGACGGTGAAGTCTATGCCTTGAGCCTGTTGCCGTCGGGCGTGGTGCGCACGGGAAAACTGTCCATTATCGGCAATGGCGTTGTTGTGGACCCCTGGGCTCTTCTCGAAGAAATCGAGGCCCTGCGCGAACGGGGGGTGGACCTCACCCCGGACAATCTGAAGCTGGCGGAGAACGTCACGCTTATTCTTCCTTTTCACGGTTATATCGACCGCGCCAGGGAAGAGGCCCGCGGGACGGCGAAGATCGGCACCACCGGCAGGGGTATCGGGCCGGCCTATGAGGACAAGGTGGCGCGGCGCGCGATCCGGCTCTGTGATCTCGCCGATACGGCCTGCCTTGAGGAAAGGATGGAACAGCTTCTTTTTCATCACAATGCCATATTGCGCGGCCTGGATGCCGAGGAAATCGACGGCAAGGCGCTTATGGCCTCACTCAAGACACTGGCGCCGAAAATCCTGCCTTTTGCTGACCGGGTATGGGAGCGGCTTGAATCGGCGCGCCGCGACGGAAAACGAATTCTTTTCGAAGGCGCGCAGGGAGCCATGCTGGATGTGGATCACGGAACCTATCCCTTCGTTACCAGCTCTAATACGGTGGCTGGACAGGCAGCCGTCGGCGCGGGGGTGGGGCCCGGCAGTGTTGATTATGTACTCGGCATTACCAAGGCCTATACCACGCGGGTGGGCAGCGGACCGTTCCCCACCGAACTCAACGACGAAATCGGCCAGGGACTGGGTGAGCGGGGCCGGGAGGTCGGCACTGTGACGGGGCGTGCGCGGCGCTGTGGATGGTTTGACGCCGTGATGGTGCGCCAGGCAGTCAAAGTATGTGGCATCCACGGCATCGCATTGACCAAGCTCGACGTTCTCGACGGCATGGAAAGCCTGAAAATATGTACCGGCTATCATCTCGATGGCGAGCACATCGCCTATCTGCCGGCGGCTATTTCGGCTCAGGCCAGCGTGGAGCCAGTCTATGAAACCCTGGAGGGCTGGACGGACAGCACCCGAGGCGCGCGATCCTGGGCGGATCTGCCGGCTACGGCCATCAAATATATCCGCCGCATCGAAGAACTGATCGAAGCCCCGGTGGCGTTACTGTCCACCAGTCCCGAACGCGAGGATACGATCCTCGTACGTGACCCCTTTTCCGGCTGATCGTCTCGCGGTCTGCCCTGGTATATGGGGGCATGATGGGATGCTGCCACGTTCAGTGAATGGGCTCATTTTCTTTCCACTTTGGCGGTAACGTCATAAAATGCACCGTGGCGGAACATATATAACATTCGGGTAGAGACAACTTGGGTAAAGCTCTGGCATTCTCTGGTCTGGTAAGAGGAGACAACTGCTCCCATGTCGGCTGAAGAACTTATTGCTGGTGAGTCGGGTCAGGGCGGCATTGAAGTCGAGGGTCGCTTCATCCTCTTCCCCAACAAGCCGCTGCCGGAATTGGATTCGCCTTCTTCCAGGGCCTATCAGGTTCAGGATCTTCAGGATTCGGACGGAAAACGTCCCCTGTTTGTGCTTGTTTCCGATCATCCTTTCCCCCCGCGCCTGGATTCCCTCCTCGCCATGCGCAATATGGAGCATCCCAATCTGTTGAGGCCCATATTCTGGCAGGTGGTTTTTTGGCCGCCGCTGGAGCGAGGGGCTTTCACCGCGATTTTCGAGAAGCCTCAGGGCGGGAAGCTGATGGACTCCCTGACTTCGGTCATCAAGCCGGTTCACGAGGAAGGTCTGGTGGAGACCTATATCACTCCGCTTGTGGGGGTGCTGAAGGAATACAACGCCCGTGGCTTATCACACCGTTGTATTCGTCCCGACAATCTGTTTTTTGCCGACAAGGAACGTAATCATGTGCTTCTCGGCGAAGGGTTCATGGTGCCGCCGGGATATGTCCAGAACGTCATGTTCGAGACCATCGAAAATGGCATGTGTCATCCCTTGGGGAGGAGCACGGGCGCTGTCGATGAGGATTTTTACGCCCTTGGCGTGACGTTGCTTTTTCTGGTTTCCGGTCGTGCTCCGGCGGTGGGGACGGATGATGATATACTGATAATCAATAAGATCGAACAAAGCAGCTATGCGGCTTTGGCGCGAAAAGAGCGGGTTCCAAAATCGGTTAAGGAATTCCTGCGCGGCGTCATTTCAGATGATCCCGTAGACAGCTGGTCTCTGGAAGATATTGCCTTTTGGCTCGATGGCCGCCGCGTCAGTCCCCAGCAGCCCGTTATGCCACCGCGCGCCAACCGCCCCATCAAGATCGCCGGAAAAGATTATTTTACGGGACGTTCTCTGGCCCACGGTTTGTTCCGGAACTGGGACGTAGCGCTTAAAGTTATCCAGGAAACAGACTTGGAAACCTGGGCTATGCGAAGCGTCGGTGACGACGTTCTGGCCACGGCCATATCCACTGTCATGGCCAGGGCAGCTCTGGCGGAAGGGGGTGAGACGTCGGAAATGGCGATCTCTTGGCTATGCATGGTTATGGACCCTAAAGGACCGGTGCGGTATCGGACTTTCGCAGCCATGATTGATGGTTTTGGCCGTTACATGATGCAGGCACACAAGGATGAGGCCGAGGCAAAACTTTTCACCGATATTGTTTTCAGCGAGCTGCCCGTCATGTGGATTCATAACCGGTATGGCGATGATACGGAGGGGGCGCCTTTCCTCAGGGGGATCGAGCGGCTGCGTTACCTCCTTAAACAGACCACCTACGGATTTGGGTTCGAACGCTGTCTTTACGAGCTTAATCCCTCCATGCCCTGTGGCAGCCCGCTGATAGCCGATTTTTATGTAGAGGAGCCCAATGATCTTCTGCCGGCCCTGGAAAAGGTTCCGCCCGAGCTCCAGGAAAAAACACTGCCCATGGACCGCCATATTGCGGCTTTTATAGCCGGTCGTTTCAAACATGATACCGATTCCATGCTCAAGGATCTTTCCAACAGAGGAGATCCCAACATGGTGGTGCTGGCTACATTGAGGATGTTTGCCGTGATGCAGTGGAAAATGGGGCCGAACAAGCTGCCGGCCATATCACAATGGATCGGCCGTTTTCTGGGCCCCATCATGAACAACTACCATAATCTGAAGACACGGGAGATGATCCAGGAGTTTCTGCCCCAGATGATTAAAAAGGGAAGTCTGGTGGAAATTCTCAATCTTCTGGACGACCCGGCAAGGCGACAGGGGGATGCTAATGGCTATTGGCATGCCGTGGATGAATACGCGGCGGCGAAAGTAGAGGTTGAGATGCTGACGATGGAAATGGAAACCCAAGGGCCACGGACCATCCTTGCCGGTCACCGCATCTCGGCCATGGTTGCTTTTTTTATCGCGGTTCTGATTATCGCCACCATGGCGGTAACTTTATAAACCCGGAGGATGTGAATGGCGGATCCGGCAGGAGACCAGCCCGAAGCGAAGTCCAATATAAAGCTGGTGGGTTTTTTCGTGGTTATTGCGGCGGCGGTGGTTGCCCTGCCTACAATCATATTGCTTGGCCTGGGCCTGATCCCCACCTTCGTTGCTTTTAAAATTGATCCCTACCGCCGGCTCAGATACGCCACACGTTGTGTCGGTTCCATGAACCTGACCGCGGCCATGCCGTACGTGCTGCAACTATGGGGGGGGCGCAACGATGTGGATGCGGCTTTTGCCATTCTGGGTGATCCCATGAGCTGGATGGTAATGTTCGGTGGTGCAGCGGTGGGTTGGGGGTTTTATCTCGGCCTGCCTTCCGTTGTGCAGATTTTCCTCACCATGCAGGCGGAGCAGCGGGTTATCTTCCTTACGGAACGTCAGCAGAAACTGGTGGAGGAATGGGGGGAGGTAATCACAACCCAGCAAAGGCCCACCTGAACCGCTCTAGTTTGCCAGGCGTTGTTCCATGGCGTGGTTGCGTACGGATTTCTGCAGCTTTTCAAAGGCACGGGCCTCTACCTGGCGAACCCGTTCCCGGGAAATTCCATAGCGTTGGCTGAGTTCCTCAAGGGTGCGGGGCTTGTCGCTGAGCCGCCGCTCGGTAAGGATATGGCGCTCTCTTTCGTTGAGGCTGCCCATACCCTTTTGCAGAAGCTGGCGCCGGTTATCCAGTTCTTCCATGGCGGCCAGAGAAGTTTCCTGGGACTCACGGTCGTCGGCAAGCCATTCCAGCCACTCGCCTTCGCTGTCGGCTTTCAGCGGGGTGTTGAGGGAACGGTCGGGAAAGGTCATGCGCATGTTCATGCTGATGACGTCGCGCTCCGGCACGTTCAGACTCTCGGCAATTTTGGTTACGTTCTCGGGGTATAAATCGCCTTCTTCGAAGGCCTTCAGCTTCCCTTTCAGGGATCGCAGGTTAAAGAAGAGCTTTTTCTGAGCCGCCGTGGTTCCGATCTTTACCAGCGACCAGGAATGCAGAATATATTCCTGGATGGCGGCTCTGATCCACCACATGGCATAGGTGGAAAGCCTGAACCCACGGTCGGGATCGAAGCGTTTTACCGCCTGCATCATGCCCACATTTCCTTCGGAGATAAGCTCGCTCAGCGGCAGGCCATAGCCGCGATAACCCATGGCAATCTTGGCCACGAGCCTGAGATGGCTGTTGACCAGTTGATGGACGGCATCGTCATCCTGGTTTTTCTGCCAGCGCTTGGCCAGATCGAACTCTTCATCCCGCTCAAGCATGGGGTATTTACGAATTTCCCGGAGAAACCGGGAGAGACCCGCCTCATCACCCACTTGCGGAAACTGTGCTGCCGATGCCATTGCAAAACTCCTGAATTTCTGGTTCCCGAGATCATGGTTTCCGATTTCAGAGAAAGGAAACAACGACCCCCACTGGGAACAGATAATAACCAAGTGTTTCGCTCAGGTATAGTGGTTTATTATATATTGTCTAGATAAAAGATTAACTCATTCATATCTAAAGGAATTTTTTGTTCAAATTTTAGATTTTTGGTACTTGTGGGATGCTTAAAGCCAATCATGGTGGCATGGAGGGCCTGGCGTTTGAAGGCAGCGATGGCGGCGGCGGCGTCACCGGAAACGCCTGCCGGGCGCCAGGCCCGCCCGTAAAGCTGGTCGCCCACCAAGGGATGCCCAAGATTCGTCATATGTACTCGGATTTGGTGGGTGCGTCCGGTAGCGAGCCGGCATTCCACGAGACTGGCCACCGGTGGATCGCTTTTGCCCAGGGTGCGGATGAGGCGATAACGGGTGATGGCGGACTTTCCTCCCCGTGGCAGGACTGCCATCTTCTTCCGGTTTTTCGGATTGCGGCCGATATTGCTGCTGATTTCACCCTGCGAGGGGTTGGGAACGCCACGCACCACGGCCAGATAGGCGCGTTCCATACTGTGATTGGCAAACTGTTTGGCCAGGGCGGCATGGGCGATGTCAGTCTTGGCGGCCACCATAAGGCCACTGGTATCCTTATCGAGACGGTGGACGATGCCGGGCCGCTTGACTCCGCCGATGCCCGACAGGGAATCGCCGCAATGAGCGAGAAGAGCATTGACCAGAGTGCGGTCAGGGTTGCCGGGTGCGGGATGCACAACCAGCCCCGGCGGTTTGTTGATGACGATGAGTTGGTCATCTTCGTAAACCACATGAAGGGGAATGTCCTGGGGCCGGGGCGTCGCCTCTTCGGGCTCCGGCACGATAATATGGAATTCCTGGCTGGATTTGACTTTGAATGCGGGGTCTTTGACAGGGTTCTCACCACATGTCACATGACCGTCGGTGATGAGCTTCTTCAACCGTGATCGGGAAAGCCCGGACACGGCTTGGGCCAGGAAAGAATCCAGCCGCGTCCCGCTATGGTCTTCGCCGGCCCGGACGTGGTATCGGTTTATTTCGCTATTCGCCGTCATTATGCAACAGAGACTGGACCTAAAACATGCAGGCGCTCAAGGCCCTCGTTATCGGTATGGGAGTTTTAATTCTGGTGGCCATGGCGGTGCTTGCCGTCACCATATACAAACGGGCCACGACACCAGGCGATGAAACGGCGGAGGCGGAGGCCGGTCTGCGGGCTGGGGCTGCATCGGGTATTTCTTCCGACACTTTTGGTTCCGTGGATTTACCCATTCCCGAGGGCGCTACTGTGGAGGCGATGGAGGCCGAAGACGACCGTCTCATACTGAGACTTCGTCTTAACGATGGCAGCACCAGCATCATGGTGGTGGATATTGCCAGCGGAGCTCTGATCGGTAATTTTCTTCTTCAGCCCAGGCCGTAATCCGGCGTATTTAACGGAACATTCGTCACGGTCATCCTGCCCGAGGTGATTCTCTTCCACCCACGAAAAACTGGGGATCGTGATAAAAATCCTTGTAAGCCGAGACCATGCGCTGGAGTGAAAATTCCTCGGTGATTCTTTGCCGACTCCGGCGGCCCAGATCGTGCCGTAGTGCCGGGTCTCGCTGTAGCTTTTTGATGGCCTCGGCCAAGGCGTTGGAATTCTTTTGCCTAACGATAATCCCGCAATCACCGACGATCCGGCTTGAATCACCCACATTGGTGGCGATCACGGGAAGTTCACAGGACATGGCCTCGGCGATGGCGTTGGAAAACCCCTCGCCATAGGCCGAGGCGGAGATGAATACGTCCATGGCATGGAGGATGCGAAGCGCATCCTGGCGCTCTCCCAGGCAAATCAATCCGGGCTTCTTGGGAAGTTTTTTGGTTCCGCGGCCGGCAACGATACAAACAACCCCATCAAGTTTTTCCAGTGCGGCAAGAAGGTTGGGGTAATCCTTCATGGGGTCATTGCGGGCCAGGGCGCCGATGACAAACGCATCCCTGTCGATACCGAGCTCGGCGCGGGCTTCATGGCGCAGGGACAGGGTGGCCTGGTACAGGGAAACGTTGAGGCCATTGTCGATGACGGTAAACAGTTTCGGTTTGTAGCCGATACGGAGATGCCAGCTTCTTCCTTCCATGGAGTTGGCGACGATGCCGTCGGGAAGAAAAGACAGCCAGGCACATACCCTGATGACCACTCTCAGGGTAAGACCGTACTGGGCGGTGTCCATGTTCGAGCAGCGGATTCCCCAGTAAAGGCGGGTTTGGCGCCGCCGGCCGGATACCATGAGGGCGATCAGGCTGTAAAGATCGGCATGGTACATCCAGCTCTGGATGATGTCGGGTTTCTCGACGCGAATCAGGTCCACGAGACGGAAAAGCCCACGCAGACCAGGCCTGCCGCGCACAAGACCCACCTCTTTCACCTGGACCCCGGCCTTGACCAGATTGTCATGACGCGCGCCTCCGGGCAGTAGGCTCACCAGAAGTGGAGACTCGCCGGCGTGGTGGTTGGCGATGGCGAGATCGGTGAGCATTTTCTCCGCGCCGCCGGTATCGAGACCGGTGATTACATGCATGATCCTCGGCCGCTCTGACAGGGACGTTGATACCGCCTTAGCGGAGGGGATCAGCGCCATTCTGCGAATGGCATTGTTATAGAAGGCGAGATTCCTGAAGGGCCAGGCCACCACGGCGCGACTCAGGAACCACATGGCCCGGAAATATTTTCTTTCATAGAAGGCGGATGCCGACCCCTCCACCAACAGGCTGGAAAGAAATTTCAGGGAATCGACTATGCTGTTTTGCATAATCCAGGCCCGATGTTTCCTGAAGAGCCGTCTGGTACTGTCCTGAACCATGTCCAGCGGCGGCCGCGGGGAGAGGTGAATCCGCACCAGGGGTTCGGGGACGACACTAACCTGACCGGTTTTCAGGTATCTCAACAGCCAGTCCCAGTCCTCCAGCCGTTCCAGCGTCTCGTCGAAAAGGCCGTATTCGTCGAAGACACGGCGTGCGGCGAAGAGCGTGGAGCCGGGGCTGAGATCACAGCCCATGAGCAGACGTCTGTAGGTGGCGCAGGGTTGCGGGATGCGGGATTCCTGCCTTCCCGTTTCATCCCAGGTCAGGATATAGCCCGAGCACAGAAGGCGCGCGTCACTTTTTCCCGAACGCAAGAGGGTGATCTGGTGGTCGAGCTTCCCCGGCAGCCATTCATCATCGGAATCCAGAAGCGCGATATACTCTCCTTTAGCGGCCCTAATCCCCGTATTGCGGGCCGCTCCGGCGCCCTGGCGGGTTTCATGGTGCAACAGGGTGATGGGCATATCCCGGAAGTGGGAGAGCCCGCCTTTGAGATCGTCGTTGGAGCCGTCATCGACGACGATGATTTCAAGGTTGGGATAGGCTTGAACACGCACGCTCTCCAGCGCCCGGCCAATCTCGTGAGCCCTGTTGTAGACCGGGATAATGACACTTATCAGGGGGTTCTGTTGGGCTTCAGGCACCTATTTTTCCCCGGCAAGATTTATCAGCAGCGCCACTTTTATCGGCACACTTTTAATGCAGTGTCTGTGGGGCGGGGAGAGGCTTGGAGCGGGGTCTGTAGACTTCGGCGGCCAGCATCAGTCCCAGCTTGGTCTTTCTCCGAAGTTCGGAAAGGGACGTGAAACTCCGTAGCTCCCTGACAATGCGGCGTGGTTGGAAATAAAGCTGGCGTGTTCCCAAATTACGCATCTGTACTAGCATCTCTCGGTCCATATGCTCTTCCACAAGATGGGGGATACGATAATCCGGAACTGGATTTTTCGTAAATTCCCGCCAGAAATCATGAGGAATAACCCCTCGTTCCAGCCCCTGAGTGTAGATTTCCGTGCCGGGATAGGGAATGAGAATGACAAAAACAGGATAGTCAGGATCCAGTTTCTTCGCAAAATCAATGGTCATTCTGGCATCGGCAACGGTCTCGTCAAGAAACCCAAACATGAAATAGGCCATGACGGTCATGCCTGTTTCCTTGGCAATGGCGATGCCCGTTTCCACCTGTTCCATGGTCAGGAATTTACCCGATTTCTCAAGGATGCGTGGCGAGCCCGTTTCCACGCCGAAATGCACCCTGTTGCATCCGGCTTGTTTGAGAAGCCGGTAAAGTTCGGGTGTTACCCGGTTGGCGCGGTCTCGGATGGCCCAGTTGATCTTGATGCCGCGATCAATGATGCCCTGGCAGATATCCATTGCCCGGGCGATGCCCCAGGTAAAGGTGTCGTCGTAAACCTGGACGTCGGTGATTCCGAGATTGGCGATTTGCTCAAATTCATCCACTACTTGGGCGGCAGTTCGAGCGTAGACCTTCTGGACGTCCATCTTGCAGAATACGCATTTATAGGGGCACCCCCTGGAGGTAATCATGGTGGTCTCGTAATCGGCGGGGCTCAGAACGGAACTGTAACGTTGGTAGGGAAGCAGATTACGGTCGGGGGGGGGCACCTTGGTAATGTCATCTATCATTGCCAGGGGGTCCACCGGCGCAATGACACTGCCCTTCTCTTTGCGCCAGAGACCAGGTTGTTCGGCGATGGGACGGCCATAGACGAGATCTGACACCAGACTAAGCATCACGTCCTCACCATCGCCCACTACAAGGAAATCGGCTTCGGAATATGTCAGGGATTCTTCGGGGTAAACGCCGCAATGGGGGCCGCCCAGAATGATGGCGCAATGGGGCAGCCTTTTTCGCAGCAGCCTCATGGTTTCCCAGGCGGGGTGCCAGAAATCTGTCCAGGCAGTGAAGCCGACAATATCCGGCTTCATGGCCACCAGCCGGTCCACGGTCTGTTGCGGCGAAAGTTCCTCCAACTGAGCGTCGAGGCACTGGACGTCGCTAAACCCGTTGGCCCGCAGATACGTGGCAAGAATCATGATCCCCAACGGCGGCTTGTGGCCGATGGCGTGATCATTGTGATAGGTGAACAGGGATTGCACGCACTGGTCGCTGGAAGGCTGGGCCAGGACGATCTTGCTGTTCTTCACGGGGCTTGTTGCGGTATCGGTCATGAGGTCAGGATATTTCCTATAAAGCCGCCGCTATACCCATTATCCGTTCCCTAAAGGGCTGGAAAGGGGCGATTGTGGATAAATTTATCATGCCAGAGCTGATAACTCAAAAGCAGCCATAACTTGCATCCATATGTGCGGCCAGAGGAAGTCTTTCGTGCCTTAAAATCCGATGATGGCTCGAATGTAATATCAATCGCGCCGGACCCGACGAGCACCTTTGATATGGAGTCGTCTTTGATATAGATTCCCGGCATGTCTGCCGTCACCCTGATCCGGCCCCGGTTCGCCAGTATGAAATGCCCATGACCACCGCGTTAGACTTCTACAAGACCCTTTATGGCACCATCAGTAACTCTTCCCGGAATGCCTATGTGTATTCCGACGAAAAGTACTCCTACGCCGACATGCGCCGCGAGATGATGTGTATCAACTCGGCCCTTTCCGGGAAGTCGAGAAAACGCATTGTGTTGTTCGCCCGCAAAGGTTTCTCTACCTACAACGCCTTGTTCGCCATCTTGCTGTCAGGGAATACTTGGATTCCCATCAACCCAGACATCCCCGAGGCACGTAACCTCGACATGATTTGCCTAGCGGAACCGGAGTTGATTCTGGTCGGTGACGAGCTATCTCCCAAGATCGCCGAATACGCCGCCGCCAACGGCTGTGAGGTGATCAAACTTGAGGACCTGATCTCGACCGGAGAGGAAACAGAATTTACCTATGAGGATTTCGCCGAGGACGATATCGCAATCATCTTCTTTACCTCGGGCTCCACCGGCCTGCCCAAGGGAGTATTGATGACTCATGGCAACTACATCCCCACCGTCGGTAATATCCTCGATCTCCTTCCCTACCAAAAGGGTGAGGTTTTTGGCGACTACCACGATTTGGGTTTCGTGTTATCAGTGAGTTATTTATTCACTTGTGTCCTCACAGAGAGCGCCTTCTGCCCGGCTATCGAAGACATCGAGCGCATGGCGCCCATCACCCATATGATCAAGAACAAGGTTACGGTCCTGGTCACGGTGCCCTCGACGATGGCCCGCATCCGGACCATGAAACGCGATGGCACCGGCGACCATTCCTTGCGCATCATCTGTCTTGCCGGCGAGCCGTTGCACCTGGATATCCTCGAGTATTGCTTCGACAAGCTAGAAGTGGACGACGTTTTCGATTTCTACGGCAGCACCGAGGTTGGCTGCTGGATATTCCACCACCCCTGCAGCCGCGAAGACCTCGATAAGTATGGCGACCTGGGGGTAGTTCCCATTGGCAAACCCTTGCCTGGGAACGGGGTCAGGTTGTCGGAACAGGACGAGTTGCTGATTTCCGGCCCCCAGATCACCCCGGGCTACCTGAGTGGTGAGAACGCCGAAAAGTTCCTCGATATCGACGGTGAGCGCTGGTTTTCTATGGGTGACAAGGTGCTGGACCGGGATGGGGTTTACATCTGCAAGGGGCGCCTCGACTCTCAGGTCAAGATTGACGGTTACCGCATTGAACTGATGGATACCGAGGCCCATCTGAGGAGCCTGGATGGGGTCGACCAGGCTGTATGCTTCGTCGCTAAGGTGGGTGGGCACAACGCTATTGTTGCCGGGCTGGTTGGCCCCCGGGAGATCCGGATCCAAGAGGTGCGGGAGCAGGTGAAAGAGAAGCTTCCCTCTTATATGATCCCACGCAAGGTGTTTTTTATCGAAAAAGTGCCGCTGAACAAAAGTGGCAAGATTGATCGCATTGCCGTGCAGGCCGGCTACGAGGAGATGGAGAAGGAATGATCTGTCAGGCGGTATTGGAGAATGCTAGTCTGGCCAAGATGTCAATGTGGGGCGAACTCACTTCCGGCGGCGGCGTATGAAAGTCGTATGTATTCTTGGCGCCCGCCCCAATTTCATCAAACATTACGCCTTCCAGAAGGCGTGTCGTAGTAAAGGTCTTGAGTGCATCGCCGTTCACACGGGGCAGCATTCCGACGTTGATATGTCGGATATCTTTTTCCGCCAACTCGGCCTGGATCCACCGGCTTATCTTGACCGGCTGGAGAGGTTGACGCCAGCACGCGATCTCGGACGAAAAATGGTATTTATCGAGGACGCTATCAAATGCGAAAGCCCTGCCCTGGTCGTGGTCTATGGGGATGTGGCCTCGACCCGGGCAGGTGCTCTGGCTGCCTCCGGATTGGGGGTTCCCGTGGCCCATGTGGAGGCGGGAGTGAGGGCCGGCAATATGAGCAACCCCGAGGAACTCAACCGCCGCATCGCAGAGCTGTGCGCCCACACCCTGTTTCCCAATATCGAATCGGCCCGCAGCAACCTGTTGGCCGAGGGCTTTCCCGAGGATGATATCTTCCTGACGGGCGACATTATGATGGATAGTTTACTTGCGGTCCGCAACGCGCATGGCATCGAGCCCAGCAACGGCGATTACGTGCTGGTCACTCTGCACAGGGCGGAGAACACGGACGATCCCACCCGGCTCTCGGCCATCTGCGAGACTCTGATGGCGGGGTCGCGGAATATTCGTTTCCCGGTCCACCCGCGTACTCGCGCCGCCTTGGAGTGCACTGATTTGTGGGGGCGCCTGTTGGCCTGTGGACACATCGATTTGATGCCGCCGCAAGGTTATGTGGAGACCGTCCGACTTATCGCCGGGGCCGAGCGGGTGTTGTCGGACTCCGGTGGTGTGCGCCGGGAGGCCTATATCTTCGGTAAGCCTGTGGTGTCTCTGATCGAGTTGATCTGGGTGCCCGAGATGATAGAGGCCGGCTGGGAGTTCGTCGCTGGAGCCGATACCGAAAGGATCCGCTATGGCCTTGAGACTTTCACGCCACCGCCGGGCCGCCCGGATATCTTTGGTGATGGCGGGGCCGCTCATCGCATGGTCGATATTCTCCTGGAAAGGTATGGCGGCGAAGCGAAAAGGCAGTACGGTTCATGAGTCTGGAAATCGGTACAGAAAGTGTCTCCGTGGTTATTCCCTGCCACAACGAGGCCGAGTCCCTACCCACCCTGTTTGCCCGCGTTTCTGAGATGAGGCGCTCTCTTGATGGTGTCATGCTGGTCCTTGTGGATGACGGCTCCAGCGACGGCACGGGGGAGCTTCTGCGGGCGGAGTTCGGGGGCGATCCTGACGTGCGGGTGGTATCCCATGACGTAAGATTGGGATACGGCGGGGCGCTCAAGGTGGGCCTGGACGCGGCGGACGGTGATATCGTGGTTACCATCGACGCCGACACTAACTACGATATCCGCAATATCAAAAAGCTTCTTGAGGCCCTCGGCAACGGTGCCGACATGGTCACGGCGTCGCCGTTCATGGATGGCGGGGCCTGGAACTATCCGTTCCGCCGCTTCGTCATGAGCCGAGTCCTGGTAACCCTCTACCGGATGGCGCTGTGGAACCAGGTTGGGGATATCATGACCTTCACCTGCGGCTTCCGTGCCTATCGCCGCACCATCCTTGCCGCCGTCAGGCCCGACGCCGACGACTTTTTGGCCAACGCCGAAATTCTGGTTCGTGCCTTGGTCTTGGGGCTGACCGTGGCCCAGGCTCCGGCCACCGTATTTGACCGCGAGCACGGCCGTTCCAAGCTCAAGACCGTGCCTATCATCCTGCGCCATCTGGGATTTCTGTGGAAGCTGCTCCTCCGCCGGGTTGAGGCGCGACCGGTGGAGCATCCCGAAGGACAGAGGAAGGAGGCGTGATTCCCCGGCTATCCGCACCCTTCGATGTGACGGACGCCGGAGCTTTGGTGAGCGGCTGGGTGCGCCCCGGCGGCGAGGTGGCCTTTGAGGCGGCGGTGGCGGAGATGACCGGAAAGCGTTTTGTTCTGGCCTTCCCCTCCGGACGTAGCGGTTTTCACGCCCTGATCAAGGCCATGGGGTGGCAAGACCGGGAGATCGTGCTTCCCGCCTACACCTGCGCGGTGATGGGCAACACGGTGCTGGCATCCGGTAACCGTCCACGCCTGGTGGACATCGAGGATTCGGACTTCAACATGGGGTTCAGGGCCCTGGCCTCAGCGGTGGGACGGGACACGGCGGCGGTGGTCGCCACCCATATGTACGGCTTTCCCATGGACCTGGAGGGGCTGGGCAAGGTCCTTGAAGGCCGTCCAGAGGTGGTGGTGATCCAGGACTGCGCCCTTGCCCTGGGGGCGCGTTATCAGGGACGTCCAGTATGGAGAGATGGGCTGGCGGTAATGTTCTCTTTCAGCCTGGGCAAGCACTTATCAACGGTGGAGGGTGGGGTGATGGCCACCGACGATGAGGGCCTCTACGCCGCCATGAAGGATTATCGGGATGGCACCCATCATCCGGCGGGGATCGTGCGAGCCGCTCGCCAATCGGCCTTCTTTATGGCCGGATGGCTGGGACTCAGGCCCTGGCTTTACAGTCTGGTCCATGGACTGACAACACGCACCGGGGCACTCGGTTTTCTGTCCAAGCACTACGAGCCGAACCGGGTCTATCTGCCGCCCAATTTCCGCGAGAGGCTGCCCAACTGCCTCGGTCACTTGGGGGCTAATCAGGTGGGCAAGGCCTCCGGTTTGGTGTCGCGGCGCATCGAAATATCAGAGGCCTATCGGCGTGAACTGGCCGGGGTTCCCGGATTGAGTTGGCCGTCTCCCCGCGACGGGGCCAGTTTTTCCCACTGTCCATGCCTGATCGAAGACCGCGACGGCTTCATTGCCTTCATGACCGGACAGGGCATCCACGTGGGCAAGGAAGTGTTCGACTACGCTTTACCCGATATCCCCCTGTTTGCGCCCTTCGCGGATGGGGATTGCCTCGAGGCAAAAAAAGTGGCGCGTTGGGTGGCCCTGTTGCCTAACCATCCCGGTCTGAGCGACAATGATGTGGAGCAGGTGATCGCGGCGACCAAACGATGGGGCGTCCTATGACCGCCATCTCGGTTATCACAGCTCCCGGAATTAAGGATTCCTGGCTCGACTATACGGTGCGGCTGATGAGTCACCTGAGTGGTCTGAACCTGCAACTGGTTACTGCTTCTGAGACGCCCATTGAGGGGCCGAGGCTGTATTACGGCGTCCGGCCGGAGAAGTCCGGCATGCCGTTCATTCCCCGTTGTCCCGGTTATGCGCCTGGCCAAATGCGTTTCGTCCCCCTGGATTGTGGAGAGTCGGGAATGCAGGAAGTTCTAGTCTATTCGGATACGCTTAACGAAACGGGAAACGGCATCGACCTGCTGTTCAATCTTTTCGCTTATGCCTCCTGCCTGGAGGAATGGGAACACGAGCGGCGCTCGGGACCCGTTCATTCCTACGCTTTGCGCCTTAAGGGAGACGGGCGGCGTTTCGACAGGCCCTACGCCAATTATATCGCATTGGCCCTGAGGCGGCTCATTGACCAGGCTTTTCCAGGCGTTTGCCCTCCGGCTTCCGCGGCAGGGGCCATCTGCCTGACCCACGACATTGACGTGGTCGACAAGGCTTTAGTCACCCGACTCAAGGAAGGAGTATTCCGCCTGTTCAACGCAGGGCGCAGCATGGCGACCGGTCGGCCAAGCATGGCAGTGGATACCCTGGTCTCAGCTTGGCGTCTGGCGACAAGCCGGGAGGGCTATTTCCACCTGGAGACCATTGCCGCCTTGGAGGCGCGCCACGGGTTTGTCTCGACCTTCAACGTTTTCACCAGGCAACGGCCCGGGAGTGTTTCCGGGTTCCTGCTTCGCGCCATTTTTGATCCTCCCTACGACCTTGCCCGTCATCCCCGGCTGGTGGCTGCCTTGAAGCGACTGGCGGCGCGGGGGCACGAAATCGGCATCCATTTTGCCTTTGATGCTTGGCGCGACGCCGAGTCCATGCAAGCGGAACGCCAGGTGGCGGAAGGAATCCTCAAGACGGGTTCTATTGTTTCCGCTCGCCAACACTGGTTCCGCTTCTCCCTAGCGGACACCTGGCAAGCTCAGCAACAGGCCGGGATTGAGGTTGACGCCACCCTTGGCTTTACTGATCGCCCGGGGTTCCGGGCCGGTCTTGCCAGTCCCTTCCACCCCTACGATCATGCCACTGGCAAGGCCCTGGATATGGTGGCTATACCAACGGTATTAATGGACACCCACCTGTATTATTATGGCAACCTCTCGGTCGCCAAACGCCGCAAGACGGTCCGCCATCTGCTTGGTGAGGTCGGCGCGGTTGACGGCGAGGCCTGCGTCCTCTGGCACACCCATGTTTTCTCCGCCGATCACGGCTGGGGAGAGGATTACGAGGCGCTTCTGGGCATGATGGGGGTTCTGAACCTCGAATCCCGTCTGGTCCGCGAAGGCCTAGGCGGCCCTGAGAAACTTCCGGGTCCGCCTGGAAGTTGCGAGGTACAAGCTGCCCTGGGGGCGGCTTGAAAAACCCTACCTACGACATAAGCCGTCTGGTGCGATCAAAGCGTATTGCCACGGCTGATTTTCTGTGAATTTTATTAGAGGAACCTGTCATGAGTAGGGGATTTAGCGGAAAATTATTCTGCACAAGCGTGGTAGCCTCAAAATTCTGGTTAAAGAGTTCATGTTGAGCCAGAATCAGCCTACTTTGTGTCAGTGGCGTAAAGCCTCTTGGCCGCGATGGGTGAAAATAGTCAAAAACACGAGAATGGTCCTGTGGAAAACATGCGCAAGAAGATTGAAAGTCTAGTCATACAGGCCTTGGCCGACTGTTACGAAGAATTCGGCACAGAACTTGAGGCGAACCCCCAGAGCTTCATCTTTGGAGGAGATTCGCCTCTGGATTCCACAGCCGTGGTCTCCCTTCTGGTAGACTTGGAGGCGCGCATGGAGGACGAGATGAAAATAGTGGTTTCGTTTACTGATGAACGCGCCTTCTCCCAAGAGCAAAGCCCGTTTCACGACGTGACCAGCATGACCGACTATATCATGGTTCTGTATGGGGAGAATCAAGGTGAGTGACGATACCGTCATGCTGATCAGCGGCACCAGTCGCGGTATCGGTCGTCATCTGGCCGAGCACTACGTTTCCCAAGGCTGGATTGTCGCCGGATGCAGCCGGGGCGAATGCGATCTGGAGCATCTCAACTACCATCACTCCACGGTCGATATCACCGATGAGGCCGAGGCCGTAGCTTGGGTGCGCGGCGCCTCAAAGGAGTTCGGGCGCATCGACGCAGCCCTCAACAACGCCGGTCTGGCGAGCATGAATCACGCCCTCCTGACCCCGGTTGAGACCGTGGAAAATCTGTTCGACGCCAACTTCAAGGGCACTTTTGTGATCTGTCGTGAGGCTGCCAAGATCATGCAGCGACGCAAGTTCGGTCGTATCGTGAATTTTGGCTCTATCGCCGTGTCCATGGCCCTGGAGGGGGAATCAATCTATGCCGCGACTAAAGCCGCAGTAACCACCTATTCCCGAATTCTGGCCCACGAGTTAGCGCCGTGGAACATCACTGTAAACGTGGTTGCCCCGTCGCCTATCAAGACAGATCTAATCAAGGGTGTGTCTGAGGGCACCATGCAGAAACTGCTGGATAGAATGGCTATCAAGCGCTATGGAACCTTCGAGGACACCAGTAACGTGATTGATTTTTTTCTAAGCCCGGAAAGCTCCATGATCACTGCTCAGGTTATCACTCTCGGAGGGCGCTGATGGCATTTTGGCTGCTGGACCGCATTGAAGAATACGGTGAGCGCAAGGCCATCATCTGCGAGGGCAAAGATTACAGCTATCACAATCTCTCCAATCTCGTTGAGGCTTGGCGTAGCCGTCTTGGTGAGGCTACGATTGGGACGGGTCGAGTGGTCGCTCTGGTCGGAGATTTCTCCGCCGAGACCTGCGCCGCATTCCTGGCCCTGATTGATGGCCGCAACATCGTCGTGCCCTTGACCCCGTCTACCTACGAGAAGAATCCGGAGTTCCTGGACATTGCCGAGGTCCAGTTCATACTGCGCCCAGACGTCTCCATGGATGTGGAGGAGCGTCCGGTGAAGATTGCCAACCCTTTGAACAAGGACTTCATTAAGGCGGGCAAGTCAGGTCTGGTGCTGTTTTCGTCGGGCTCGACGGGAGCCAGCAAGGCGGCCCTGCATGATCTGACATTACTATTGGAGAAGTTCCGTATCCGGCGTCAGGCGCTGAGGACTATGATTTTTCTAATGCTCGACCACATTGGCGGGGTCAACACCTTCTTTCACGTTATTGCCAATGGCGGTACAGTAGTTGCGATCAGCGACCGAACCCCTGGCAACGTGTGCAAGGTTATCCAGGAAACCGGGGTCGAACTCTTGCCGGTTTCGCCCACCTTTCTCAACCTGATGCTTTTTTCCGGCGAGCACCGCAACTACGATCTCGGGAGCTTGAAGAAAATCACCTACGGCACCGAGCCCATGCCCCAATCGACCCTGGATAGGATGCACAGTGAGTGTCCCGGAGTTGTCCTGCAGCAGACCTATGGACTGTCCGAGCTCGGAATCCTGCGTTCGAAAAGTCGCAATGACGATTCCCTATGGGTCAAGGTGGGTGGTGAGGACTTTGAGACCCGGGTCGTGGACGGGGTTCTGTGGATCAAGTCACGCTCAGCCATGCTGGGGTATCTCAATGCGCCGTCGCCATTTGACGAGGAAGGCTGGTTTAATACCAAGGACGTAGTTGAGGTGGACGGTGACCACATTCGTATTCTGGGCCGCGATTCAGAGATCATCAATGTCGGCGGCGAAAAGGTCTTTCCCACCGAGGTCGAGAATCATGTCCTGGAGGTTGAGAACATCAAGGACGTTATTGTATTCGGCGAAGCTCATTCGCTGACTGGCCAAATGGTGGTGGCTAGCGTTAACCTGTTTGAGAAAGAGCTCAATCGCGATGTCAAAAAGCGCATCCGCATGTCCCTGAGGGAAAAGGTGGCCCCCTTCAAGATTCCTCAGAAAGTGATTGTTGCCGACGACGTCCACTTCAACGAGCGATTTAAGCGTATGCGGCTGAGGCGTACATGAGGGAACATGGTTGATTGAGTTTCGTGATTTAGCGCCTTGTCACCTCAACAAGCTCGTCGAGGCCCACCTCACTACCTGGAGCGGGAACGACCTGTCGGTCCGCTTGGGGGAAGGTTTTGTCAGGAGGTTCTACGAACTGGCCATTGAGGATACCACCTCCTTTGCCGTGGGAGCCGGGACATCGGAGAATGAGGAATTGAGTTGCTGGTGTCTCGGCTTCACCTGCTATGAAGATTTCAATTCCCGACTAAAAAAGTCCCTGGGACTTGGGTTCTATTTTCTAGTCCTCGGTCGGATGCTGACCGGACGTTTGCCTCTGGGCCAGATCGCTGACCAGTTCCTGCGTCCCAAGCCCTATCGCAAGGCCCAATGCCCGGACGCTCATCTCGGCGCCTTCGGATGTTTCGAGGAGGGTATGGAGGCAGTCCTGACGTTGTCCTCCCTGATTGGCCATGTGGCAGAGAGACTGGGCGAATCTCACCCGGCATGCTGGTCGGTCACCGCCAAGGACAATCGAGGCGCCGACATGGTTATGAAACGGGCCGGTTTCAAGGTTATCGACGCAATACGTCTGAGCGGCAGTGAAACGGTGATATATGAATATACCAGCCGATAAGGTCATGAATCTGCTGCGCTGTCCGGCATGTGGTCACGATCAATTGGACTTCGAGGTGCAGAGCGGTTCCTGGGCCATGTGCGGATACTGCTCGGAGGAATTCCCGGTTATCGACGGTATCCCGTTTCTGTGTATTGGGGATATTGTCGGACTTGCCAGGCAGTGCGGCCCGGAGTTTCTTGATGACGAGCAAGGCGGCAACGAGATCAAGCGGGCCAACGTAATCTATCACAACGAGTTCGCCGAATCTTACGAACAGGACGTTTCCACCTACGACATGTTCCAGGATGGTGGTCCCTGTCAGCAACGTCTCGATCATAACCTTGCCGAGGCTGCTGCGCGCACTGGCGGTGGAGTGCTGGTGGATGTCTGCTGTGGCACCGGCAATGTGCTCAGTGCTGCGCAAGAGTATTTTGACACGCGGCTCGGTATCGACCTGTCGACCAGCATGATGAAGATTGCGCATGGGCGCGGCCTGGAAGTATTGGGCGGCGACGCAACCAATCTTCCGATTAAGGATAAGAGTGCTGACTGTGTTACTGCCTTCAGCGCTCTGCACCACGTTCTCGACTATGAGGCTATGGCCGCTGAGATGGCGAGAGTCCTGAAACCGGGCGGCACTTTCTATTCGGACTGGGACCCCAATGGCCACGTTACCCACACCGGCTGGGCGGTGTCTTTGGCCACAGGAACCCTAAAAGCTCTACGTCGTCTGACCTCCAAGGTCAACATCCCCGAAACCCCGTTGCAGGATCTGGCTGAATGTCATCACCACTCCGAGGACGGATTCGACGGCAAAAAAATATGGACTGTGCTGGAGAAGGCCGGGTTCTCCAGGGTCGAGGTCTATTACCACATCAACCCGCCGAGCCTCGGCAAGACCTCGTCTTGGGGGCTCTATGGCTGGTTTATGGCGGCACTCAAGATCGTTAGTTTCATCGTCCCAACGAACAGCAAGGTTCTACCCTATGTCGCCGTAGTGGCGGTCAAATAGAGATTTTTAGTCCGTGTAGGCGATGGGGCCGACGGCTCCGTCCCATTGGCCATACTTGACTTCCTTGATCGGCAGATCCTCCGCCTTCAGCTGCTCGGCGTAATGGTCGCAGCGTATCCCTTTGTAGCCGTTGTCCGCCATGTGGGTGAACAGGTCACGCAGGTGATCGCGAAAGTGGACATAATCATATTCGGTGTGCAACAGCAGGCATAAAAAATCGTCACAAGCTTCGATTTGGCTGATCAGGTCATCGAGGCTTTTTTTGTGGTTACCCCGATTGCGCACAACAATGGAGAACACCGACTCAATGTTAACCGGCACCTGGATGGTGGAGGAGACTCTATCACCAACCCTGACCTGGCACGGTTCAGGGCCTCCCACGTCTGATGCATAGAGGAATTCCATGGGATCCTGCACATCGGCAAAAACCTGATTGTAGCGCCGCCCCGGAGAGCCGGTGCCGGCTGGGTCGTGGCCAAGGATGTCCCGGTAGGCCTCACAGGCCATATCGATCTGTTTTCGGTAGTCGACGGCGCTCATGGAATAGGCATTGTCGGAAATGGTGGCGTGATCGTAGCCGTGCAGGGCGATCTCATGGCCATGTTCCTCGATCATCCGTAGCACCTCGGGATGCCCGGCACCGATATCGCCTGTTTTGTCCACGTCCTTGTCGAACCAAGTGTAGGTCTTCCAGGGCTTCATATAGAAACTCTGCTTCCAGAACGAGGGTCGCCAGATGCGCCAAAGCGCAGCCTTGAGCACATTGTTCTGTCCCAGGGGGATGAAGAAGGAGGCCTGGAAGTTATGTTTCCCCAACTCCTTGAGATAAAACGGGATGGCGTTGCGGATTCCCTCCACCGAGTCCACGTCGATCCGGATAATAACGGACTTTGTCACGGAGCAGCTTTTGTCACTTGATGGCTCGCAACGAGTTCGCCGGTTTCCTCACTGCCTTTTTCCGCCTTGGCGGTTGGGATTTTGACCGTCTTGAGAGGTGGTTCACTCTCGCGGATTCGCACTCCACCGTCGAACAGGATGCGTCTGAACCATAGCAAGTAGGTTCCCATCACGTGCTGGGACACAGGATCCGAGTTGCGAAAGGTGAGGAACAGATCGATGAAGAACATGGTTATGGTTTTGGGCATGAAGGCTAACAGCCTGACCAGATTCTTCTCGAGGATGAAGAAGCGGGCCTTTTTAGGCAGGGCTGGCATGATGCGGTAGAAAATGGCGTAGGCCCGGAACAGTCTCTTGAGCTTGATGTCGGTGGTGATGCCGTAGTCATAATAAAAGTTGGAGTGGCCTTGGTTGATCTTGTCCTCATCCTCGGGCTTGATCATCCCCCACTCGATGGCCTTCTTGACCATTGGGGTCTTGGGATAGCAGGTAAGGAAAAAAGTATTGACCTTGTGCACCTGCTCGCACTTTGAATATTCCCAGGCGGCATTATAGAGATTTTCTTCATTGTTCTCGTCGGGCAACCCGAAGATATGGTCACAGGAGTATTTAACCCCGTACTTGTCCAGGGAATCAAAACAGGCGCGAATCTGTTCGTTGGTCTCGGGACGGTACAGGTGCTTCTTGCGGTTTTCCTCGTTCATGGACTGGATGCCGAGCTGCAGGCGGTAGCAACCACTTTCGCTGAGCAGCCGCGCCACCTCGTCATTCATGGGTAGCGGGTGTCCCATGCAGATGTAGGGGATGTTGATTTTCTCTTTGTACTTCTCGGCGAATTCGCGGAACCAAGCGTGGTTGGAATAGAAAACGTTATCCTCAAAGTCGATCAGGCGGATGTCGTAACGCCTCTTGGCCTCAAGCAACTCGTCGATGACTAGGTCGGGGGAGCGCCGGCGTGGGTCGCGGCTGCCGTTGAACTCTTCGTAGAATGCCTGGGAACAGAAGCTACACGAGATGATGCAGCCCTTGGACGCATGGATGTAGTAGCGATTGCCGACATGAATATCGTCCTCGAACAGGGCCATGTCGTCGGGCTGTAGCTCGTTCAGGTCCTGTAGTGGGCGCACCGGGTTACGCACCAGCCCAGACTCCTGGCCGTCATCGGTCTTGAAAATAAGGTTGCCGATGGAGGTGTCGATTTTACCCCGGTCCAGGGAGTCGGCTAACTCGACCATGGGTTGCTCGCCCTCGCCCATGCATACGATGTCGACCCAGGGGGTGCCAAGCGGCGTCTCGGGGCAGTTGGTAGGAAAGACTCCACCAAAGATTACGGGGGTGTCGATGCGTTTTTTAACACCCTCAGCGATGGCGATGGCCCACTGATAGGTATCGGAGATAACACTGATAGCCACTATGTCGGGTTCCAGAGCGACGATTTTGTTAATCGCTTTCTTGCGCTGCGAAAACATCTTGGCAAGTACGTTGAAGGGGAAGCTACTGCCCGAGAAATAAAGGTGCTCGTCGAACAGAGAAGGATCGAAGACCAGAGCGGTCTCATGGCCGGCATGCTTGAGGGTTGCCGAGATGCTCCCGGTACCCATGTTCATTTCGCCCATTGTCACGAATACGATTTTAGCCAAGGATCAACGCCTTTTTCACTCGATGGATTGAAGCTTTCAGACCTAATGCCGACACGTTATATCGAGGGTCTTCCTTCCTGGCTGGACTTTGCTGCGCAGATTTAATCCAGATAGGGTTTCACTTCAAGAACTTCAAACATATCTTTGCAAGAACTATCTTATTATCCCTTAATTATCCCTTATGACAAATTCGAACAAGCGGGATCAGGTGACGTTTAATGTGTGGAATTAGTGGGGAACTGGCGCTGGAGCCGGGCCGAACAGCAAGCTCCGTTGCCCTGGCCGCCATGACAGATTCGCTGGCCCACCGCGGCCCCGACGGCGAGGGGCATTTTATCGAGGGAGTCGTCGGGCTCGGTCACCGTCTGCTTGCTATCACTGATCCAACGCCCTCGGGTCACCAGCCCATGGCTGGGACCGGGGGGCGCTATCACCTGGTCTTCGACGGCGAGATATACAACGCGCCCGACCTGCGGCGTTCCCTGGAAAATGACGGCCACGCCTTCAAGGGGCAGAGCGATACCGAGGTACTGCTGCGCCTGTTCGAGACTCGGGGCGCAGACTGCCTGAACCATCTCAACGGTATGTTCGCCTTTGCCGTTTGGGACCGCGAGGCGCAAAGCCTCTTTCTGGCTCGCGATCCCTTCGGCATTAAGCCACTCTATTACCGCAACGATGGAAAACGACTGCTGTTTGCCTCCGAGGTTAAAGCCATCCTCGCTGCTTTGGGGCGACACGCTGAGATCGATGCCCAAGCCCTGGACGATTATGTGACCTTCCAGTATGCCCTTGACGGCAAGACCCTGTTCAAGAGTGTGTCCAAGCTGCTTCCTGGCTGCTGGATGCGTATCGACCGCTCGGGCAAGATTGAGACCAGGCGATACTGGAAGCCCAGCTTCGTCGACCATGGAGTCAAAGAGCACGAGGCAGCGGAGATGCTGCGCTGCCTGTTGGAGGACTCGGTGCGCCTACGAACCCGTGGCGATGCGCCGATCGGTTTCCACTTGAGCGGCGGTATCGACTCCGCCTCTATTGCCGGCCTCGCTGCGCCCCTCATGGATAATCCTTTAAAGACCTTCACCGCCGGTTTTCGGGACGGTGAGGGATTTGACGACACCGGTTTTGCCGCTCTTTCGGCCGAGTTCTTTGGAACCCGGCATTTCGAGACCTTCCCCACCCACCATGATTTCGAGAGGGATTTCACCCATCTCATCCGCCACCTGGACGAACCGGTGGCTGCGCCTGGCGCTTTCGCCCAGTTCGCGGTCGCCCGCTTGGCCGCGCCCCATGTCAAGGTCGTTCTCGGCGGGCAGGGGGCGGACGAGTTGATCGGCGGTTACGCGCGTTATTACCTGGCTGCGGTGACGGCGGCCGCGAAGGCGGAAGCGCATGGAGCGGGCCTGTCCGGGCTGCCCCTCGCCAGCCTGCTGGAGAATCTCGGCCAATTGGAGGCCTACCGCCCCTTGATCGCCGAGGTCTGGCCGCAAGGGATGTGTGACTCTCCGGCCGATCTCTACCTGCGCTTGATCCGACGGGGCGAGTGTGTGCGCCGAACTCTCCATGGCGACCTATGGTCCGGGCTGTCCGGTTACAGGGCGGAGCATCGCTACCGGGAGGTTTTCTGCGAACTCGAGGGCCTGGATCTTCTCAATCGCATTTTGCACTACGAGACCACAGCGTCGCTGCCGGCCCTGTTACAGGTGGAGGATAGGGTGTCCATGGCTTGGTCGTTGGAGGCGCGGGTGCCGTTTCTTGATGTTCGCATCGCCGAATTGATGTTCTCGTTGCCGGCAAGCGTCAAGTTCAAGGATGGACGCCTAAAGTCGATTCTGCGCGGCGCTATGAAGGATGTAGTTCCGGCGCAAATCCTTGGACGCTCCAACAAGGTGGGTTTCCCGGTGCCTTTGAGGGCGTGGTTTGACGGACCCTTGCGCGACTGGGTGCGCGATATGCTGCTCGGGGAGCGGACACGGCAACGCGGGCTGTTCTCACAAGCCGAGGTGTGCCGGATGCTCGATGGGGAGGGGGCATTCGGCAGGGGCGTATGGGGGCTTGTCTGTCTGGAGACGTGGTTCCGGCTGTGGGTCGACGGTGAGGGCCTTACCGCGCAGGTTCCCAGGCGCTTTGTCCCCGAAGTTGGGGCGGCGTGAGGAAGGTCTCCGACAGGGGCCAAATCCACGATGTTGCCGCAGCATTACCCTGTTGTTTTGGTTGAAGCGCATGGAATCACGTATAAACAATTACTTATGTCATTTCTCGCGATCTGACGTCCTATCTTCCGGTAAAACAAATTTGGCTTTTGATTAGATTTTAACACCTGTGCAAAACACGATGAGAATCCGCGCCGGTCTATTTCTTTAAGACATTTAAAAAAAGAAAAAAAACCTGCTTGAGACCCAATCGAAGTATCCGTATCCACCACCCAACTTAAAATTTCCGCCGATATATTGAGTTTCTTTATATCTCTGGGAATTAAAAAAACATTTTCTAACAGATGGGGAATGTCTCCTGGGTGAAGGAACGCCGACCCAACAATTCTAATCGATTTACGAAAATCCACCACCCTACGTATTCGCTCCCGTGCTGCAGTCGAATTCGTGGTTGCCGAAATAAAGCCAGCCAGATTTCCATCTTCTGGGTTTTCATAAACAACGACGAAAAAATCGTCTTCTTTCCACAAATTTTCATATATTTTCTGTATGTGAATCAGGCCAAGGCGTCCATTAATGGTCCACTTCAATTCCTGGTAATGCAATTTGGAAATTGCAGGAATATCGTCAATATTTCCTAGGCGGACCATTTTGGAGTCTCAATGACTGTTTGTTTGAGTGGTGGGAGATTACATTTTACGATTATCGGTAGATGGCAGTCACTCCCATTCCATAATCCGTTCATACAATGAGAAATGATGTCCGCTGACGAGAGAATTGCGAGGGTTATTGTCCACGCCGATGACCTTGGGTTGTCGCTGGGATTTAACGCGGGAATTTTACGGGCCGCAACTCAGGGAATTATGACCAGCACATGCCTTCGCGTGAATGGTTGCGCATATCGCGAGGCCATCGATGATGTGTTGCCCCGTATTCCTCACATTGGGGTCGGACTTCATTTAAATATTGTTGAAGGATTTACGCGACGGCAATTGCACGGGCGGGAGACAGTGCTTTGTGATGCCGATGGGCGTTTCAAACTCACCTTTGTCCAACTCTACCTTGCCCGGAAAAACCCAGCGCTGCTGAAGGAAATCGAAGATGATTACCGTAATCAAATCGAAATTGCTTTGGCCGACATGGAAAGCCTCGACCATCTAAATTCCCACCAACATTCACATGTCATCCCGCAAATCTTCGAGATATGTTGTCGTCTTGCAAAAGAGTACGGCATACCATTTGTCCGCCTGCCCGCCGAGCGGTTTTACCTGACTGGTGGATTGGCGGAACATTTACGGTCGTGGTTTGCCTTAAACGTGATCAAACATATGGTCGTAAACGGCTTTGCAAGGACCAACCGGAGGACAGCTCGACGTTACGACGTAGCCACCAACGATACTTTCGTGGGTGTTCTGTATACAGGACACATGAATCCGAAGACCGTAATCGAAGGGATTAAGGCGGCGCAACCATGCGGCCCGGTTGTCGAGGTGCTTATTCATCCCGCCACAGCAACGGGCCTGAAGTCAGAGGAATTTATCGACAGCGAGTTTCGCGATTATATTATTCGCGCGGAGTGCAGGACAGAACTGAGCACCTCGACGGATTCACAGCTGGGCGTAACTCTGGCCGAGCGCTACAAGCTGACCAACTATCGAGCCCTCGCCCATTCCTCCGGCAATACGGAAAACAACAACCAAACAAAACAAACTGACTTCGGCACGGCTCAGGTGGGCTCGCCCCCAGACGCCCTTGCCAACAGCCGGAAACCGCTCAGAACTTTCGTAATCATCGATGAGACACCATTTTATCATCCGGAATATCTGCGTCGCTTGATCGAAGAGTGCGAGGATGCGGAAATCATTGGGGCGGCTATTGTCGTGCTGCCACGGGGCCGTTCTTTACAAGAATATCTCCTCAAAAACTGGCGGTTGCTTGGATTATCCGAGCTGTTCCAGCTTGCACTCAAGAAAACCGGGCTTCAATTGTTGGGTGTGGCGCCCCGGTTCGTTCGTGGCCGTTTTGAATCCTCCGTAAGACGGGTGTGTGCATCGCATGGGGTGCCCACGGTTGAGGTGTCGTCCGTGAACGACGACAAGTTTCTCTCGTACATTCGCGATATCGCGCCCGATATCATTCTATCTTCCAACTCGCTCGTCTTCAGAAAGGAGCTGTTGGGCGTTCCCCGGTTCGGTTGTATCAACCGCCATTCGTCACCCCTGCCTGCTTACGGCGGTATTCTTCCCGTGTTCAGGTCGATTCAGCATGGTGAACGTTTCGTGGCCGTTGCCGTACACAGAATGGTGGAGGGCATTGACGAGGGGGAAGTGCTTTCACGAAAGTGGCTGCCGGTGTTCCCTGGTGACACGTTGGAGTTTCTTTACCGCAAATGCTTCATTTTGAGTTTCGATGCAACAGTGGAAGCGATTTGTATGATTCGAAATAACCCGAATTGCTCTGGCATCGGCAACGAAGGAATCAGGGCCAGTTATTTTTCTTTCCCGACGGAAAAAGATTGGGCGGAATTTCGCCACAACGGCGGTCGATTCATCTCAGCAGAAAAAGATTTGTTGGGATTTCGTCACAACGGCGGCCACTTCTTCTGAAGATTCTCCGGGGACTCGACCGGAACACGGGCCTTACATGGGGATACCTTTGCCTTCGAACTGGCTTCTGACTTTGCCAAAGTTTCTGGTAAGATGGCTCATCTCGTCGAAGCTTTATAGATAGCTCGGGCATATTAATTCTTTGTTTGCCACGGGATTTTCCAACTTAAAAGATGCAGGGGTTAAAAGATGTCACGGGACGAGATACAGCTGATCAGCCTTATCTGCCCGGTTTACAACGAAGAAGCAGCGATTCCGATCTTTCTCAAACGCTTGCGCGAGTCTATCAAGCCTTTGAGAGACCGCTATGATTTCGAACTAATTTTCACAAATGACGGCTCCACCGACCGCACGATGGAGTTGATCAAGGCAGAATGCGCCCACGACAAGATGGTGCAGCTTGTCACATTTTCCCGCAATTTCGGTTATCAAGCCTCGGTCTTATCGGGGCTGCAGCACGCTGCTGGCGAGGCAATGATAGTAATCGCTGTGGACTGCGAGGATCCTCCTGAACTGATCCCACGTTTCATCGAGGGTTGGGAACAAGGCCACGACATCGTTTATGGTCGCCGGGGCCCCCGGCCGGAGCCATGGTTGATCCAGCTCTGCCGCAAGGTGTTCTATCGGCTTATCCATCGTATCGCAGACAGCGACTTCGTTCCTTATATGGGCGAATTTGCATTGTTCACACGCAGGGTACGCGACGTGGTTCTCTCTAATAGGTCTACCTTTATGTTCATCCGTTCGGAAATTGCCTTCGCGGGGTTCTCTCGACTGGCGATATCGTATGCGCCACAGCCGCGGGTCGGCGGGAGAAGCCATTACAACATATGGGGAATGACCAAGTTCGCCATTGGCAATATTCTCACTTCCTCCACATTTCCTCTACGGTTGGCAGCCTATTTGGGAGTGCCGCTTTTATTTCTCAACTGGCTGGTGCCGGTTATCGGAGTGCTGACTGGTGAAAACCCCTTGCCGGTTTGGCTGATTGCCCTGGATTTGAACTTCCTGGTCCTGGCGGCAATTTTTGTGGCTGTATATGTGGCGCGCATCTACAAGGACGGCATGGACAAACCTAAGTTCATCATCGACTGGGATAATACCGAGCTACATGCTCGAAATAAGAAATAAGCAGATAACCTGAGGCGCAGCTTCATTGATGGTCAACAAATGCGATAACACTGAGTGTAAGCTGTGCGGCAGCACGGCTTTAACCCTTGTCATGGACTTTGGAGAGGTTGCACTGGCAGGGGGGTTCTTGAAGCCGGAAGATTTCCCGCAAGAGCAACTCTACCGGCTGCGGCTGTGCTTTTGCAGAGAGTGTTACCTGTTGCAAATCGTCGATGTCGTGCCGTCTGAAATTTTGTTCAAGAACTATTTCTATTTTTCATCCGCGATTGCGATGTTGCGGGACCACTTTGCCGATTACGCTACCGAAGTGACCTCCCGATTCCTGACGCCGGAAAATGCAACCGTGGTTGAGATAGGTTGCAACGACGGCGTGCTTCTTAAGCCGCTTGCTGAAAAAAATATTCAGACTCTTATTGGCATCGATCCGGCCACAAACATCGTCGAGTCTATCGATGACGCGGGAATCAATATTGTTAACGATTTCTTCTGTGAAAAAGTCGCGGAAGAAATTCTTCAGGAATACGGTCCAGCACATTTAATTTGTGCGAACAACGTCTGTGCGCACAGCGTTGATTTTAAGAATATAACTAAAGGAATTTACAAGCTGTTGGACGAAGATGGAGTGTTTGTCTTCGAAGTTCATTATCTTGGAAAACTAATTGAAGAAATACAGTATGATATGATTTACCATGAACATATTTATTATTATTCTATTCTTTCTCTGTCGAACCATTTTGACCGGTACGACATGGAAATATTTGACATAAAGCCAATTCCTATCCACGCCGGATCAATGCGCTATTACGTACGCAAAAAGGGCCGGCTGCAGACCGAAGAGGTATCCGAGCGCGCCGTAAATCTGTTTGCCGAGGAAAAAGAGAAGGGCTACGACCGGGAAGAAACCTTCCTTAATTATGCGGCAAGGATATCGGCATCGAAACACCAGTTGATGACTCTTCTCGATCAGTTTACAGGGCAAGGAAAATCCGTGGCCGGCTATGGTGCTTCCGGTCGGGCCAATACGATTATCCAGTATTGTGGCATCGACCACCGCCACCTTGACTATATAATCGATGATGCGCCGGCCAAGTGGGGGTATTACACGCCGGGTGAGCATTTCGAGATTCGTTCGCGTCAAGTGTTGGAGGAGCAGGCACCGGACTATCTGTTGATCTTCGCCTGGAGTTATCTCGACACGGTTACCGAACATTGCCGTGATTTCATGTCCAACGGCGGGAGTATGATCGTGCCTCTGCCAGACGTCAGGGTTATATCTCACCCGGACGCCAATAGCGCCTTGTAGCATACCGGCTCAGGATGACGGACGTGTCTTTAATCATCGCCACAATAGTACTCCGGTAGTCATGGCGCGGATACTGGTCCTTGGCAGTACGGGGATGCTCGGATCGGCGGTGCTGGCGGTTTTGCGGGATGCTGGCCTTGATGTCGCCGGGGCGCAGCGACGGCCCCAGGCGGGCGGCTATACCTTCGACGCCGGCCAACCCGAAACTATGGATTGGCTGAAACAACCAGAGCTTGGAATTGACACCATTATTAACTGCGTTGGCGTGGGCAGACTCGGTAACAAGTCAAGCCGCGCGGATGCCGAACTGTCCACGGTCAACGCTGTTTTCCCTCGTCTGCTTCAGGAGGCCACCGCCGATAGTGGTGCGCGCGTCATTCACATGTCCTCGGATGGTGTATTTGCCGGTCGTTCGGCGCCTTATTATGAAGATACGCCCGCGGATGCTCATGATGCCTATGGTCAGTCGAAACGGTTGGGGGAAATTGAAGCACCAAATTTCCTGTCGGTGCGTTGTTCAATCATCGGCTCGGACCCGGACAGGCGTGGCTATCTGCTGGACTGGTTCCTGTCGCACGAACGTGGTGCGACCGTCACGGGGTTTATCGATCATATTTGGGACGGTGTGACCACGCTCCAGTTCGCCAGGCTATGCCGCGAGATTATTGAGAAGGATCGCTTCATGGCAATCCGGGAGAGGACTCCGGTGCTGCATTTCTCACCCAATCAACCGGTTTCAAAATACGATCTTTTGTGTTTGTTCGACCGGGTCTTCGCCAGCGGCATCCGGGTCGTGCCTGGTGAATCAGAGCGCCCGGTGACACGCATCCTCGAATCCTATTACCGTGATTTACTGCGTTGTTGCGGTATGCGCCAACCACTGGAAGAGGCGATCCGCGAGCTTCGGGATTTCATGGATTCGCGCGTCCCCCATCCAGGGGCCACACGGTAGAGGTTATGGCGTCTTCAGCGCGCGGGTTATTGCCCGGCGAAGCAGTTGGAGCACTGTGTACACCGCCGCGCAGGTGGCCATGATAATGAGCGGTTGTACTCCCGGTTCGTACCTTAAGCTCATACCATTTGCCAACGACAATCCCGCCACCATTGATAATACCGACAGAGCCATCACCACAAAGAAAATTCTTTGGCGGGAAAAGAACAGAGCCCACCACGACAGCAAGGCGACCGCACCAACGGCATTTCTAAGAAAATTTCGCACCGTGGTCTGCATATTGTGAAGAATTTTCTCAAATAGTGGCGGGCGGCCAGCAAAATAATCCCATTTGTATTCAGCAGGCATATTGGCTGGCAGCAAGCTGGCACATCCGGAACCATTAAACGTTGAGCGAAGGGCATAAGACGGAAATGAAGACAGTGGACCAAATATTCGGTGGGTTTCGAAAGGTATGGAGCCTGTTAACATCCTCAACGTTACGAGCGAGTCTATTCCAAAATAATTTAAGGCAGTGTGTGCAAAGACTATAAAGATATCCGGATTCCTGGCGATGGCTTCCATGGCCACGTCCCGCATCAATTTGTCTGCTTGCGAAATTCCTATTTTATTGTCCAACTCTCGCCACACATGGTCAAAGTATGTCATGTTCGGGCTCTGGAAGAAATTACGCGCTAGGTCTTTAGGGCGCCCATCAAACTGCCCAAATAACAGGTCATAAACGGTCACCACTTTGTCCGTCCCGGCGTCGTCGAAATGGGCTACTCCCGCCTCGCGGTTCGAGACCTCCATAGATAGAAGGGGCTCAAGTGCGCGATAGGGTTGTGGGTCTGAATATATCTCCACGAGTAACTCATGGAACCGGCGGCTCGCGGGTCCGTTGTCTGGCTGTATCAGCGATATCTGCGGTTTCTTCTCCTGAGAAGTTCCTAAAATATTGCGATACGCGAATAGTCGGCCTGTTCGTACGTAATAGGGCTGCAGGAATAATTGCCGCCCACTCCAGTTATTCAGGCCGCCGAACAGGCTAAGATCATTCAGGTGTACACTGCGTGCACCGGAATAGGTCGCGAACATGCCGAGAACGAGGGCCAGAGAAAAGATGAAATGCAGCCCCTGGCCTTTTTCTCCCCATAGCAGTTTTTCCCGCCTCATCAGCAGGAGGATGCCACCTCCCAGAATAAAGGGAAGCAACAGCGCCTCGCCTCGCGTCATAGCTGCGAAGAAGCTGAAGAGTATCGTCAAATAGATGAACTTATGTTGTTTCGTGAAAAAATAACGCGAGAAGAAATATATGCTGCACACCACGAGAAACATGAAGAACTGTTGGGGAAGCATTGCCTTTACATAAGCGAAGGGAAGCGACGAGACGATTAAAAGCCCGGCTGCTGACAATCCAAGAATCCTGTTGATAGGAGAGAGCGCGCGATAGGCCATAAGTGGACTTAAAATTCCGATAATGGCGTGGGCAAACACTGTTCCGGCAAAGGTGTTGAAAAAAGTTTGACCTGTCAGGACGAGGAATACGGGGAATCCCGGCCCCCTCTGATATGAATAAGCCCCAGGCTGTCCCGATAAGGACTCTGCATAATTAAAAAACGTCAAAGCGTCGCATTCGAAGACGCCCCGGAGAGCGACCAGGTGGAAAGCTTGGAATAAAATCGCCGTAGTCAGCAGAATTTTCTGGTCGCGACGGTTGAAAGAATTCGCTGCAGAGGGCGAGGCGAAATAGGCCTGGAGCCGTTGGGACTTATCAGCCACCCAAGGCCAGCCGTTTATCAGCCGCATGATATTCTTCCGAGCCAGCATCAGCCCGGCCAGTCCTGAGAAAATGCCCAGAGAGAAGATTTCTGAGCGCGACAAGTCGGCCAGGCGGTAAAAAAGAAACTCCTCTTTCAAGCCAAGCCCAAGATAAGGGGCCGCAACGGCGGCGAGAATGGCGCCGCATCCGAAGACAAGAAATAGAAAGGAGAAAACAGGGATAATCCTGTGCGGCCTGGGAAAATAATTCATGATCAAAAATCCGATGGCGGATTGTCCCTAATGTCCTATGGCCGTCAACTTATACTATGGGGCGCCTCTAAAAAATATCTATCGCCCAGTCTTGATCGGGTGGAATCATGCTATTATGGCGCTCATGGCACTTTGATCAGAGGTTGAGGGATATGGGCCAACCGGCACCTGCGGGTGTGATTGAGGCGTTGTTGGAAAACTTTGACGGCTACCTTGAAAAATAAGGCTATCTGGCGATGAGTGGATAGATTATAGACACATCGATTGTCGCGGTTTCTAGACAGTATAACAGCCGTTAACTAGGTTAAGTTCTGCATTGATAAAAAAGGCGGGTGAAAGGAGCGCAGGACCAATAGTATCTCAGACAAACGTCAGTGTGATCTTGCCGACGTATAACGAACAGGGGAACATTGTTCCACTTGTTCGCCAGCTCAAGGGCCTGCTCGCTGACACACCAAAAGAAATTATTGTGGTGGACGACGACAGTCCGGATGGCACTGCGCAACAGGTGCGCGATGCCTTCGCCGAGGACGGAGAGGTCAGGCTGATCGTTCGGTATGAAAACCGCGGGCTTGCCAATTCAATCCGCGAGGGCATTGAAAATGCTTCCGGCGATGTAATTATCGTCATGGACTCCGACGGGAACCACCGTCCGGAGGACGTTGTCATGCTGCTTCACGTCGCGAGCAATGTCGATATTGTGGTCGGATCGCGGTTCATATACGGCGGCGGCATGTCAAATCTGTTTCACTATTACTTGAGCTACCTGTTCAATATTTTTATCCGTCTCGTAACCGGTTCCCGACTCGATGACAACTTGAGCGGTTTTTTCTCAATTCACAGGGAAAAGCTGTTCGCCTTGGATTTCGACAGAATATTTTGGGGTTACGGTGATTATTTCTTTCGTCTCCTCCTGCTGTGCCAGAGACATGGGTTCCGGTTTGTCGAGGTGCCGGTGTTTTACGGGGAGCGTAAGCACGACACTTCAAAGACGAGTTTTTTCCTCGTGTTCGTACGCTACACCAGCGAGGTTCTCAGGCTTATACTGCTTCGTTTGCTGAATAAGTGATAAAGACTCGATGCTCTACCATGACATAAAAGGCTGCCGTGTTTGTGGTGGCACACACCTTACTGAAGTGTTGAATTTGGGCCGACACACTCTGTCCGGGAGGTTTCCCAAACAGGGCGACCCCGACCCATTGCACGCTCCGTTGGAACTGGTTCACTGCCACGAATGCGGGCTTCTGCAGCTCAGGCATACCGTCGTACAGAGTGAGCTCTATACCGATCACTACGGCTACCGTTCCGGTATTAACGAAGCCATGGTCCGTCACCTTACGGGTATAAAGGACCGCGCTGTAGCCATGGCCAAGCCGAAGGCGGGAGACATAGTCCTGGATATCGGCAGTAACGATGGCACTATGCTGAAGACTTATGCGACGCCCGGCTTGGTGCGAATAGGGATAGATCCGATCCTTGGCCATTTTCGGGACCACTATCCCGTTGATGCCATTACCGTTGAAAATTATTTCTCCGCCACAACGTTTCAGACAGTGGGAAATGGCCGCAAGGCAAAGGTGATCACATCAATAGCCATGTTCTACGATCTTGATGCCCCCAATGCCTTCGTTACGGACATCCGGGAGATTCTGCATCCAGAGGGGATCTGGATTTTTGAGTTGAGTTATATGCCGAAAATGCTCGAGCAAAATGCATTTGATACTATCTGTCACGAGCACCTGGAATATTACGGCCTTCATCAGGTCGAGTGTCTGATTTCGGCTCACGGACTGCGCATTTTCGACGTCGATTTTAATGAAACCAATGGGGGCAGTTTCCAGGTTTGCGTCTGTCACGTTGACGGACCATATCCTTCAGAACAGACGAAGATCGACACTGTGTTGAGAAACGAAGCAGAGCAGGACTTTAACTCGCTTACACCTTATCATGTCTTCAATAAAGGGATTGAGGCGATTCGTGAGCGCCTGGTTGAGGTCATTCGTGACGAGAAGGCGAAGGGCAAGAAAATCTACGCCTACGGAGCGTCAACCAAGGGTAACACCATTCTCCAGTATTGTGGCCTCGACAACAAAGATATAGTGGCGGCGGCGGACCGAAACCCGGAAAAATGGGGCTGCCGGACGCCGGGAACGGGCATTCCAATCATCTCGGAGGAAGAGGCCCGGAATGCGAATCCAGATTATTTTCTGGTCCTGCCCTGGCATTTCCGTGAGGGTTTTCTGGAGCGGGAAAAGAATTTTATCCAAAAAGGCGGCCACTTTATTTTTCCACTGCCGAATGTGGAGGTTTATTGAAACGTTGGCTAAGAAATGAAATCCGTAAAGGGTAATTCCATTCCCTGGGCGAAGCCGACCCTGTTTGGCGACGAGGAACGCTATCTGCTTGACGCCCTGAAATCCACCTGGATTTCAGGGGGGCCGTATGTGGAGCGCCTGGAGCGGATCATTCCTGACCACCTCGGTGTACGTCACGGCATCGCCGTCTCTAACGGAACATCGGCATTGCAGCTTGGATTGCTGGGCCTCGGTATTGGCCCGGGTGATGAGGTGATCGTTCCTGGATATACCTTTGTCGCCGCCATTAACATGGTTCTGGCCGTGGGTGCCACGCCCGTCTTCGCCGATATCAATCCAGACAGCTGGGATATTGATGTAAAAGAGGTTGAGCGCGCCATCACCAGAAATACCCGCGCCGTGATCCCCGTTCATCTGTATGGAAATGTGGCTGATATGCCAGCCCTCATGGAATTGGCGCGGGTCCGTGGTCTGGCCGTTATCGAAGACGCTGCGGAATCTGCGTTCTCCCGCCTTGGGGGAAAGTTCACCGGCACCTTCGGGGATATGGGTACTCTGAGCTTTCAGGCAACAAAGACCCTCACCACAGGCGAGGGCGGAATGGTACTTACGGACGATTCCGACCTCTACCACCGCATGTTGACCATCCGCGACCACGGCATGCCTAAAGACAAAAGATACTGGCATGACGTGGTGGGCTTCAACTTCAGATTGACCAATTTGCAGGCTGCCCTTGGTTGTGCCCAGTTTGAACAACTTGACTCAATTCTGACTGAGCGGCGACGTGTCTATGAACGATATGGCTCGGCTCTGGCCCATATACCGGGAATCGAGATGCAGCATTTTTCGGAAGACCTGGAGCCTGTCGTCTGGACGGTTGCCGTCCGGCTGCGGTCCGATCACGTCACAATCAGTCGGGATGATGTGATGCAGAGTCTGCTTGAAAAGGGAATCGAGACCCGCCCCGGTTTCTATACCCCAAGCGACATGCCGCTTTATGACTGTCCGTTGCTGCCGGTATCTCAGCAGGTAAGTGAAAATATTTTCTGTCTGCCGGCCTATCCAACGCTTAAAGATTCCGAGGTCGATCACGTTTGCGAAATGCTGAAGCAGATTCTTGAGAGCAGCCATGCGGTTTAACCAAAATTTTCTTCACCACTATTTGAAGCAGGCCCCCATGGCCTTGGCGATTGAACGTTCTCTGGAATGCGAGCTTCTTTCCCAACAGAGTTTCGTGCGTCCGATTCTGGACTTGGGCTGTGGCGACGGCCTGTTTGCCAGCATTCTTTTTGCCGAGAATGTCGATACGGGTATAGATTCCAGTCAAGAAGAAGTAAAACAAGCGCTACGCTGCGCGATATACAATGAGCTGATTACATGCAGTGGAGATAAAATCCCGAAGGATGATGAATCGTATCATACTGTATTCAGCAACAGCGTCCTTGAGCACATATCGGATCTAGATTCCGTCCTGCGTGAGGTCAACCGGTTACTTGCTCCGGGTGGGTGCTTCTACGTCACTATTCCAACAGACAGGTTCGAAACTTATTCTGCCGGGGCGCGTTTCTTCCGTGGCTTTGGACTTGGTGGCCTTGCAAAGCACTACGGCGCTCTCTACAACCGGTTTTGGCGCCATTATAACGTTCATGACAGGGCAGGTTGGCAGAAACGGTTCCAAATGTCGGGATTCAAAGTAGTCGATGTACACAGCTATGACCCCCCCGCGATCTGCCTGATCAACGATCTTTTAACGCCGCTCGCTTTTCCGTCATTTCTATTTAAAAAAACTCTACACCGTTGGGTTGCGTCTGCGACTTTGCGACGACTTTATTTGGGCGCGGTCTACAGCTTTGCGCAGTGGGCAACGTGGCGATTCGGCTCAGGCGAAGGGGGCGGTCTGATTTTATTTCATTTGACCAAGCCATAGCTGGCTAACAGCCTCCAAACTGTCCGAACAAGGGAGAGTTTCTCGGATATTGAAAGGTGTTATGATAAAAATTATTTAATATATTTATGAATAATAGTATTAATACAGCAATTAGAGTAATTAGGTCTCTAATATTTAATGAAAAGCCCAATTACGTAATTGCCTTTATCGATGGCAGGTGCAACATGCACTGCTCATTCTGTTGTCACGCGGCAAAGGTGGTCAGGGCATCGCCTGAAATGTCCGCGGAACAATGGGGTTATATATTTGAAGGCTGCAAATCCCTTTTACAACTTACTATCACCGGCGGAGAACCATTTGTAAGAAATGATGTGAAGGAAGTAATAGAATCCATAATAAGATCTTCAGGCGTCCCAAGAGTAAGCATCAGGACGAATGGATATTATAAAGAACGAACTAAAGAAGCTGTCGTCTATCTGCTGGAAGAATTTCCCCAAACGAACTTTACGCTCTGTATATCGCTGGACGGTCCTGAAGAAATCCATGATCAGGTAAGGAATTTTGAAGGGGGGTATGCAAAAGCTCTTGAAACCATTGATGAATTGGTGGAATCAAGAGATACGAATAATAATTTTATTCTAAGGCTGGATTCCGTATTAACGGATGATAACAGGGAATATATGGAAGATTTTCTGGTGGAAACGGAATCATGGCCGATTGATTACCATGGAATAATTTTGGTCAGGGATGTTCCGTCAAAGATTCAAGAGGGACTAAAGGGTTTATATTCAAAACTTTCAGATCAGCAAGCGAATCGTGCATCCAAAAAATGGTCAAATGCGATTGATGGTAAGCTCTTTCGCGCCCTCAGAATCGACACACTGGATAAAATTGGAAACGATGAGGCCATAACGCCGTGTCACGCTGGCGGCCGGCTTGTGGAAGTTTTCCCCGATGGCGTTGTCAGGGGGTGCGAGATGGAAAAGCTCTGGGGTATTTCTGAAATCGGAAACGTGAATTCCGATAAAATAAGACTGATTGATGTTATGAAAAGTCGGGAAGCCGAAGATTTCAGAAAGTTTGCGCAAACCTGCACCTGTACATTTGAATGCGCCAATGCGGTTAATGCCGCATATAACATATCAAAGTGGAAAAACTTAATATAATGCGTATTAATTATGTCAGTTAATATAAATGGCAAGGCATCGATTGTAATTCCGGTATATAACGATAAGTATAATCTGAAAACCTGCCTTGAAGTCATAGAACCTGTTGCGATCAGACATAATTGGGAAGTCATCGTTGTTGATGACGCGAGCACTGATGGTTCGACTCAGGGCTGGGATGAAACGCATGTCAGGCTGGTAAAATTAGATAAAAACAAAGGCGTTTCCAATGCGAGGAATATGGGCGCAGAGCTGTCTAATAATGAAATAATTGTGTTTGTCGACGCAGACATCCTCCCCAACAAAGATTGCTTGGAGAACCTGGTTTCCTTTCTTCTTGAAAGAAATGACATCCATTCCGTGGGTGCATGGGAGGTTCCCGTTAATTTAAATACGGAAAGCTGGAGTTCAAATTTTGTCTGCCTGAGGTCTTGCTGGGGATTCGAATGGAAGGAAAATGAAAACGAAAGATTTTTCTCCTGTTTTAAATCCGAATGCAGTGCCATCAGAAAAGAAGTGTTTATGGAAGTCGGAAAATTCGATTTAAAATTCAGCGGTGCGGGGATGGAGGAATTTCAACTGGGCCACAGGCTTGAAGAGTCTGGGAAAAAGAATGTCGTTATTAAAAATGCCACTTTTGAGCACTATTACAAACCTCTACTGCCCAGATGCAGAAATCTCATCCATAGGACCGCCAGGTGGGTTCCGTTGCTGCTCGGCAGAAGGAAACTTGAATCTCAGGGGGCTGTTGGTACTTCCGGTGCAGCAGTCTCCGTATTTTTATCAATAGTTTTAGCATCTTCTTTAATATTAAGCCTGATATCTCAAATATTTTTGTACGCATCATTGGTGGCTATAATCATACAATTAATTGTCGAAATGAAATTTCTGAAATTCAGCCACAGAATATTCGGTATAAAAATGTTGTTTTTCGCAATCCCCGCAACTCAATTAATGAATCTATCCATTTTTATCGGTTTTTTACTTGGTGTTCTGAAATTATTGGACCGTGAACAAGCGGCGGCCTGATCTTGTTTCATTGGATCAAGCCATAGCCGGTCGACAGCTTCCAAGCTGCCCGAATGGGGGAGAGTTTTTGATCCTGAAAAGTATAATGTATACAAATCCCCACCTAATCCCCACCTAATCAGAAACCGTTCTCTGATAAGGGGGGGCGTGGAATCGAGTAGACTCGGTAGGGTCTGTTTCTGAAGACGGGTTCAGAGGTGGTCAAATGAGCACTAATAAGAGAACGCTGGGGGAAATTACGAGCCGCGATATGACGGTAGCGCTCGTCCGGGGCCCCGTGGCGATGGCTACGACTTTCATTAGCAACCTCGCGACCCCGAGCATTGCCTTTGCCTATTTGGCGGGATCCGCGCGCGCCCATGGATATGAGTGCCACATCGTTGATGCCCTTGCCCTCGGGCCTGACTCTTGCTGGCAGGGCGACAGTTACTCCGGATTCTTTTTTCAGGGCCTTGGTGTCGAGGAAACGATCGACAGAATCCCGCCCGACACGTCGGTGATAGGCTTCTCCATTAAGTTCTCCGCAGAGTGGCCATTCCAACGCGATTTCATCACGGAAGTCAGGAAGCGCTTCCCTCACGCGCTATTCGTGGCGGGCGGCGAGCACATCACTGCCCTCACCGAATTCAGTCTTCGTGACTGCCCTGCTCTTGATGTCTGCGTCCGGGGTGAGGGCGAACATACGTTTGTCGAGGTTTTGGAGGCTCATCGCCAGGGGAAGGATATGGGGGCCACGGTGGGGCATATCGGCTACCGTGCGGCCGATGGTGAGATTCACAGTAACGATTCGTTACCCCGCATCCGGGAGATAGATACCATTCCGTGGCCCCATTGGCCCGAAGGTTACCTGGAAGGCTTCTGGCAATCCGGCCAGGCCTTTGGCATCCAGTCCCCCCGCGATATTCCAATGCTGGCCACTCGCGGCTGCCCGTACCAATGTACCTTTTGTTCCAGTCCTCAGATGTGGACGACGCGCTACATAATGCGCGAGCCCAACGACGTGGTGGCCGAGATCAAGCATTACGTTGAGCGCTTCGATATCACAGCGGTCCAGTTCTACGACCTTACGGCGCTCATGAAAAAGCAATGGACGCTTGAATTTTGCCAAGGGCTTCTGGACAGCGGCATCAGCTTGAAGTGGTCACTTCCAAGTGGGACACGGAGCGAGGTTCTCGACGAAGAAGTAATCAGAATGATGCAGAAGACCGGGTGCAATTTCATTTCCTACGCCCCCGAGAGCGGTGACGAGACCACACTCAAGGCCATTAAGAAAAGGATAGATTTGGACCGGATGAACGAGTCTATCGCGGTGGCAATACGGCTGGGACTTAAGGTGAGGACGAATCTCGTAATAGGATTTCCCCACGAGACACGACGCCAGATTCTGCGGACGCTCTGCTACGGCCTCTCCCTCTCATGGCGCGGTGTCGACGATGTACTGCTCTCGCTCTTCGCGCCTTATCCAGGTTCCGAGCTTTTCGACGACCTCGTCGCACGCCAGGTTATCTCGATAGACGATGACTATTTTCTGAGCCTTAATTCACGGTGGGGGGTTAACAAACTCCGGATTAATCCTCGAGTGACGCCGTGGGAGCTGGCCGTCTATCGGCTGGGTGGGATGCTGCTCAATTACATGGTGGGGTACGTACGCTACCCCTCCAGGATATGGCGCACGTTTCGCAATTTGCTGTTTCGTGACGAGTCATCCACCAACTTCGAGCACTTTCTTAAAGTCTCATTCCAGCGATGGATTCCAAGCAGGGCACCGACGGCGACATCGAAACGGTAGAGGATGCGTAGATCAACGCGTGTTCAGCATATCCCGCTTACAAAGACCCGTCTTTTTCAAAAACCCCTTCAAATGCCCTTTCATGGTTTCAGCGCATTTTGGCTTTTTGCGCCCAACTTTTGGAAAAACTCCCTCAAGGCGAGAATCGCCCCGGTCGTGGTCATCAATATAAGAGGCAGTATGAAAATCTCGTAGCGCGATCCGGATCCGCCCGACGCGGCGACGGCGGCTCCCCCGATGAGGGCCAAGGCGCATGCTGCGATGAAGATCAGGTAAACGCGGTGTCTGGAAAAAGGTATGAACCACCATGTGAGCAGGGCGATCACCCCGACGGTGTTTCTAACCAGGTTCAGCATTATTTTGCCGGCGGTAAATAGGGCGCTCTCCGTCAGTGGAGACGTAATCAGGTTGTCCTGAAGGTTCTCAACCTGCATTTCCGGCGGGAAGGCGCTGGCGACGCAGCCGGTGGTATCAATGCCACCTGTTGAATAATGAAATTTACCCCAGATAGCCATAACCGGAAGTTCGGAAGAGGTTCCTCGCAGCTGGCCCACCAGCGCCTTAAAATCAACGCCGAGAAACTCCATGCCTTGAGCCACGATAGTCAGCAGAACGATGGGATGGGATGATATGGCTTCCATAGCGACGTCGCGGAACAGAGTATCTGTTTGGGTGATACCAAGCTTCAAGTTAAGTTCGCTGAAAATATAGCTGGCGTAGAACGAAGACGGATGGTTGAAGAAGTTTTCGGCCATAGATTCCGCGTCGCCTTCAAACCGGCCAAAGTTTTCATGATAATAATCTACTCTAGGCCGATTAGGTGGTTGATACGCCCGATCAATCATGGGCTTCAATCTACGATATGCCTCAGGGTTTTCCGTCGCGACGGTCACGATTAAATCGCGCAGCCGCCGTGTGGCGGGACCGTTGGCGGGGTCAACCAGCTTCAGGGCGGCAACTTTTTCGTAACTTGCATCCAGAGCAGAATCTCTCTCAATTCCCCATGTGAATTTGTCACGATACTCCCGCAACAAGTGTTCATCATCGGGGATGGGCAACCCCAGCAAGTGGGTCCACTCCATGGCGGGCCTTGTGAGGTCATGATCAACACGCCAAAACATTTGCAGGCTCGTCATATTGTGCAGGCTGCCAAAGAGGGCCGGCTCGTTTAAGACATAACTGCGCCAAAATGAATAATATCCCGTCGTAGCCACGACCACAGACAGTGCCAGTATCAGATGGCGGAGATGATCTGTTTCCTTGCGCGTGACAATAACCAACATGATGGCGGTGAGAAGAATCAGGGCCACACCTCCCCAGCGGGTGAACATCATCGCAAGACCGAGAAAAATCACCAGGTAAATAAACCGCGGATCCCGGCTGAAATAATACCGCGAGAAGCCATAGATCATCCCGATCATAAGGAATGTGTATAATTGTTCGGCGAACATGAGTTTCGCGCCAATAAATGGCATGGTGGAGAGAATAAAGACCGCTGCGCAGATGAAGGCAGCACGTCGATTCATGGGAGCAAAACTTCGGTAAACGAGAACCGGCATCACAATGCCCATTGCCGCATGGGCAATCACGGTGCCGATGAAGGAATCAAACAGCATCTGTCCGGTCGCAATCAGAAAGACAGGAAAACCCGGCGGCCGGTAATGGGTATATACGCCACCTTCGATGCCTAGGATGTATTTCGCGTAACTGAAATACATGGCGGCATCGCATTCGACGTTCAGCGGAATAATGAACAGATAAATGGCTTGGAAAAGAGCCGCCGCGGCGAGGAGGATTTTCTGGTCGCGACGGTTGAAGGAATACGGCGCCGCAGCCGGGGGCAGGGCGAAATAGGCCTGGAGCCGTCTGGACTTATCAGCCGTCCAGGGCCAGCGGTTTATCAGCCGCATGAGGCTCGGCACGGCCAGCGCCAGACCAGCCAATCCTGAGAAAATACCCATACGGAACAGGTCCGAACGCGACCATTCGGCCAGACGATAGAGAAAGAACTCCTCTTTCAGGCCAAGCCCGATGTACGGGGCGGCAACAGCAGTAAGAATGGCAGAGCCGCCCAGAACAAGAAGTATGAAGGCAAAAGCCGCAGCAATCCGGCCCGGCTTTGGGAAAGCGGTCATGCCTTGATATCCTGGAAGGTCTTTCTCCCATTCAGTTCAATATTTGTGAAAGGATTTTTCATGATTCTCATACCTGAATCGCACTCCAATATCGCCAGATCACGAACTTGTTTGGGAAATACGAATTCACTCCATCACCGAGATTTTTGCACGCTTCTGCCGCTAGGCCTATGGCGTCAAGGCCGCCTCGAGGTGCAGGGAGCGTGCCTCCCGTGAGTCCATGAGGCGGCAGGAAGAATTGATGAACGGGCCGTACCGCATGCTCAGGGTTACATTAATCTTCTTCTCGAAGAGCAGCGCCGCCTGGGACAGGTTTGCCCGCAAAAGACGGGCGGCTCCCTCGGACTCCGCCTCTTGGACATCAAGCTTCAGGCAGTTGTTGTACTGAAGAGGGAGAACAACCAGGGAATAGCCGTCGCTTCTTGCCGTGAAACGATATTCGTCCTTGTCCATGATTAAAGTGGCTTCCTTTGCCTGAACCAGAGAAACATCTACTTGTTCGCCAAGAACCGCGGTCCTTTGGAAATCAAAGTCGCCTGCTCCCAGTATGGCCAGCATCTTCTGAGCCGAGTCGGCAACAATGATTTCAGTGGGACTATAATTTCCGATGTTGGGCTCCGGCAATTCATACAGACGGAAATCATCTCCCTCGGGCACTTCCATAGTCTCACGGAGCACAGCGGGATCAGAGATCTGGAAATCCGTGACCAGAAAGCGGGCGCCGAGATTTTGCAGATATCCGACTCTGGGGCGCGTCATGGTCAGAACGTTGCGATACTGCAGGTCTTGTGGGCGGGATAGAAACGTCCTCGCCGCGGCGTAAAAGAAGGGGGAGATGGTCATCGAGTATTCCTCAACGGTCGGGATATCGAACCACCAAAGCGAGATCATGCGGTGTGGATTCCCCAGTACATTGGCAATTTTTGCGTTGGATCCTTGAAGTGCGAACCAATTCGTAGCCGGTCCCTCCGGCCCCCCGAACCCGGTGAATGTGGCGACGTTCCCCCGAAACTTTTTGCCGGGTGTCAGGCTCACTTCTTCTCTGAGAAGGCGAATAAATGGCGTGGTGCTGAAATACGTTTCTTTGAAGGAAGTCGTAAAATAAATCGGGTTTGCCAATAACAACAGCGCGCCCGCGCCTGCTAACAGGTAAACCCTGACCGGCGATATGGAAAAATATCGAAAAATGTCAGATGCCCTGGACATTACAGCAGGGAGTAGAAATCCCTGGAATCTTTGCGCAAAGCTCCAGCCACGCCACAAGGCGTATCCCGCATAGAGGAAATAAAATGGCCACAGGGCCACCTCGGTATATAAGGGGTAGATGTAGCCCCAGGGGCCCGTGGATACGAAGTAATAGGTGCCATAAGCCCCAAGAACCACCAGCGCGACCAAAAAGGCCCGGGCCAGCAGGCGTGTGGCTTCCCGCTCTGAAATTGCAGCTACAAGAGCTCCGGCCAGCGCGAGAATTGCCACGATCCGGCCCGGTCCCCAGCCATGAAAAATAACAGATACGTGATAAGGGGTTCGCTTCGTGACGGCGTTAAAATCATCATGGAAAAAATTTACGGCTGTAAAATCGTAAAGTCCGTATACATAAGCCGCGCCACCCAACGCCATGATCGCTACGGGAAGCGCCAGTGTTATCACGCATTTGAGAAAAAAATCTGGTCTCGTTTTTCCGACGAAAAGAAATGCGATACCAAAAATAGTAAATATATGTAAAAAGAAAACCAAACATATCACTTCTGAACAAAGAAATATTATAAACAATAAGAATAATAATACAGCGAGAAAAAAATTAATCCGTTTCGAATACATGGCGAGACCAAACACAGCCACCATCAGAGTGGCTATGGAAATAATATCCGCTACGTGCACTGCAATCAGAAAGATGGGGTAGATATTAAAAGGAGAGAAAAACCCCAGAGAAAAAGCCGGGAGACTCCAGGCTCCGATCATGGTGGCCTGGACCGGTAATCTCAGCGCTCGCCCAAGCAGATAAACCGCCGTAAATTGCAAGAGTGCAGAAACGAGAAACGCCAGTGAAACGCCAAGGTCTCCCCCAATATGGCCCAAAGTCAGGTAGCTGGGGATAAGATGAATATTAAACGGAAGGAAGACCCCAAGGCCCTGAAAGGGTAGGTTCTCTAAGGAAAATCCGAAGGAAGACCATTGGAACATCTGGCGCGTGTAGACTCTTGATCCATACCCATCCCAGCCGGACAGCAACAGATCATTTGCCCGGAAAAACGCACCGATTGCGACGATCACGAAGGCCCCGAAATGAACGAAGAACTTCCGAAGCTCACCTTCGTCATTTGCGGGAAACGATGTCTCTTCCCGGGCCGTCGGTTTATCTTCCATGCGGGAATTCCCCTACTTTTCGTGATGTCAGGCTACTTTAACATCCATTCAAGATGAAGAATATGAGCCACTAATATTAGAATTATAATCTCCGGCTGTTTGCAGTTTGTGTCTGGGTGCAATCATGGGGAGATGGCCTCATGCCAGCTAAGGTGACGGGCGGGATGTTTGAGGGAAATGGTACGGCGGATTAGGGAACCAGGAGTGTTCGTGATGATAATTAAAGTTGCAAGTTCCCGTACTGAAAGATTCAAACAGTTCGAGCCACTGCCTTCATCTACAGCGGAATTTGTTTAAGGTTTTATAGAATAACATTTTGCAGGATAACAACAGAGCCTTGGCCCGAAAAGCCGGCCCCCGCTTTCCGCTTTCCAAGTGTTTCTGTGCTTCTCTTTCGGCGCGAGTCACCTGAAAACCCAGTGAGAGTCCCTGAATATTCCGAATCAACGCGCGCGAATGCCGGAATTCTTTATCCACCACCTCGGAAAAATAGCCAAAGGTCTCGGCGGCGACGGGAAATCTTTCTGAGAGCTCAAGGTAAAGCCGGTTATAGGGATTACGGGCGTGCTGTTTATAGCGTATCAGTTCATCGCCGAAATTAGATTTTTCGAGCATATTTTCCAGGATATGCCTGTTGCTGTGATAGAGCTCAAGATCTGCTTCAAGCATGGCGGAGAGCTTTTTTCTTAACCTGATCGGCATCTCGTCCTTGGTAGGCCGCCAGTAAGTGTATAATCCTGGGCGCCACATCAGTGTTTCCTGTATGCCGAGCATATCAAAAAGCGTGAAGAGACTCTCTTCAAACAGTTCCGTAATGCCTACAAAGAAAAACATATTTTTTATATTATTGTCGGCCGTTGAAAAAAGGCCTTCAGCCGTAGTGTTATTCATATTTTCAAAGAATCCAGGATAAATATCAGTTGCTGGATTTGGTCTATTCTTATAATATACTGCGTGTTCATACGTCTGTATATTGCAGTGCCCTATTTTTTCCCTTATCTCATCAATTTTTCTTTCTAAATTCGACCATATTTCCCCCATGTGGCTTCCCGCATATTTATAGTCCTTGTTTCGCCTGAGAAAGATCGTGAGAAAGTGTGAGTGTGGTTCCCGCATTATTGTGAAATATGACGAAGGCTCCCGGAGCCGTTCATGCAGGCCGAAGAGATAATGCGCAGTAATCACAAGGGGGGCACTTTTTCCTTCCCAGGGCGGATCATCAGAATAAGCCAGATCCTCGGCAGGGATGATGAGGGGAAGGCTGGTTTTATCCTGCATTCTAAAGAGAATATCATTGATGACTGCGCCCCCGGTGCGGTTAATATGATTGAAAATCAGAAATTGCTTTTGCAGTTCCGGATTGAATAAAGAGTTTTTGTTTTTGATTCGATATGTAAGGTCGACCATTTCCTCCTTCGTTTTGCCGGATTCACATACGTAAATCATATCGAAATCTTTAGACACGTCCTGGCCTCTTTTGCAGAATTTTTATGGGGTGTGATTACACGGAGTCGTTTTTAGTGCCTAAAATTCCATTTAAATATACGCTTTTTGGGGATTCATATAAGGCGGTTATTCTATCCTCTCTATTTATATTTTTAGGGCTTATATTTTTTGCATATTTGAGTAAATTCCTTGGTGAAATTGGCGAAGATTTTATTTTTTACCGTTTATTTGGAATCAAGCGAACTTCAATTGTCATTGTTGGTTCCGTAGGGATAGTCGCCGTTATTCTCGTCCATATTGGATACCTCTCTAAGGTATCCAAGTTACCAAAATCCCGGCAAGAAAAATTGGGTGTGTTCACCCGCGCCGGCATCGGCATGGTATTGACGATTGCCCGAATTTTTGAGGCTGCGCGCGCCGATCTTTCAGTTTCTCGTTCCCGGGCACCTTACTGTCGAGGCGATCAAGCCCTGATCCTTGGGCTTGCCATGCCCGTACAGGCGCTCTTTTTGTTCTCTCCGCTTGTATTCACTTGTGATGCAGGCATGTTCTACGATTACGGGCGTTTTTTGACAGGCTCTCCCGGCAGCGGATTCACCGACCACTTGCCGCCCGGTTTCCCGGTATTTCTGGTGGCCACCGGGCAATATTTCTTCAATACGTTCAGTGTCACCGTGATGGCCTATGTGGCGATGGGAATTCTTAGCCCGGTGCTGCTCTATCGTACTGTTTATCCCATACATCGAATAGCGGCGCTGGGTGCGGCCATCGTTTATATCGTGTCGATGGCTCCGTTCCTCTCTGCTAAATCCATGCTGCCCGACCAATTGTTCGTGTTTCTGCTTCTTGCTTCGGTCTATGCGGTTTCCAGGTACTACATAACGCGGCTTGGGACATTCATATATGCATCTGTTTTTCTTGGATCGGCGGCCTGGTTTACACAATGGGAAGGGGTTGTTCCCCTGGCGGTATTGGTCGTGGCAATTGCCGTTTTCGCATCAAAGCAAAAATCCCATTACCGGCATCTTCTCGTCTCGCTATTGATTGTCGGAGGCGTTGCCTTGACATGGTCAGTTGGACTTGACGTTGCGTTGAAGGATATCAGCATGTCGGGAAAAGGTGGACACGGCAGCAGTCAGGAAATGCTGGCTCGTCCGCAAAAGGGTGCGGGGCCAACATGGCCACGAGAACAAATCCTCAAGGTCTCGTCACAAAGCTCCGAGGGATACGGGGCCCTCGGGCCATTGGTATCAATGTGGAGAAATCCTCACGACAGGCAGACTGTCTTTAACCAGGGCAACTGCGCGAAAACATCGCTTCCTGCTTCTCTGTTTGAAAAATATCGCAGGGATTTTCAGAAAGGTTCGTCTCAAATTTTTCAGGAAATATTTGATAAGGCGAATCTCCTGCGTGGCATAATTTATAAGGGTATCGGTCTGGCCGCCCTAGTGACATGGTGGTTCTTGCCTTTTTCGAGACAGAGAGCATTTCTTCTCTACGTAGCCTCCTCCTCTGTAGGATTAATACTGGTAGCCGAATTTTTTGCCGGAGAAGGGGCTTCACAATATGGACAAGGGGTGCTGCCGCTGGCGCTGATCGCCACGGCAGGAGCTCTGATTGTCATAAAGGATACTCTGCGAAAGCTGTTGCTTCGGCGCCAGGCACTTTGAAGTAACTTGAGATAAGCGTGGAGGATAATGAAAAATTTTGAATATTCACACGCTAGGGATAATTCTCACACCAACAGCTCGCCGTATTTCGCATAAACTTCGTCCAGATCGCCCACCATCTCGATCTTGCCGTTATGCAAAAGCACGGCGCGGGTGCAGAACTTGCGCATCAGCTGTTCCGAATGGGTGGTGAGCACAAGCAGGCTGGATTCCGACAGAAACCGGCCCAGTCTTTCCTGGGTTTTCTCGTAAAAGGCGGCGTCGCCCGCTCCCATGGCCTCGTCAATAAGGACAATATCGGCGGTTCGTGCCGTGGCGATGGCAAAGGCCAGCCGCATGAGCATACCCGAGGAATAGGTACGCACGGGCAGGGTCAGATAATCTCCTAATTCGGTGAAGTCCTCGATATCGGGCACCGCCACAGCGATCTCATCATTTTCCATACCCAGCAGGCGGCCCATCATGTGGATATTTTCATATCCCGTGGCGTCCATTTCCATGCCCAGCGAAATATTGAACATGGGCGCCACTTGGCCGAAGGAATCCACCGTGCCGTCGGTGGGGGGGTAGATTCCCGATAACACCCGAAGCAACGTGGTCTTGCCGGCGCCGTTATGGCCCACGAGACCCAGCCGGTCACCTTGCTCGATATCGAGCGAAATATCGTGCAGGGCCGAGACCACCACCCGTGAATCACGATCCACCTTCATGGCGCCGCCAATGCGACGCAACAGAACTTCTTTGCTGATGAGGCGGCGACTCCGCGCGTCATAGACGGGAATATCCACGTTCACATTACGAAGTCTAATATGGGCCATTTCCAGTTTTCTCCGCCGTTAAAGCCAGTATTTAAGGCGTTTGAAGAAATGCCGGTGGAACAGCCATGTGGTGATGATCCCCAAGACCGTTACGGCGGCAACGACTCCCCAATTGGCGGCGGAGGGATAGTGGCCGAGCAGGGGCTGGCGCACGATTTCGAGGAAATGGAACAGAGGATTATACGTGGTGATAAAGACCCGCTCTCCGAGCATTTCCGGTTTCCAGAAAATAGGTGTGATGAAGAAAGTCAACTGAACCAGATTGGTCAACACCTGGGGCACGTCGCGGAAGCGGGCGCAGATCATGCCGAACAGAATGCCAAACCAGATACCGGTCACCAGATAAAGCAACAGGCCCAGCGCGGCCAGCGGCGTGGCGGAGGAAAGGTCGACGCCGAAGACTAGAACCACCAGCAGGAAAATCAGAATATTGTGCATGAAAATGATGAACTGCCTGAACACCATCCTCAGGACACAGGTGGTGGCGGAAAGATTGATCTGGGTCAGAAGATTCTCGCTGTTGATGAAGACAACGGCGCCTTCGTTTATGAGGCCGGTAATCAATCCCCAGGTAATCATTCCGGTACAGATATAGGGCAGAAAGTCCCCTAGGGTTGTGCCCCACAAAGTGCTGAAGACAACCCCCATCCCTAAGATGGTGGCGCCGACGCTGATGGTGATCCACAGCGGGCCGATGACGGAGCGGCGGTATTTCAGTTTCGTATCCATCCACGCCCAATGCAGGGCAAGCCGCCATGAGCGGAGACCGGTGCGGATATCTTGCATGGGAGAGTGCATTATCTGGTGATCGCTGTTTCAGTCATGGGGGCAGAAAGAATAGCAGCTGGGCATTCTTCCATTGCCAACAGATTTGTTAAAGTGGAACTTGCTATATTGGGGGACGATCTGCACAGTTTCAAAACCGCTCTGAACGAAGTAAATTGCCGATTGTTCAGTGCATAAACCTTTACGCATAAACAGAGAATCGCAATTTTTTATGAAATATCTTTTTTCCATGGTTATCTGGGGTGAGGAATACGCACGGGAATTTCTTGAACTTTCCCTGCCCTCCCAACTTGCCGAAGGTAATATTGACGGGTCCGCCTGGCATGACGGTTCCGAATATCTGATCCTGACCACAAAAGCTGATTCGGAGATTATCAAGGCGCATCCGGCCTTTCATCTGTTACAGAAACGGCTCAAGGTCCGTTTCGCCATTTTCGGACGGCGTCCCTTATCCGAGATGTACAAATTGGCCTCCCAATGCCAGATGGAGGCCATCCGTGTGGGCGAAAGCTTTGACGCCGTTTTCTTCTCCTACCCCGACTTCATTTGGTCCCAGGGCGGTATGGGCAATGTGGCGGCGCGCATTGCCGAGGGCTGTGACGCCGTGCTCAGCCCCGTGCCCCGGGCGATCACCGAAGACATGGCGGAAATACTTCCAAAGCTGAAAACCCCGGTGCCTGATTCGCCAACCCCAACCGTTCTCAACCTTTCCTCCCGGGATCTGGTGCAGCTTTCCCTGGAGAATTTCCATCAAGGGATGTGGGATTTTTGCTGGGATACGCCGAAATTTTCGGTCTTTCCCTCCACGGTTATGTGGAAGATCCCCGATCAGGGAATCCTGATGCGTAGTTATCACCTGCATCCCCTGGTGATCCGCAGCCAGCCCACAAACATCGATTATTACGTACGGTTTTCGGTCAGCCTTGATGAAGAATACATGCCCATTCTCTTCAAGGGTGACGACAACATCCATTACGTGGAGGATTCGGACGAATGCACCGTCATCAGCCTGTCCTCCCGCGCCACGGTATATTCATCCGATCCCAATCGCCCGCCTGCCAGCGTGCCGGTGCTGGCGCGCTGGGCGGAAGAATATGCTTCGGTTCTGCACCGTTTTTGTGCGAAGCATCCCCTGCGCTGGCACTATGCGCCTGTTGATGAAGAGCTTTGGGAAGCCGCCGAACGGCAGGCGGAAGAGGTTGTCTCGGCGGTGGCGGAAAGGCTTTCCGTGCCCGGAGAAATTCTTTACTTCGAGGATATACCCGCCTCTGCCGCCCGGGAACGCCGCATCAGGCGCTTTTCTCACTGGCGTAAGCCCAAATATTCGATTCCTTTTTTCCTAACGAAATTAAACGTGGCCGAACTCATCAAGGTGATCGGCTTACAGTCTGTAAAAACGACTATCCATTATCTCAGGGAAGTGTGCATGAGTTGGCCGGCGCTTTATCGCCTGATCACTACTATCCTTAAATCACCTATTTCCAAGGGGGTTGGAGGGATATGGGTAATGTTGATCAAAAAATTTAAAGGTGAACTCGTTGCTGAGAAAATTTTGCAATTTCCCCTTTCCGTTTATTTCCGTGCTTTGCTGTCTAAGTCCACAGTTCTGAGTTGGCTTTTACTGTCCTCTGGCATCACGTTTGTTCACGATGATTCCGATTAGGCGGATTGTGTGAACGCCTCCGGCACAGAGACTTCCGGGACGGATATCTCCTCCCTCCCCACCTTGTCCGTGGTGGTGGCCAATTATAATCAGGCCCCCTATCTTCCCGGCACGTTTGAGGAACTGGAAAGCCAGAGCATCCGTCCGATGGAGGTCATCGTCGTCGATGACGCTTCCACCGACGACAGCCGTGCGGTGGTGGAAGATTTCGCCGCCGGTCATTCTTATGTGCGGCTGGTGCGGCAGGCGGAAAATCTTGGGGTCAACGCCACCTTCAACCGGGGCCTTAAAGAAGCAAAAGGCGACTACGTCTATTTCTTCGCCGCCGACGATCACGTAACGCCGGATTTTGTTGAAAGCTATCTTTCCACGCTGGCGCGGCACCCCCGGGCGGCCTTTTGTTTCTCCGATCCCGCCGAAATCCTGGGTGAGGGCGGGGAACGCCGCGACTTTTCTCTCTTTATCGCCACGGCGCCGCGTGCCTTTTCAGGTCCAGAAATGACGCGACTT
>JADHSZ010000080.1 GCA_016776635.1 Alphaproteobacteria bacterium
GTCGCTGTCGGCCATGTCGCGCACCAGCCCCACGAAACAGGCCACCGCGCCCACTTGCGGCTTGCCGCCGGAGAGCCGGGCCAGTTCTTCTCCCACGTCGAAATCCTCTTCCTGAACCCGGATCATGGGATCGGTCATGGCCTCAGCCCCCGGTAACCGGCGGGAACAGGGCGACCTCGTCATCGGCGGCGAGAACATGGTCGAAGGCGACAAATTCCTGATTGACGGCGGCGCGCACCGCCGACAGGTCAGTCAGCGCTTCGGCATGGCCGGGGCTGCGCTGCTTCAGCCATTCCACCAGCGCCGCCACGTCGCTCACATGGGCGGGCGGAGACAGGTCTTCCTGGGCACAGCCGGTCTTGGTGCGCAGCCAGGCAAAATACAGGATCTTCATGACAGAACCTCGCGGAAGGACAGGAAATCCACCATATCTCCTTCTGCCACATGGGACACGTCGTCGGCCAGTTCAACCAGCCCGTCGGCCTCCACCATGGAAGACAGGATGCCCGAGCCCTGGTGCGGGAATTTCTCGGCCACCGGCTCGCCCTGCGGCCCCTGCACCAGCCGCGCCCGCACCCATTCCCGGCGTCCGGCCTTCTTGTTCTGGGAAAAACCGGCGCGAACCCGGAACAGGCGGGGCCGGAAATCGGTGGCCCCGGACAGTTTGAGGATCGCCGGGCGGGCGAAAAGCAGAAACGTGACCATCACCGCCACCGGATTGCCGGGCAGGCCGATGAAGGGGGTGGTTCCCACCTGTCCCATGGCCAGGGGCCGCCCCGGCTTGATGGAAAGACGCCAGAAATGGAGACTCCCCAGCGATTCCACGGCGCCGCGGATATGATCCTCCTCGCCGGTGGAAACTCCGCCCGAGGTCAGAATAAGGCCGTGATCGGGGGCCGCCTTGGCCAGCGCTTCCGTAACGGCGGCTTCGTCATCGCGCAGGATTCCCAAATCCGTCACCGCACAGCCCAGCCCTTGCAAAAGGGCGAACAGGCCATAGCGGTTGGCGTCGTAGATGGCGCCCTCGGGGATTCCGCCTGGGGGAAGTTTTTCGCCGGGGTCGCATATCTCGTCGCCGCTGGAGAAGACCGCCACCGACAACGGCTCATATACCGGCAGCGCCGCACAGCCCAGCGAGGCGGCCAATCCTATGTCCTGGGGGCGCAGGCGGCGGCCTTGTTTCAAAACCACGTCGCCGGGCTTCATGTCCTCGCCCTTGGCGCGCAGATTGGCGCCACGGGAAATACCGGGAGGGATGGCCACCTTACCGTCTTCCTCGCGGCAGTCCTCCTGCATCAGCACCGTATCGGGGCCCGTATTGCCGTCACCGGGAACGGGGGCGCCAGTGAAAATACGCAGCGCCTCGCCACGGCGCGGCGGCCGGTCCAGGGGATGCCCGGCGGCGATTCGGGCCGTCACCGGCAACAGGGTTTCGGCTTGCGGGTTAAGGTCGTCGAAATAGACGGCATAGCCGTCCACCGCGGCGTTGTCATGGGGCGGCACGAAACATTCGGCGGCCACCTCTTCAGCAAGAATCCGTCCGCAGGCTTGGCGCAGGGGCACGGTTTCCGCCACCACCACCGGGGACAGGCGTTCATCGAGAACCGCCAAGGCTTCATCGCTGGGCATCAACTCGCCGCCAAAGGCGAAGCAATCGTCGGAAATCTGGGCCATGGTTCAGGTTTCCTTGCCACCGAGCCCACAGAGCCCGCAACGCCCGAGAATAAACGAGGCCAGCCCCACCACATCATCGAGGGCGAATACGGGCAGATCGACCCCGGCCAGGTCTGCCCCGCCCGGCTCCGCGTCGCTGGCGACCGCCACGATATGGGGATCCTCGACACAGATCAGCGGTTTGCCGTTATCCTGGCGATAGACCTCCACCTTGTCGTGGGGATAGGCCTTGAACCCCTCCACCAGCAACAGGTCCACCGGCGTCATGCGCGCGATCAGGCCGTCGAGGGAGGCCTCCGGCTCGCCACGGTTCTCGTGGATCAGCGCCCAACGCTGGGGCGACCCCACCAGCACCTCGGTGGCGCCGGATTCGCGGTGCACGTAGCTGTCCTTGCCGGGCTTGTCCACCTCCACCTTATGATGGGTATGCTTGATGGTGGAGACGGAAACGCCCCTGGCGATCAATTCGGGCAGAAGTTTTGCGAGCAGGGTGGTCTTGCCGCTGCCGCTCCATCCCGCCAGGCCAAAAACCTTCATGAAAGGGGCTCGCTTCTCAAGATGAAATTAATAAGAGAGATAAAGGGTGGCGGGGGCGGATTGTCAACCGTGAGAACGTGAGGCGCCGCCGCTACTCCCGTGGGCCTTGCCCTGACTGTCCCCGTCCTCCCTAGGGGCGTCCCCTACAGAAACGTCCTCTTTCGCGTCCAGCATGTGGCGCAGGCCCGCCTGCAAATAGTCATAGCCCGTAACCAGGGTAATCCCCGCCGCCAGCCACACCCCTATATCGCCGATCAGGATGGCCGGAATCCAGTCGGGACTGGCATCGCCGACGATAAGAAAGCCCAGCGCCAGCATCTGGATGGTGGTCTTCCATTTGGCGAGCCGGGACACCGGCACCCCGACGCGGAGCTCGGCGAGGAACTCGCGCAGGCCCGAGACCATGATCTCGCGCACCAAAATCACCAGCGCCGGCAGCACGGTGAGTCCCGAAATGCGGTCGAAGGCCACCAGCATCAGGATAACGGCGGAGATCAAGACCTTATCGGCCACCGGATCGAGAAACTGCCCCAGGGCCGAATACTGTCCACGGGTGCGGGCCAGATAGCCGTCGAAGAAGTCGGTGGCCCCGGCCAGGGCGAAAAGTCCCAGCGCCACCCAGCGCGGCGCCGCGCCGTCAAGGAAGAACAGCCCCACAAGAATGGGAATCACGGCGATGCGCGACAGGGTCAGAAGATTGGGAAGAGTGGTTATCATGCCGTGGAAAGGCCCGGAAGCGGAGGAACGGCGGGGCGGGGGCTCATCTTACATTCCATATTGGGATTTATCCATCGTCATGAAAGTGGCTGTAGATTTTTTTCGCCACCGCGCTGCTGATACCGGAAACCGCCTCCAGGTCTTCAAGACCGGCGCCGGCCACGTCACGGGCCGAGCCGAAATGATGCAACAGGGCCTTCTTGCGCGCCTGTCCCACGCCCGCGATCTCGTCGAGAATGGACCGCGACAGCGATGACGAGCGCTTGCCGCGATGGGCGCCGATGGCGAAACGGTGGGCCTCGTCGCGCAGCCGTTGCAGGTAAAACAGCACCGGATCACGGGACTTGAGGCTGAAGGGCTCGCGGCCGGGAACAAAGAACCTCTCGCGCCCGGCGTGGCGCTCAGGCCCCTTGGCAATGGCCGCCACGGGGATATTCCCCAGCCCCAGATCGGCCATCACCTGACAGGCCGTGCTGAGATGCCCGGCGCCGCCGTCAATCAACAACAAATCGGGCCAGCTTCCCTTTTCCCGCCCCGGGTCTTCCTTCAACGCCCGGGTAAAACGCCGGGTCAGCACCTCACGCATCATGGCGTAGTCGTCGCCCGGAGACATGGCAGGAGACATGTCCGCAGAGTCGTCTGTAACCGCACCGCCCTTGATATTAAAGCTACGGTAGGCCTTCTTGTTGAGGCCCTCGGCCCCCGCCACCACCATGGCGCCCACCGGCTTGGCGCCCTGGATATGGCTGTTGTCGTAAATTTCGATGCGCTCCGGCGGCGCATCGAGGCCGAAGACCCGCGCCACCTCCTCCAGCAATTGCCGTTGCGAGGCGTTTTCGGCCAAGCGCCGCGACAGCGCCTCCCTGGCATTGAGTCCGGCATGTTCCACCAGCTTGCGCTTGGCGCCACGGCGCGGTTGCCGTATGGCCACCCTGTGCCCGGCGCGCGAGGCCAGCGCCTGTTCTATCAATTCCCGTTCGGCCACCTCATGGCTGATAAGCACCGAGGCCGGCGCGATGCGCGATTCATAAAACTGGGTGATGAAAGGCCCCAGGACTTCCTCGGCCGCCAGATTGGCGTCGTGGCGCGGGAAATAGGCGCGGTTGCCGTAATTACGCCCGCCACGGAAGAAAAACACCTGGATACAGCTCTGGCCGCCGGCTTGGTGAATGGCGATGATATCGGCCTCGTCCAGACCCCTCACATTGATGTCCTGGCGCGATTGTACCTGGGTCAGGGCGCGGATACGGTCACGATAGACCGCCGCCGACTCATAATCCGTGGCTTCGCTGGCCTGTTGCATGGAAACCGCCAGACGCTTCTGGATGTCCTGGCTGCGCCCCGACAGGAAGTCCTTGGCCTGGGCCACCAGGTCGGCATAGGCTCCCGCCTCGATACGGCCCACACAGGGGGCCGAGCAGCGCTTGATCTGATAGAGCAGACAGGGACGGCTGCGGCCCGCGAACACCCCGTCGGAACAACTCCGTAACAGAAAGGCGCGCTCGAGGATATTGAGGGTCTCGTTGACCGCTCCGGCCGAGGCGAAAGGACCGAAATAGTCCCCCTTGCGGGAGCGCGCGCCGCGGTGCTTGTCGATCTGCGGCCAGTCGTGATCGCCGCCGATGAAGATATAGGGAAAGGATTTGTCGTCGCGCAGCAGCACGTTATAGCGCGGCGCCAGACGCTTGATGAGGTTGCTCTCCAACAACAGCGCCTCGACCTCAGTATGGGTGGTAACGATCTCCATGGCCGTGGTTTCAGCCACCATGCGCTGCAACCGTCGCGGGAGTTTTGCGAAATGGGTATAGGAAACCACCCGTTTGGCGAGGTTCTTGGCCTTGCCCACATAGAGCACCTTGTCCCCCTTGCCGGTCATGCGATAGACGCCGGGCTTGGCGGGAAGGGTCTTTATGCAGTCACGGATCACCGCCAGCCCGGTGGCGGCGGGAGTCTCCGGCAACGGTGCCGATGACACCCCGTCTCCAGGAGTATCGTCAGAGGCCTCGCCGCCGCCACCCCTGCCGCCACCGGGCTTTTGTTCCTTGCCGCTCATCTACGGTTTGCTTCCACTGTTCCGCCACCTCTCTTGCCCCACTCGGGAGAAGAGCCCTTACGCTTCCCGTATCCCCCTGCTCACATCCCATCTGCCCGGCTCCCCCTGGGTCAGACCGGGGCCGCACCGGGGGGAGACTCTCCATGCCGTCAGATCCCGCGCGAGCCCCGTCCGGGCCCTCCCGAAAAGACTAACTTATTGATATGGCTTTGGAAGGGAGGAAGCAAAAAAATACTATCCACGAAACGTGTGGATAACTTTGTTGACAACCCCTCCCCGCAGAGATTTTCCCCTAGATAGAGTTGGGTTTTCACATAAATGCCTATTTTTTGAGCATCAATATTAACGTATTGATTTTCATTAGCGAATTAAAAGTCAAGTGGAAACAAACCCATATTTAGTGGCTTTTTACCGCTATTTTTCTGATAAATCCCCGGCTTCCATTGGCGCTGTGCACAACTTTTCTGTCCGGCGTAAAAAAATACCCTTAACATTTTGTTTACACGGGCTTTTTACAAGTGCCTCTGCGGGGCCGGCACGAGGGGGGTTCGGAGAACAACCGGGAACAGCCTATTCTGCTCCGCAAAAAAGAGCCCGCCGCGGCTCCCCATAAAAAGGTGCGCCGGTTTATTCCTCGGGCAGATAGTCGCGGTCAAGCTGTGCCCAGCCCAGATGCTGGCCACCATCCAGCGCCACCATCTGTCCCGTCACGGCCGGGGCGGAAAGCAGAAAACGCACGGCGGCGCAGATTTCCTCCGTCGGGGTGTGGCGCTGCAGCGGCGTCGACTGCCATTGCCGGGTGAACTGGGCGTCCGTCTGGCGGGCGCTGGCCAGGGTCGGGCCGGGACCGATGGCGTTAACGCGGATGCACGGCGCCAGGGCCTGGGCCAGGGTCTGGGTCAGAGTCCACAGCCCCGCCTTGCTCAGGGTATAGGTGGTGAAAAAGGGGGTAAGGTTCCACACCCTCTGGTCGATAATGTTGATGACGCAGCCGCTGGTGTCGGCGGGCATCTGTGCGGCGAAGCCCTGTGTCAGCACGAAGGGCGCACGCAGGTTCACCTCCATATGGGTATCCCAGCTTTCCCGGGTGGCGGTGGCCGGATCGTCGGCCTCGAATTGCGAGGCATTATTGACGAGACAGCCCAGCGGCCCCAGCGTGGCCACCGCGCGGGGCACCAGATCCGCCGCTTCGTCCTCGTCGGTAAGATCGGCGGCCAGGGCCACGGCGCGGCCACCGGCGGCGGTAATCTCGTCCACCACTTCCTTGGCCTGTGGCTTGGAACGGCTGTAATGCACGGCCACCGCCCAGCCATCACCAGCCAGACCAAGAGCGATAGCGCGGCCGATGCGGTGGGCCGCGCCGGTAACCAGGGCGGCCTTGGGCGGCGGCGCGAAGGCAACAGTCTCGGAGGGAGTTTCAGACATGGCTAAATGCGGCCCTTCTTAAAAAGCCTCAGGAATCCTCCTCCTCGGCGTCGGCATCGCTGGCGCTGTCCCCGGTTTCCGGCTCCACGAAGCGCAGCACCATATCGCGCAGCGTCACCATCCCCACCAGCTCCACCCCGTCGGTAACCAGGATGCGCGACAGGTCGAGACGCCCCAACAGGCGGATGGCATAACGGATGTCCATATTGGCGTCCACCGTCACCACCGGCTTCGACATGATCTCATAGACATTGGTGCGGTCGGGAGACAGATCCTTGTCGATCACCTTCTTGGCGATGTCCTCGATGACGATGATACCGAACTCGTCGCCTTCGTGACGGCGGTTGATAACCAGCGAACTCACGCGGTGCATGTTCATGAGGTCAATGGCCTCGCGCACGGTGGCCACGCCTTCCACCACATGGATGCTCGGCGTCATGACCTCGCTGACGGTTGTAATGTGTTTCTTGGTCATATCTTGTCCTCAATCTCTTCAAAAAGGGCGGGAATTTGCGATTCCAGGCCGACGGCGTCCTCAATATCGAGCTGAAAGGCGATGCCGCTGCCCGGCTCCTCGTAAAAAGCCCCGCCGACGGCGATGGTTTCCAGAATCTTGCGGCATAAATGGCCTTCCACCAGGAACAACAGCACGTCTCTCTGGCCGCTGACGGAAAGGCCGAGAAAGGTCTTGGGCGGTTCCAGCCCCTCGCCGCGGGCGCTGGAAATCATGGTGGCGCCGGTAGCCCCGGCATCGCGCGCCGCCTGCAAGACCTCTTCGGTCTTGTCGTCGCTCACCAGCGCCATGATCAGCTTGAATTTCA